>NZ_JAFMHJ010000085.1 GCF_017854565.1 Yoonia sp.
AGCACTTCACGTCGTGGCTCTGTCTGGCCCCAGGCAACAAAATATCGGGAGGCAACCGTATGAAACGCGATCTGGCGATCAGGGCACTGAAGATGGCCATCGCCCTGCGATCACCGCCCAAGGACTGTATCTTCCACAGCGACCGTGGCAGCCAATACTGTTCGCACGACTATCAGAAGATCCTGCGGGAGCATGGGTTCAAGGCGTCAATGAGCGGCAAGGGTAATTGCTATGACAATGCCGCCATTGAGACCTTCTTCAAGACGATCAAGGCCGAGCTGATCTGGCGCAGGTCGTGGGAAAGGCGTCGCCACGCCGAAACCGCCATCTTCCAATACATAAACGGCTTCTATAACCCACGCCGTCGACATTCAGCATTGGGAGGAAAAAGCCCCTTGGCATTCGAACGCCAGGCGGCCTAAACGAGCACTTGGAGCGGCACAAATATGCGACAAGACCACGCCAACATGGGCACCGACCGGATCACACCTGCCATGAAACTGAAAATGGCCGCGTAAGTTCTACTGTCGCACCCCGCTAAAAATGGTGAGATTACCGGGTGATCGACGTTTTGCGGCCGCAAATCATGTTCGCTAGCCCCCTTATGGATGGCGTTACCGAACATGCGGAATTTATTCGACTACCAGACTATCTGGCGGGAACGCTCTCTGATATCCGACTGCCTAACGTGATGTTCAGCCACCAAAAATTTTCCCCCATTATTTTTAATAAGCTATTCGTAGATGCTCTTAACAACTCAATTATTGAGATTGTCGCACCGGAGGGGCTCATTACGTCTCGGCGCATAGCATTCGGCAAGCCACCTGAGGGCGCTAAGACCTCGCAGTCGCACGACTGAACGTTGGTGCATGGGAGGTCGGTATTTTCTGGATAGCGGACCAACGCGGTTTGCGGGTGTCGTTTTTTTGCCATTCGGATTCAGCGGCGGCGTTCCCGCCAAGTCGTGGCGACTTGGCGGGTTTGTCGTTTACAGGATCTTGATATTGGCCTTTTTCACATCGGCCATAAAACCGGCCAGACCTTTGTCGGTCAGGATATGGTTTGCCATGGCTTTGATCACGGCGGGCGGTGCTGTCGCCACATCTGCGCCGATCTTGGCACAATCGCTCATGTGGTTGGCGGACCGGATCGACGCGGCCAGGATATTCGTTTCAAACCCGTAGTTGTCATAGATCGTGCGGATATCTTCGATCAGTTGCAAGCCATCAAGGTTGATATCATCCAGCCGACCGATGAATGGGCTGATGAAAGTGGCACCGGCTTTGGCCGCCAGCAGCGCCTGATTGGCCGAGAAACACAAGGTGACGTTCACCATGATGCCGTCGTCCGACAGCGCCTTGCAGGTCTGCAGGCCGGCCCATGTCAGCGGGACTTTGACGGCGATGTTGTCGGCGATCTTGGCCAGCTTGCGGCCTTCGGCCAGCATGGTTTCGGCGTCCAGTGCGACGACCTCGGCCGATACGGGACCATCGACAAGGTCACAGATTTCCTTGGTGACCTCAAGGATATCACGCCCCGATTTGGCGATCAGCGACGGGTTGGTTGTGACCCCATCGACCATTCCGAGGGCGTGCAGTTCCTTGATCTGGTCAATCTCGGCGGTATCTACGAAAAACTTCATCTCTTCACTCCGGGCATGGGTTGGTGTTTGTTACTTCAGCGTCTACCTGATGACGTACAATGCGGAAACCCTCAAAAGGCGGCTATGACAGACAGCTATTTTCACGAAGGCGATCTGGTCGGTGTGCTGACCACGCAGCCGCTTGACCGTTTGCTGGACTATAAAGCACCCGAAGGCGGCTGTCACCTTGGTGCCTTTGTCGAGGTGCCGCTTGGCCCGCGCAAAGTGATTGGTGTCGTCTGGGCACCGGGCAAGGGCGACTATGATCGCGCCAAGATCCGATCCGTGATGCGCGTGCTGGATGTCGCACCCATGCGCGATGAAATGCGCACCTTCCTGACCCGTGCCGCCGATTATACGCTGACACCGATGCCTGCCATGCTGCGCCTTGGCACGCGCGCGCCCGGCCTTGGTGATCCGCCGTCAATGCGCACGGTCTATCGCCTTGGGACCGGCGAACCTGACCGCGCGACCGCCGCCCGCACGAAGGTCCTTGAGGTGCTGCGCGACTATGGCGGTTTGTCGTTCACGCTGCGTGAATTGGCCGAGATGGCCGATGTGGGGCCGTCCGTCGTCAAGGGGCTGGTCAAGCAAGGCGCGGTGAGCGAAGAAGAAGCGCCCCGCGACACGCCCTATCCCGCGCTTGACCCCGACTATGGTGGCAAGGCCCTGTCGGCTGATCAGGCCAGCGGTGCCGAGGCCCTGCGTGCCGCCTTGCGCACCGACGCATACGGCACGACCCTGCTCAAAGGGGTCACCGGATCGGGCAAGACCGAAGTCTACCTGGAGGCTGTCGCCGAATGCCTGCGCATGGGCCGTCAGGCGTTGGTTCTGCTGCCTGAAATTGCGCTCTCTGGCGAATTCATAAACCGGGTCGAGGCGCGGTTCGGGATGAAGCCCGCCGAATGGCATTCCGGCGTTACCATGACAGAGCGCCGCCGCTGTTGGCGCATGGTTGGCCAGGGTGCGGCACAGTTGGTCGTCGGGGCTCGCTCTGCCCTGTTTCTGCCCTACCAGAATCTCGGGCTGATCGTGGTCGATGAGGAACACGACACATCGTACAAACAAGAGGACGGCGTGCTTTATAACGCCCGCGATATGGCTGTGCTGCGCGCGGCCATCAATGGGGCGCAGGTGGTGCTGGCCTCGGCCACGCCATCGTTGGAAAGCTGGGCCAACGCGCAGGCCGGCAAGTATCAGCGTCTGGAACTGACATCGCGCTTTGGGGCGGCCGTCATGCCCAAAATGTCAGCGATTGATATGCGCGTAGAGGATGTGCCGGGGGGGCGGTGGGTTTCGCCCACGCTTCGGGGTGCGATTGCACAAAGGCTCGAGCGCAAAGAGCAATCTTTGATCTTCCTCAATCGGCGCGGCTATGCCCCGATCACATTGTGTCGGGCCTGCGGGCACCAGATCGGCTGTGACCATTGCGATGCGCGGATGGTTGAACACCGATTTCTGAAACGGCTGATGTGTCACCAATGCGGCGAGACAAAGCCGATGCCGACCAAATGCCCCTCTTGCGACGCCGAAGACAAACTCAGCGCCGTCGGTCCGGGTGTGGAACGGATGGGCGAAGAGGTCGCGGCGCTGTTTCCGGACGCGCGCATCGCGGTATTGTCGTCGGACCTTTATGGCTCTGCCCGCGCGATGAAGGCGCATATCGAACAGATCGCGCTTGGCGGGACCGACATTATCATTGGCACGCAATTGGTGGCCAAGGGGCACAACTTTCCATTGCTGACGCTGGTTGGTGTGATCGACGCCGATCTTGGCCTGCAAGGCTCTGACCTGCGCGCAGCCGAGCGGACATTCCAACTGATGCGACAGGTCGCTGGCCGTGCCGGGCGGGCGGAAACCCCCGGCGAGGCGATGTTGCAGACCTATCAGCCCGAACATCCCGTGATACGCGCGATCCTTGCCGGTGATGAAGAACGCTTTTGGGCCGCCGAGGCCGCCGAGCGCAAGGCAGCCGGGGTGCCGCCCTATGGCCGTATGGCCGGGATTATCCTCAGCAGTCCCAATGTTCAGGAAGTCTTTGATCTGGGCGCCGAAATGGCCCGCATGGACGGGCCGCTGCGGCGGGTCGGGGCGCAGGTGTACGGGCCCGCGCCTGCACCGATCGCGCGTGTGCGCGGACGGCATCGGGTGCGTCTTTTGGTCAAGGCCGACAAATCGGCGCAGCTGCAACAGGCGCTGTCGCAATGGGTTGCGCAATTTCGGCTACCCAAAAACCTAAGGCTGTCGATAGATATTGACCCCCAAAGCTTTTATTAGGGACGGTTGCGGGTTTTGACGCACTGACTGTCAAAGAGTCTCGGGCAGATATTGCGCTGATCGGCGCGCCTCATGCGCCGTCCAGGTGCAATGAACGGTCGGTCAGATTATGAACAGCAACAATACCGCGATCCCGAACCACAACGATGATATCGCACAGATTAATCAAGATGGCGTCAAACTTGGCTCGTGGAACCTTGCGGCCATGACGCGGTTGGCGCCGATTTGTGCCTTTTGGGTTGGCAACTCTCCCTTCGGCCTTGCGCTGTTTTCGGTTGGTTGCACAGCTTTCGCATTTGGGGTCGTCGTCACCGCGCCCCGTTTCGCCAAGGCTGTGTTGGCTCTGGTTTTGTTGCTGCAAACCATGGCCTTGACCGTCGCCTTCGCGGGGCACCCGTGGCAGATTGACACCCACATGGTCTACTTTGCGATCCTTGCCGTGATTTCGGTGATGTATGACGTCAGGGTGTTGCTGGGATCAGCCGCTTTGATTGCACTGCATCATCTGGGAATGAGCGTAACCATGCCCACAATGCTGTATCCGGACATCACAGAGGGGTATGTCGCGCGCACCTTGCTCCATGCGGCCGTCGTGGTCATGGAAACGATCATTCTGACGGTGTCACTGCTGCAACGCGCCGCGATAAATTCGGAATTGACCGCCCAACGCGACGCGATGGAACTGACAACCAAGGCGAACAAGATGGCAGAAGAGACAGCCCAAAACGAACGCGAGGCTGCGACCGAAGCGGTCGATCTCCTCAGCAGGCATCACAAAACCCTGTCAAATCGGGATTTTTCGACGCTGATCGACGCTGAACTGGCCCCGCAGTACGATCAGATGCGGGTGCATTTCAACAATCTCGTGACGAACCTGCTTGCGGTGAATGTCGGTGTCGAGGCCGCGCGCGCCGGCGACTCGGGTCGGGGCTTTGCGGTCGTTGCGTCCGAAGTCCGGGCATTGGCACAACGCACATCCGATGCGGCCCAAAGCGTGAAGCAGCTTATTTTCAAGAGTTCGCAAGAAGTCGAAAACGTATCAAGCCTCGTCAATGCTGCGGGCAAGGCATTGTCGGGGATTGTCGATCAGGTGTCTTGGGCCAGCACGATGATCGGAGATATCACCCAATCGGTTGGCCAGCAGGCCAGCGTTGTGCGGGACCTGAACGATGCGGTGCAATCGCTTGACAAGGCGACGCAGCACAACGCGGCCATGTGCGAGGAAATGACAGCGATGGGCCATCAATTGGCGCAGGGATCGCATGTTCTTTCTGATGCACTGTCTGGTTTCCGGTTCGGCAATGAGCGCAACATGCGCATGGCAAGCTAGAAAAGCGGTCTAGCGGGACCCGACCGTTTCGCCCATTTCGGCGCGCCAATGTCGACGGCACAGCGAAACATAACGGTCGTTTCCGCCGATTGCGATCTGATCACCGGTTGCCATGACCTGCCCATCCGCATCCTTGCGCACGACCATCGTCGCTTTTTTTCCGCAGTGGCAGATCGTGCGCACCTCGCGCATTTCATCTGCCAGCGCCAACAATGCAGCCGAGCCGGGAAACAGTTGCCCCAGAAAATCAACCCGAAGCCCAAAGGCCATGATTGGTACGTTCAGATCGTCGACTGCGCGTGCCAATTGCCAGACCTGGTCCGTCTCCAGAAACTGCGCCTCATCGACAAAGACGCAGGCGCAGGGTGCTTGGTCCAGGCGGTTTTGGATTTTCTGATACAGGTCTTCACCTTGGGCAAAGGTATCGGCATCCGCCCCGATCCCGATCCGGCTGCCGATCCGGCCCTGACCCGCGCGATTGTCCAGCTGGGCGATCATCAAATAGGTTTCCATCCCACGCTCGATATAATTGTGGGACGCCTGCAAAAGCACCGTGGATTTCCCGGCATTCATCGTGGAATAGTTGAAATATAGCTTTGCCATACCGTGTCATTAGCGCTGGGATAGCTACCTTGGCAATCCCGCAGGGACGTCGTTTTTGCCTGCAATGACTTTTCAATCTTTCTGATTGTGCTAGCAACGCAGGATGCATGCGCGGAACAAAGCGCGCGTGAAATTGAATGACACCACCGAGAAAGTGCGCGAATTGATGATGGATACGCAAGACATGCCCAATATTGTCCCCGGCGCGCTTCAGCCTTTGGATATAGCCGCGCTCGCCGGCCCCGATGACCCCGGGCACCCCCCGCGCATATTGCTGCTTTATGGTTCCTTGCGCGACGTCAGCTATTCGCGGCTATGTGCAGAAGAGGGCGCGCGCGTACTGCGGGCCTTGGGCTGCGAAACACGTTTCTTTGACCCGTCGGGCTTGCCTTTGCCTGATGATTCTGATGCGAACCATCCCAAAGTGGCCGAATTGCGCGCACTGGCAATCTGGTCGGAAGGCATGGTCTGGTCCAGCCCGGAACGGCATGGGGCCATGACGGGCATCATGAAAACGCAGGTGGATTGGCTGCCCCTGTCGCCAATTGGTGGCATCCGGCCCACGCAGGGCAAGACGCTGGCGGTGATGCAAGTCAGCGGTGGGTCGCAATCATTCAATACGGTCAACCAGTTACGCATCCTCGGGCGCTGGATGCGGCTGATCACAATCCCGAACCAATCTTCGGT
>NZ_JAFMHJ010000037.1 GCF_017854565.1 Yoonia sp.
GCGACGATGATGAGAACGCCCGAGAGCAGCAGCAGACCTGTCACTGATCCAATGATATCCAGAGTGCGTTTCATGCTAGTTTTCCACCGTTTGGGTTGTCCATTCGACCCATCGTTGCGACAAATCACGCCGATCAAACGCTCGTTCCGCCAAGGCAGCCCCGTTTTGGCCCATTTGCTGGAGGCGGCTTTTGTCATCTGCTGCCTGCTGTAAGGCGCTTGCTAACAAAGGGGCATTGTCTGGGGGCACCGCGAAGCCGCAATCATTCTGGACAATCATTTCGGCCAGCCAGCCGGGGTAGTTGTTCAGGACCGGCAAGCCGGCAGCAATATAATCAAAGAATTTGTTGGGCGATGTGCCAAAATAGAAAGCGGGCACATTGGCAAGACACTGGATGCCAAGATCGGCAGCCGCCATTAGCCCGGCAAGCTGTGCTTTGGGGATGGGGTCGTGAAAGATCACGTTAGTCAGGCTTTCTTTGTCAGCGCGCGCGATAAGGTGGTTCTTTAGTTTTCCCGCGCCGACCAGCACTAGTTTGATGTCCTGTCGTTGCCGGGATTTCAGAACCGCTGCCGCGTCCAGCAAGGCGTCAAGACCGTTGGCTAGTCCATGTGTGCCGGTGAAGATGGCCATTAGGTCAGCTGGTGATACGTCTGCAGGGCGCCATGGCGTGACATTCGGTGCATTGAACAACGTGATGTCACAGCCGTTCGGGATTAGCGCAATTTGATCAGGTTTGACGCCGCGCCTTTCGATGCCCTTGGCAATGCCCGGCGACAACGCAATGCAGCGATGCGCGGATCGGTAGGACGCCCATTCCAGCAGGGATAGCGCGGCCAGAACAAGCGGGTTCTTGATCACGCCCATTTCCCGGGGCAGTTCTGGCCAAAGATCGCGCACTTCAAACACAAATGGTTTGCGCCGGAGCCAGCGTGCGCAAATGCCCGGGATGCCTGCGGTCAGCGGGGTCGTCGTTGCAAATACCAGATCGTATTTTTCGCGCATCACAAGACCGATGCTGCCCCATGCGAATTTGGCGAATGTCCCGGATCGTTTCACAAGACTGTCGGTATTTGCATAGCGCAGGTTGAATTCAATCACATCAATCCCGTCCACAAAGCCGCGTCGACGTCCCGAGACAAAAGGCCTATCCAGCCCGGTTGCCCCAACCCCATAGCTGCCACAGACCATCGTTACATGATGACCATACTGAATGGCCCGGCGCGCCATCTCGTAAGACCTTGTGCCGGTGGCACCTCCGGGGGTGGAAAAGTGTTGATGGAAATAAAGGATATGCATGTCAAAATTCTACTTTGGTCGTCAGAACGCCTGGCCGATCAACAGCGATTTCCAGAACGGGCACGGGCGTTTTTGATGAATAGTACCGCGACTCCCAGCCTTCGACGAATACGAGCCGGGTAATTGGCGTTGTTGCGGATACCGACAACGTGATGCTTTGGCTGCGGGCAGCGTGGCCTGATAATTCCCATGCACCGGGGCGCAGGCGCCACCGTAAGATAGCGTTTTGTTGGAAGCCCGAGATTGTGTCCCTGACGACAAGGCAATTGCTGTGCAGCGTCAAATGGCGGGCATGATAGGCGCCTTTTCGGTCTTGGTATGCGGCTGCGGCGCTGTTGTCGGTTATCAGTTCAACATCTTGTGCCTGTAGCCAGTTACCAAACAGAAACCGACCAAGCCGCGGCATCTGATCGCGATTATCGAAGGTGATGGTGTTATGGGCGAACGCGCCGTTGAAGTAAGTCATGTCTGCGGCCGAGGTATTGTAACTGAATGTGCCCGCATCACGCAGGATGTTTTGGCCCCGCACCCACAGATCACAGTGCATTGCATCGGCCTGCGACGGGCGGAACCGAAACCGGGGATACCGTAGATATGCGATGGCGGCACCTGCGCGCAGGACATGAAAGCCACCGTCGTCAAAGCTTTTGCTTTGGGGCGCGGCGGTGGTTTGTGCGGGTCGGTCAATGCCCAGCCAAAACAGCTGCTGATCCCATGGGCCGGTTGGGTAGGGTGCCGCATTTTTGAACAGCGTTGACGCGAGTTGGACAGACGGGCGAAAGTCGCGGTAGCCACAATCGGTCAACCTGATCAGATGGGCACCATCATTGGCCCCGATAACGGGCGCGTCGCCGCTTTCTGGATCGGTCATTTGCACCAACCAAACGGTGGCAGCGGTCAAGCGTTTGGTCAGTGACATGGAAAAGGCCGGTAGCTGATGCCGTTTGCGCCAAAGTTCGGCCATGGCGTAAGTATCGAGCATGACCCGATGATATGTGACGGAATACTGACTGAAAGTCCCGTCTTTTGCGATCAGATGCCGTGCCCGGTTTTCAAGCCATTTGCGGCCCAGTGCTGACCAGCGTTGACCCGCAATGCCGCCAAGGAAGCTGCCGCCCACGAAAAGCGCGGCTGCTTCGGATGTGCCATGATTGTTGGTTTGCCCGATGGCATAGCCGATCGTTGGCGCGATGCGTTGCAAGTGTACCTTCACAAAGTCGCGCAGGCCCCTTTGGGGGGTGCTGTCCTGTCCAAGCATCACAGCGGCAAGTATCGCGTGAAGCAGCCGGATCGACGCTTCTTGGCCGCATTTCCAGTTGCAGCCCATATAGGGCGGATTGGTGGCGCACCAATTGGCCATCCATTGGTTCAGGCGCTGCAATTCGGCGTCATCACCACAAGCCGCGCGTTGCGCCATGGCCAGCAGCCAGTCAAAGCGGGACCTTTCCCAGATTGCTTTGATGTCGCCCGCACCCGACGCGAAATCCGGGATTTTCCACCACGGCCCTTTTGACGATATCCGTGCGGTCCCGTCGGCAGAGGCGAACCAATCTGGCGGGTCAGTTGCGCCATCCAGACGCGGTTGCGATTGTCCAAAGACCAGTTCTTCGTCGCGGATCCAGCCCTTGCGTGGCCAAAGATGCGGTGCGGCAGGCAACAGTGGGGGCGAAAAAAACGGCCCTGAAGGGGCGTTCGCATGGATGGTCAGACGAGGGTGCAGCCCGGTCGCAAGACCCGCGCGGTACAGCAGGACGCGCGCGACGTTGTGCGGTCCCAAGGCCAGAATGGTGCGCAGGCGCATCAGGTTTGCGCACGCAAAAGATCGGACACCTCAATCGTGACCTGCGCCACCTCGAATAGTTGTTCTGGGGGAATCGGTGGCGCACTGCCGTTTTTGATGGCACCCAAGAACGCCGCGACGCAGGCGGTCTGGCCTTTGTCCTGCCGCCAGAGATTGTGTTTTTTGAAGCTGCGCCAGCCAAAGCCGCGCAATTTCAAAAAATTATCGAGTTGCAGTGTGGCACCGCCTGCAAAGACTTCAATCCGCTCTTTTGGGAAGGCGGCACCGCCGTTGGCAAGATAGTGAATGGTGCCGAACGACCCATCCGCAAAGCCAAGCGTGATCGCCGCTTTGTCTTCGGTCACGCCTGTACCTGCGGCGTCACCCATACGACGGGCCTGCACAGACACAATTTCCGCGTCGGCAAGAAACCGCATTAAGTCAATGTAGTGGCACGCCTCGCCGATAATACGCCCACCGCCAATTTCCCGATCTTGCGTCCAATGATCGGCCGAGATTGCCCCAGCGTTCATAACCATGACAAAGCTTTTCGGCACGGCAACCTGACCAATCAGCCGCTTGATCGTCTGTATCTGAGGCGCAAAACGTCGATTGAAGCCAACCATCAAGAGCCGCCCGGCATGGGCATGGGCGTCTTTGACGCCGGCTAGTTCCGCGTGGGTCATCGCAAGCGGTTTTTCAACGAACACATGTTTGCCTGCGCGCAGCCCATCGCTCGCGAGCTGCGCGTGGGTGTCGTGGCGGGTGACAATCGCAATTGCAGTGATATCAGGGTTCGATATCAGGCCTGCAGTGTCGGAGGTTGCGTGTGCGAACCCCGCACGACGGCCATGTGTCACGCCGTTGGTGCCGCCCGACGACGCAATAGTGTGCAGATGCGCACCACCGGCCTTGAAAGCCGGGATCAACATCCGTGCGGCGTAATTACCTGCCCCTATGAAGCCGACAATCGCCGTATCGCTGCGGGGCAGCGCCGGTGCGGCAATCGACAAATTTCGCATGTGACGGGGTGTGATTGGGTGATCGTATTGCAGAACAATCCCCAGAGCACCCTTGTCATCCGACAGGGTTTTGTACGCCTCTGGGGCATCTGAGAAGGCAAAGCGATGCGTGACAAGACCGCTGACATCCAATGCGTCACTTGCCATCAAATCCAGCACGGCAACGAAATTTCGCTGCTCTGTCCAGCGGACGAAGCCGATTGGATAGTCGTGCCCGCCCTGTTCGTAAGCCGGATCATAACGCCCCGGTCCGTAAGAGCAGGACACCTGAAACGACAATTCTTTTTCATAGAAATCCGCACGGTTCAGGTCCAAGCCAGTCACCCCAACCAGAACAATCCGCCCGCGTTGCCGACACATGCGCGCGGCTTGACTGATCGGGTCGCTGGATTCCGTCGAAGCAGTGATAATCACGCCATCAACGCCATACCCTCGGCTGAACGTCAATCCTGCCGCTACGGGATCTTCGCCTGCGGCAGGATTGCAGGTTTCGGCGCCATAGCTGCGGGCAAGCGCGAGCTTTGCCGCATCAAAATCAATCGCCAGAACCCGACACCCATGCGCGCGCAGCATTTGAACGGTGAGGAGGCCAATCAAGCCTGCTCCTATCACGACAAACGCCTCTCCGAGTGTGGGCTGCGCGAGACGGATACCTTGAAGGCCAATCGCCGCCACCACCGTGAACGATGCGGCGGTATCGGTTACGGTGTCAGGGATCTGCGCCGAAAGTGTCGCAGGCACGCGAACGACATCGGCGTGCGGACCATTGGACACAACCCTGTCACCGACCCTGAAACCCACAACGCCCGGACCCGCCGTATGAACGGTGCCGACATTGCAATACCCCAGCGGTAGCGGCTGCGCGAGCTTGGCGCGGACGGCATCGACCGTCGTCATCAAGCCATCCGTCTGGACCTTGTCCAGCACTTGACGGACCTTTTCAGGCTGCTGGCGGGCTTTCTGAATCATGCTGGCCTTGCCAAAATCAACAAGCATCCGCTCTGTCCCGGTGGAAATGAGGGACAGCGCTGTATTGATCAAAAGCTGATTGCGGATGACCTGCGGCACTGGCGCCTCGACCACCGTTGTGCCGCCCTTTGCCATGTCTTGAAGGATTTGTTTCATGCGCCTCTCGTGTAATTTAATGCCATGATCGCATAGCAACACAGGGTGATGGCGACTGACCGACCCATGGCCACATATGGATCGGCGGTGAACTGTATGCTTGTCCAGAAAACCGCCAACATCAGCAGCGCGATAGCTGCATTGGCGATGGCAATGCTGATCGGTTTCGCGTGTCGACTATCCGAGACCATATAGGACAGCGGCTGGACCAGAACGAAAAGCATTGATATCAAAAGTGCCATGCGGCCGAAATTGCGATCACCAAAAACGACGTCATAGATAGGTGGAAATACGAAGGTCATGCCGACTGCAAAACATGCAAAGGATAGCAGAAACCTTCTGGCCACGACGCGCAAGTGAACGAACTTGCGGCTGCCTATCCCGACCTCGATGGCGGACTGAAGTTCGGCAAGCGGCACGAGGTTGAAATATCGGGACGCATTTATCGCGGCAAGAAAAATTCGGAATTCACCTACTGTGCCTGCTGCGGCCCCTACCACACCCAGCAGTATTGTTGTTGCGTTGCTGAATGCAACAACGGGCAGGCGGTAGGAAAGAGAGTTGAACGACACGTGGGCGAAAGAGAGTTTGCGTTCGAATTGTGGGGCAATTTTCCGCATTATTGTGGCCACGCCAAACAGTGTTGCGGTCAGCGACCCCACCAGATTCCCCAAAAGAATCTCCTTGCCGTCCAGTAGCGCCAATGCGGCAAAAAATGTGAACACGTAAAATGTCATAAATATGCCAATAGAAATGGCCGCATATCCTATTTTATCCACAGCAAAGAATATTGCGATATTCAAAGTATACAGAATGTAGGAAATGAAAAATGCGATCAAGACCAATGCGTCTATCGACCCTGTCACGAAAAGAACGGCACATAGAAACCCCAAGCCAAGGAATGCCGTGAGAACGATTGAAAAAAGGTTGATCGACAGCATGCCGTTCGACAGGGACTTGTTCACCTGCATTTGAAACGCGGGTTCGACCAAGGATTGGGTCAGAAGCACAGGAATGATGAGCAGTATTTGGTCGCCGAAATCTTCAAGGCCCAAAATAACAGGTGAGAGAAACGACTGAAATGCCATGAGTGCAATGCTAATAATTTGAAAAGCGACACTATGCTTCATATTGCGCCACCTTGTCATGTTTCCCTTTTTTAAGTGCATACATCAGGAAGCTGATCACCACCCACATTTGTATTTGCCTGAATGACGCAGAAACCAGAAAATTCAACAGGATTGATATCAGACAAAACCAAACGCCTTCGATGCTTCTATTTCTTTGAAAAATGACTTGATTTGTTGATGTAACAACTATCGGTACGAGTAGGGCACAAAACAGTACAAAGCCAATAATCCCTAAATCCATAAGAACATAGCCCAAGAAATTATGGATGTATGGCACGCTGTCTGTTTCAAATTTATCTAGTGTACTCCCGGTTCTCGTTAGCGAGACTGGTATTGGGTGCCCTAATCCGTTTCCAAAAATAGGCCGATCTGAAAATCTTTCAAATGCGTAATCCATTTCGGCTTCACGAACGTTATCACCAGCCGAACTATGAATGCGATCTTTCATCATGTCGACATATTCAGGATTTATGATGAGGTATGCAGAGCCAAGAACCAGGAAGGCGGACAGCATAAAAAAGTTCTTTGCCGAGTAGATCCTTCTGTACTTGAAAATTGCTGCTGCGGCGATAATTAAAATATGGGACCTGTATCCCGAAGCAACGATTAGGAGGAAAAATAGTAGCAGTAATGAAAATCTCTTTGCGCCTCTGATGGATTCGCTAAATATTGTGAGTATGAATCCTATCATGCCGAACGGCACCAACATATCACTGGCGACATATGTTAGGCGGGCCAGCTGTCCGATGAGAGAGTCGACGAAATCTTGTGGGAAGACCACGAGTATCTTGATCGCCCATACAACAGATGCAATCAGCAAAAGGTTTTCAACGTGTTTGACAGATATTGATCGAAGTTGAATTGCAAAAGTGTAGCTTAGAAGGAACAGAAACGGCACGATTGCGCGACCAAAACTCGATAGTGAAACCTCTGCCGTGTTGGACACGAGAAAATTCAACGGCATCAGTATAAATACAATGATGATCGCCAGTATCGCGGTTTTATCCATGACTGCCCGAGGAAAATGGGTCAAAAGAGACATCGCTGCTGACGCAATGTACGAGGTGATGAAAATGATTGAAACCAGTGATCCCGGTGAGGGAACAAACGGCAGAAGCCCAATTAACACAAACATTAATTTTAGGTGCAATGGCAATTTATTGACGCCACACGCCACGACAGTCCACCAAAGGCCTATCGGGGATATTGCCGTTTTTGAACTGCTTGTGGTCGACCAGCATTACATGCACGTCAGCCTCTGCTGATGCGGCATCTTGGGTTGACAGAACTGCGTTGCCCAGTCCGGGTGGCAGTGCACGTATATTTGGTTCGACGATGATCAGCCGACCGGCATGGCATTCAGCGAGCCGTCCCACGATGCGGATTGCGGGGCTTTCGCGCAGGTCGTCAATGTCCGGTTTAAACGTCAGCCCGTAGCACGCGATCGTGACATCTGCCGCCGTCTTTTCGGGGTGCATCATCAGGTGTTGTCCGACGGCCTGTTCGACCTGTGTAACGACCCAATGTGGTTTGGCGTCATTGACCTGTCGGGCGGTGCGGATCAGGCGCGCTTTGTCAGGCGCGCTGGAGATGATGAACCAGGGATCAACGGCGATGCAGTGGCCGCCGACGCCGGGGCCGGGTTGCAGGACGTTCACCCGTGGGTGCCGATTCGCCAAGGCGATCAGGTCCCAGACGTCGATCTTGAGTTTGTCGCAAATCACCGACAGCTCATTGGCGAAGGCGATATTCACGTCACGAAAGCTGTTTTCCGTCAGCTTCGCCATTTCGGCGGTGCGTGTATTCGTCACGACACAGTCCCCCCGCACAAAGTGACTGTAGAGCCGGACAGCCTCGTCCGAACAACGCGCGGTCATGCCGCCAATGATGCGGTCGTTCGAAATCAACTCTTGCATCACCTTGCCGGGCAAAACGCGCTCGGGGCAGTGGGCGATGCGGATGTCAGAAGCTTCTCCGTGGGTCTGCGGGAATGTCAGATCAGGCCGCGATGCAGCAAGCCAGCCTGCCATGGTTTCGGTCGCGCCGACGGGCGACGTGGATTCAAGCACGACAAGGTTGCCGGGCTGTAGAACAGGTGCGATGGCGCGGGCTGCTGCTGCAATATAGCTGAGGTCAGGGGTGTTGCAGTCGCCCTTTAGCGGTGTTGGTACGGCAATCAGAAATGCCTGAGCGGGTTCAGGGATCGTGGTGGCGCGCAGATACCCGGCGCTCACAGCAGCGTTCACAACCATATCAAGGTCAGGTTCGACGATATGTATTTCACCGCGATTAATAGTGTCGACGGTGGCCTGACTGATATCAAGGCCAACGACACGTATCTTGCGAGATGCGAACATCGCAGCTGTCGGCAGGCCGATATAGCCAAGCCCAACGACGCAGATCGTGCTTTGCGCTTGCCCGGTCACGCGGGCACCGCTGTCGCGATGGCGCGCTGTGCGGCCCATGTGCCGATTGCATTGACAATACGGCCCGACGCCAAGCCATCGCCGTAGGGGTTATGCGCAATGCCCATGGCATCGTAGGCCGCTTTGTCGTCGAGCAGTTCGCTGACATGCGCAATAATGGTCTGGCTGTTCGTCCCTACCAGCCGCACCGTACCAGCGGCAACTGCTTCGGGCCGCTCAGTCGTTTCGCGCATGACCAGTACGGGTTTGCCCAATGACGGCGCTTCTTCCTGCACGCCACCCGAGTCTGTCAGGATGATGTCAGCCCTGCTCATCAGATAAACGAAAGGCAGGTAATCCTGTGGCGCGATCAATTTTATGTTGCGGATGTTGCCCAGCCGATCACCTACCGGCCCTTTTACATTGGGATTAAGATGGACGGGGTAAATAATCTGTAAGTCGGGGCGTTGTGCCAATGTAATCAGCGCATCACATATCCGCGCAAAGCCATCACCAAAACTTTCCCGCCGATGTCCGGTGACAAGGATCGTGCGTTTGGTTGGGTCGAGGGTAAATTGCCGATTAAGAGTGGCCGACAGCCCAACGTCGCTGTCGATGATACGCACCACGTTCTGCAGGGCGTCAATGACCGTGTTGCCGGTTACGATAATCTGCTTGGTTGGCGTGCCTTCGGCCAAAAGGTTCTTTTTCGCTTGCTGCGTTGGCGCAAAATGCAGTTGCGTAATGGTGCTGGCAATTTTTCGGTTTATTTCTTCCGGCCAGGGCGAATAGATATTGCCGGTACGCAGGCCCGCTTCGACATGGCCGACAGGGATCTGTTGGTAATATGATGCAAGGCAGGTCGCCAATGTCGTGGTCGTGTCGCCATGCACCAATACCAAATCGGGCTGAAAATCGCGCAATACCGGCTTTAGCCCCATCAGCACGGCGGTGGTAATGTCAGAAAGATCCTGATTGGGCCGCATCAGGTTCAGGTCATAGTCTGGTGTGATCTGGAACAATTTCAGCACCTGATCCAGCATTTCGCGATGCTGCGCGGTGACACAGACCCGCGCGTCGATGCCAAGCGCTGCCGCTAACATTTTTGCAACCGGGGCCATCTTGATTGCCTCGGGCCTCGTTCCGAAAACAGACAGAATTCTCAGCGGTCCAGTGGTGCTGGGCGGCCGTTGCGCATCGGTATGCGATGGCGGAAAAGCGAAAGAATTATGTGGGACTGTAAACATATTTATTGCTCTTCAAAACGCTTCCAAAGGGTAAACATTAACAAATGTGTTACCGGTTGATTGGTTGACAAATTGTCAATTTTCTACGTGTTATCCAGATAAGAATGACGTGTCTTGTCGGCTGTATTGATCCACCTCGCGCCGGCCATTCAGCTTTGATAATAGGCTTGGTATGCGCCGTAGCTGTCGCCGTAGCCGTAGCGTTTCATCCCGCGCGCACTGATCTGTCCCAGAACAAGGCCCGAAATTCTGACGTTGACCTGCTCCAGCGCCTTGAGGCCGTCTGTGACTTGCCGGTGTGTCGTGCTATCCCATTTCACAGCGTAAATGACGGCATCCACGCAGAGGCCAATAATGCGCGCATCAGTGACAGCAAGAACAGGTGGCGTATCAATGATCACATGGTCGTATGTGTCACGTAACCCCTGCAGAAAATCGGCGAACCGAGCGGACGAAAAGATATCTGCGGCATTTGTCGTCGGTTTTTCGCCCATTAGGATATCAAAGTTGTGTTCCGGTACGCGGGTCAGGGCGTCCGTGATCGGTACGTCTCCCAACAGAACCGACAGGAGCCCTTGTTCATTGGTGATGGAAAAATATTCTTTGAAAACGCACCGCCGAATGTCGCCTTCGATCAACAATACCTTTTTGCCCATATCTCCAAGGTTTTGTGCCAACGCGATGGATTGCGTGGTTTTGCCTTCGCCCGGTATGGAGGATGTGGACATGATCACCTTTGGTGTCTTGTCCAAATTCGCAAGCAGCAACGATGTCCGCAGGTTTCGGATCGCTTCGGCTGCCGCAGAATTAGGTTTGTTTTTCAGATAGTCCTGTACCTTCTTGCGGCGTTTGGCAGGAACTTCCGGGATTTGCCCCAGCACCGGATACCCGGTTTTCACTTCGAGATCTTCTGCCACGCGAAATGTATTTTGCGAAAACTCATGCAGTAGAATCAGCGCGGTCCCAGAAAATATGCCCAGCACCAATGATAAGGTCAGGATGACGGGCTTGCGTGGCGCAGACGGGTCAAGCGGCACAACGGCTCCGGATAATATACGACTATCGGCCTGTTGAATTCCTTGCTGGACGGCCGTTTCCTTTAGTCTGGTAAGGAAGTATTCATAAATCAGACGGCTTGCTTCGGCCTCTCGTTGCAACTGCTGCAACTGTACCAATTCCGAGGACTGCATCTCGATGCGGCGCGCGATTTCATCCATGGATGTGGCAATCGTACCCCGCTGCGTCACTGCGCGATCTCTCTCGATCCGGGCGCGCGAAAGCAGTTGGTCAAATCGTGTCAGAACATTTGCCTCACTGGCGACCTACCCGCCGTCACCCAGGGCGATAGCCAAACTGCCAATGTCGCCAGTCTGTCGAAGCTGTCGCAGGTCCTCCAACCTTGTACTGGCCACCTGAACGCCCACATCCAAATCAGCGTCCCGATCCCGCAGATCCTTGAGTTGGCGATTGAGCGCAATAAGCCCTTCAGGGCTAATCAGATCTGTATTGTTGCTATACTCCTTCAGGGCGGCATCGGCAGTTTCGAGTTCAATTTGCAGATCGGTCACCCGTCGGCTCAGCCACTCTGTCGCTTGCGCCGTCTTTTCAAACTTCACGGCAATCTGGTCGCGGATGTAGAGTTCCGCCAAGCGGTTTGCGATCAACGCCGATTTCTGCGCGCTTTGCGTCACCGCAGAGATTCGAAAAACATAGCTTTGCCGAATATTGGTAACGGTAATCTGTGACAGTACCGCATCAATGACCGCATCCTGAATGGCCGTCTCATCTGTCTCGAAATTCGGCATGTCCGTTGCGGTGCCAAGCAGCGCGTCTTTAGCGAGCGCGGCCAGGTGACTGAGCGAAAACGGCGATGGCACGCGCAATCTTTCATTGAACTCCTGATCATTAATCAGTTCGAGGTCTTTGACCAATTGCGCAATAAGCCCACGCGATCTTATCACCTCAACTTCGGTGTTGATGGTTGCCTGATCGCCAGCCAAGCCACTGACAACGCTTTCCAGATCCACCACCTGATCCTGACGGCTTTCCAAGGCGACTGTTGCGTTTGATGTATAAACCGGAACGAACACCATCAGAAGGTAATAGGACGCCAAGACAAGTCCAAGAAAACCCGACAGCACGACCCAAAACTTGCCACGCCAAACGGTCACCATGACTTCGCGAAGGTCCACTTCGTCCGTCTGGGCGTTCGATACATGCTGCGCGCTGCGTCGCGTCGTTGGCCTTAGTTCCACATTCAATTTCTTGTTTCCGATGCTTGTATCGTTGGCAACCGTGACGATCCTTCACCTGAGGATCAGACTGACCCCCTGTTTGCGTATACTGCTAAATTCTAACCATTTTCTACCCTAGGTAGATAACTCATATTAATAAATTGTTAATCACCGTGTTTCATTGATGAGGCAAGATGCAGTAATTCAGGCCGGGACCTTGATAACGAAAATCCTTTCTCTCCCTCGTGCAACCAAGAAATTCATGTTTCTTGGCGCGGATACTGTATTGGTGCTTATTGCGCTTTATGCGGCCGCATCGCTGCGCTATGGAACGTATAATCCACTGTTTTTGTTTGAATTTTCGTGGCATCTGTTTCCTGTGATGGCCATCGTTGGCCCCGCGGTGATCTGCTTTTTCGGACTTCCGCGGATCCAGCTGCACGCCATTGAAAGCGATGCAATTGTGCGCGTTGCCGTCACCGCTGTGGTGCTGTCGATGTCGGCAATATGCGCGAGTTATTTGCTCGGTCTTGCCGGCCCACGGTCTGTCCCGCTTATTTTCGGGATCGTTTTCTTTATGGGTTCAGTCAGCTTGAGGTTGTTTGGCTTGCGTGCGTTGCGCTATCTTGGTGGTCGCGAAGCAAAACGTTTGCCTGTGATTATCTATGGGGCCGGTGCCGCAGGAATTCAGCTTGCGTCGGCGTTGCGACAATCCGCTGAGACGCGCCCGATCTTGTTTGTGGATGACAACGCGAACCTTCAGGGGGTCATGATTGCCGGGCTGCAGGTCTTTCCGGCAAGCGAACTGCGAACACTGATCATGAAACGGCAGGCAAAGCGCGTGCTGCTGGCGATACCGTCCCTTTCTACGGGCCGCCGTACACAATTGATTGCCGAGCTATCGAACCTTCTGGTGGAGGTGCAAGTCTTGCCGTCATTCATTGATCTCATGGAGGGCCGCGGCCTCGAAACGTCGCTAAGACCAGTTTCGCCGGACGATTTGCTGGGTCGTAACATGGTCGCCCTGAATACCCCAGAGATCGCAAAGACCTATGCTGGCCGCGTGGTGATGGTAACGGGGGCCGGTGGTTCCATCGGGTCGGAGCTTTGTCGGCAACTCGTGAATTGTCGGCCCGCCCGGATCGTGCTTTTTGAGCAAAATGAATTTTCGCTCTATGCGATTGAAGGAGATATCGAATGCCTTGCTGCGCGGTTTGGGATTCCTGTTGTCGCGCGATTGGGCTCTGTGACTAATCGCGCACGCGTGAAAAAAGTCGTCACCGAAGAGGCGGTGGATATCATTCTGCACGCGGCGGCCTATAAGCATGTGCCCATGGTTGAAAAGAATGAAATCGAAGGCGCGGCGAACAACGTCATTGGCACCCACATCGTGGCGGATGTCGCCAGAGAGCTGGACGTCGAGCGTTTTATCCTCGTTTCGACCGACAAGGCGGTGCGCCCAACGAACATCATGGGAGCCACCAAGCGGATTGCGGAACGTGTGGTTCAGGAGCTTCAAACGCGTGGTGGTCGGACGCGTTTTGCCATGGTTAGATTTGGCAATGTGTTGGGATCATCGGGATCTGTCTTGCCGCTTTTTCAAAAGCAGATTGCAGCAGGTGGCCCGGTCACCGTGACTCACCCAGACGTGACCCGCTTTTTTATGACGATACCGGAAGCGGCGCGGCTCGTTCTTTTGGCGGGGGCCTACGCGGAAGGCGGTGACGTCTTTGTCCTGGACATGGGCAAACCGCAAAAAATTATTGATTTGGCGCGTCGCATGATCGCCATGTCAGGCCGAAATGTGCAAGACCCGGTAACCGGATATGGTGACATCGCCATCGAAATCACTGGCCTGCGCCCGGGCGAGAAGCTGTATGAAGAATTGCTTGTGGGCAATACGCTGTGTGCAACACCGCACCCGAAAATCCTGAGAGCGGAAGAGCCGCCGCTTAGCCAGATCGAAGTAGCGTCTTTGCTCCGGGACATCCGGAAGGCGATCACCCTCGATGACCCCGTCATGTTGCGTAAAATAATTGAATTGCAGGTCGACGGCTACCACCTGCCAGAGCGTGCCACGCTTAGCGCCTAAACGTCATAAAATTGGTAATAGTCTGATATCAAACGGTTCGTTGCCCTGACGCTAACGCGCAAATATCACGTAGCACGTCCGCGCAATTGGCCATGTCCTGCTGTGTCAGCGTTGGGTGGACCATCATCATGAAATTCGTCTCTCCCAGTTCTTGGGCATTGGCCAGACGATCTTGGGGGCGAAAATCGGTGCTATCGAATGCTTTTTCGCGATAGATTTCGGGGCAAGCACCATGAAAACAAGGAATACCACGGTCATTTATGGCGGCGATGAAGCGATCAAGTGACCAATTCGGTGCCAGTCGGTCAAGGCGGAGGAAGGCATAGAACTTGTAATATGCGTGCTGACTGCCCTCCGATGGATCAATCTGTGGCAGTCGAACCAGCCCATTGATGCCCGAATACGGGGTAAGCGCGTCTGTCAGGGCTGCGGCATTTTCTTGTCGTTCTCGATGCCAACGTGCCATGCGGGACAGCTGGATCAGGCCGATGGCCGACTGCATTTCGGTGAGCCGCCAGTTGGTGCCAAAGCTATCTAACTGCCAGCGAAATCCCGGTGGATGCTGGCGGTTGAATGTCGCTTCCCAGTCGCGTCCATGGTCCTTGAATGACCACATGCGCCGCCAAAGTGCCGCATCATTGCATGTTACCATCCCGCCCTCGCCGCCGGTCGTCATGATCTTGTCCTGACAAAACGACCAAGCGGCGATATCGCCCAAGCCGCCGACGGGCCGCCCCTTGTGGCGTGCACCGTGGGCCTGTGCGCAATCCTCGATCAGTTTAATGTCCGTCGTACCGATCAGGTCGCGAAAACCGTCCATGTCACAGGGCCAGCCCGCCAGATGAACACATAAAATCGCCCGCGTTCGTGACGTGACCACAGGCCCGACGGTTATCGGCGTGATGTTTTGGCTGTCGCGGTCAACATCGGCAAAGACCGGGCAGGCACCGGCATTCACGATGGCCGACACGCTGGCCATAAAGCCGCGTGGTGTTACGATCACCTCATCGTCGCAGCTGCCGCCATTGCGGTCTCCGATTCCCAGTCCGTACAGCGCCAAATCAAGGGCAAGCGTGCCGTTCCCAACCGCAATCGCATGTGAACAGTCGCAGAACGCCGCAAATGCCTGCTCAAAGTCGCGTGATTTCGTTCCGGTCCAATAATTTACTTTATTGGACAGTAGGACGTCTGCGACGGCATCCGCCTCTTCTTGGGTAAAGGCTGGCCAAGGGGCAACTAATTCACGATTCATGTCAGTCCTCAAATTTGGCGGGCCGGAACGCCCGCGACCTGTGCGCCATCTTTGATGTCTCGGACCACTGCGGCCCCCGCCCCCACGATCACATCGTTTCCAATGGTTATGCCTTCTCGGACAACCGCGCCGATTCCGATCCAGCTGCGCGCGCCGACACGTACCCCACCGGCAAGGCGAGCGCCGGGAGATATGTGGGCAAAGTCGGCAATGGCGCAATCGTGGTCGATGCTGCAGCCTGTGTTCAGGATAACGCCGCGTCCGATCGTAGCGTCGGCGTTGATCACGACAGTCGCCATTGCTACCGTGCCTGCACCGATTTGCGCAGTGGGGGAAATAATAGTTGAAGGGTGCAGCAGCTTTGGGCTGTGCGCCAGCGCCAGTTTCTCGAACAGCTCGGATCGGATAGCATTATCGCCGACCGCGCAGAACATCCCCGAATCTCCAGTCGCCGTTGGGCACCCAACAATTGGCCAGCAGCCATTTTGGGTCCGGTTGGGCCACGCGTCATCAACGAATACAATCTGGCCGTAGCCGCAAAGCGCAGCAATGTCCGCCACGACTTTGCCATGCCCGCCAGCGCCAACAATGACAAGTCTATCATCTTGTCCGGGCGCGGCGCCTTGTTGTACGTCCCAGCTAGGTCGCGACAAAGGAACATTCCCCCGTGCTGATGCAAGCGGCTGTTAATTGGTCGGATCGGTAGGCACCTGTATCAATGCAAATACGGCTGGCGCCAATGAACGGCTTTCTGCAAATCGTGTGGCCGTGAATAACCCAGGTGCCGTCGTGCCGTGGCGTGTTCAGAAAGCTGGGGTGGCCCCAGATCATCACGTGGGACCGTTGCGACGTTGGCGGCGCATTGGGATCCATTCCGGCGTGAACGCACCATACGTTGCCGCTTTGCCACCGCAACGGCAGCGCGCGCAGCCAGTCGAGCAACCCTTGGGGCATGGCCGCCTCCAGCGCGTCACTGACAGCGACCAGATCATCGGATTGGGCCGGGATTTTGATGCCATAGCTTTCCAGCGTGTTGATGCCACCATTCATCAGCCATAGCGCGCCCTGCCCGAGGGGGTCGTCGATGAAGTCCAGCATCATCTGCTCGTGATTGCCTTTCAGGCAGATAACTTGCGCATCCCGTTGGCGGCTAGTCTTGTGAAGGTGTGCCAGCACTTGTGCCGACTGCGGGCCGCGGTCGACATAATCTCCTAGAAACACGATCCGCTTGCAACTTTTGGGGTCAACACGTGACAGAAGATCATGCATTAAATCGGCCCGCCCATGAATGTCGCCGATTGCGACAAAGGGGCCATCCGGCATTAGGGAAAAATCAATTTCAGGTTGTTTGATGATCGCAGCGCCTGAAGCACGGGACCGAAACAATCTCCTGAAGAAACGGGGCAATAGATGTCATCCTTATTACGCTTTTATTTAGCAGACCACAGCATGATCTTGAGCACAATACATTGTCTTGCAGATGGGCAGAGCCACAGCAAAGTGGACAGAACATGCGCCAATCCGTTCGGAAATTAACTTATTATTAACATAAATTAAGATATGTGGCGTATCGTATAATACAGTGGCGCAACCTGCCATCGCATGATTCAAAGGTCCAGCCTGACATCGTGCCTGCCGGTGCCCGCGATACGACAACAGGCTGGCAAGAAAGTCATTTCTATGGTCAAGGATTTGAGCCGCCACCCACGATTGCGCGTCGTCTTATTTTGCTTCGCTACAACCATTGCGACTTTGGTTTCGGGTGCCGTTCAGGCGCAGGACGCGGGCCGTGCCGCACAATATACCTATACGCTCTATGGTACGCCCGGTCTGATTGATATGCCGACGGCGCAAAGTGCGGATGATGCTGAGCTCGCGGCTACGCTTGGCTATTTTGGGGGGACAACGCGTACGACGCTTAGCTTTCAGATAATGCCACGACTGTCGGGGAGTTTTCGCTATGCCCGAATAGATAACTGGGTCATCGCGACTGGCGAAAACACCTATGATCGGTCGTTTGATCTGCGGTATCGGTTGGTTGACGAAGGTGTACACCGACCTGCGGTTGCCATCGGCTTGCAGGATTTCGTTGGCACAGGCATCTACTCTGGCGAATATATTGTCGCGACAAAGCAGTTGAACCCGCAGTTCGGTGTGACAGCGGGTGTCGGGTGGGGCCGTTTTGGGTCGTACAACGGTGTTGCCAACCCTTTGGGCATCTTTGGTCCCGCGTTTGACGTACGCCCGGGCAGAAGCGACAACTTGGGTGGACAAGTCGAAAGTGGCAGGTGGTTCAGGGGTGACGTTGCGGTTTTTGCAGGCGCCGCTTGGCGACCGACCGACCGGTTGACGTTCAAGGCTGAATACTCGTCCGACGCGTATGTTGCTGAAACGGCAGCGGGGCGAGATTTATTTCGACGCCACATACCGCTGAATGTCGGGGTGGATTACCAGATATCAGATACCGTTCATATACAGGGCTACTACATATACGGGTCCGAAGCTGGTTTTGCGCTAACCTATAAGATCAATCCCAAAGAGCCGCTGGCAAATGGCGGGCTGGGTCAGCGGCCGACGCCGATAAGGCTGCGGGAACCGGGGCAAATAAGTGATTTTGCGTGGAGGGCGCAGCCTGATGCGTCCCAAATCCTGCGTGATAGCTTGGCGCGACTTCTCAAAGCCGAAGGGATGGTGCTTGAGGCGATGCACCTAGAGCCAACGCACGTCACGGTGTCCATGCGCAACCCCAGCTATCTTGCCAGATCAGAAGCGATTGGCCGGACAGCCCGAATCCTGACCCAAGTGATGCCTGGCTCTGTGGGGGCGTTCACGATCATTCCGGTGGTGTCGGGTATCCGGGCAGTCGCAGTCATGATCGACCGTTCTGACCTAGAGGCGTTGGAGTTCGCGCCTGATGGGGCCGCCCAATCGTTCGACCGCGCGCAGATCGCCGATGCCGCAGAGCAAGGTGCCGGTTCTACGCTGGTTGATGGGCTGTATCCGCATCTCCAATGGCGTGTTGGCCCCTATGCCACCATTGCCTACTTCGATCCTGAAAACCCCGTGCGGATCAGTGTTGGTGCTGAGCTTGCGGCGGCCTATGATGTGGCGCCGGGGCTGACTTTTGCGGGAAAGGTCAGACAGCGAATTGCAGGCAACGGAGGCAGTAACCCTCGGGTGTCGGACTCTGTCCTTCAACATGTGCGCACCGATGCCTCAATTTATGACGTCCAAAGCGAGACGGCGATCACCCAACTGACGGTTGCTTACCAGACGAACCTTGGCCGTGATTTCTATGGTCGCGTCACCGCTGGCTATCTGGAACGGATGTACGGCGGTATATCGGCCGAGGTGCTGTGGAAGCCAGTTGATGGCCAGTTTGGGCTCGGTGCCGAGCTTAACTACGCAAAGCAGCGGGACTTTGATCAGCTTTTCGGGTTCCAGGCATATGCTGTCGTGACCGGGCATGTGTCGGGATACTATGACTTTGAAAATGGCATGCACGGCCAGCTTGATGTTGGGCGGTATCTGGCTGGCGACTACGGCGCGACGATCACATTAGAGCGGGTGTTTGATAACGGCTGGCGGTTCGGCGCGTTTGCGACGTTGACCGACGTCTCTTTCGGCGATTTCGGCGAGGGATCGTTTGACAAGGGTCTGCGCTTTACCGTGCCGCTTACCCATTTTTCTGGCAGCCCGACGGCGCGCACCTATCCGGTGACCCTGCGCCCACTTCTGCGGGACGGCGGTGCACGGTTGTCTGTGCCTGGGCGCTTGTATGAAACAGTCCGCAGCTATCATGAACCAAGCCTGCAGGGCAGTTGGGGCAGATTTTGGCGATGAAACATATCCGACACGTCATGCAAATTATGGTGTTTTGCCTCGTTGCGGCCTGTGGCAATGGCAATGATCGCAACCTCGTACCGCAACAGGTTTTGGCCCGGCTGGCCGAACCAAAACAAACGCCCGCTGACGTTTCGCAGGTCCGGGCCGCGCTGACACCACAGGTTTTGACCGCGATTGATGGGCCGGTTTTGCTGGTTCAGATCATGAATCGGGGTGCCGTTGCCGTGCTGACTCGTGTGGCCATGAATGGGCCCATTGAAACATTCCTGACGCCCGATGGAATCAGCCTTAGCTTGCATGACGGTTTGCTGGTGGCAACACGCGGCTTGGGCTTTGACCTGATGGCGGCGGATGTTGGGGGGCCTTTGGGCGCTGTCATGGGCAATGCCAATGATGCGCCAAGGGAGCATCGCTACTTGGACGGCGAAAATCATGTCAGCCGGGATGTATTCGATTGCATCTACACGCGGTCCGCTGCCGATCATATCCGTGAGATATGCAGCCGCGCCGGGAATGCGTTTGAAAACACCTATATAGTCGACGTATTCGGCCTAGTCCGCGTCTCGCGGCAGTGGGTATCTGAAGGTGTGGGCTATTTGCTGATCGAGCGCTGGGGCGACTAATGGCATAGGGTGATGTGTTGTATCAGCAAGACACGAGAAGTTAACAATTCATTTACTATTTCGAGCTAGCGTTTGGACTAGAACAATCGCGCACATCTGCAGAGGAGAGTTTGATATGAAATATATTATTGCGGCTGCGCTTATGACAACGACGGTTGCTACCGCACAAGAAATCGTCCCAATTGACCCTGTCACCACTGTGCAGGGCTTCGGTGCCTTGGGCACAACAACCACGTTGAGCATCATCGCAGGCGTCGTGACGGTTGGCGTGCTTGTGGCTGGTAGTGATGAAAGCTCCACGACGGGCACCAACTAAGCCATCAATAAGAATGATCCGTGATCGGGAAGCTAGGTCAGTTTCGGCTTGGCTTTAGTATGGCGCAAATATCCATCGCACGGAGACTCCGATGCTGAAATGGCCACTATGTGCCGCTCTTGCTTTGTTCATGTCGGGCTGCGGCGTGGCGTACGTTTCTTCTGAAGTTGTGGCTGACCGTGATAACCTGCGTATTGTACCTTTAACTGCTGAAGTGGTGCAGATTGCCAATCAGTCGACCTATCAGCCTAAACAGGTGCCCAACGCCTTTTTCCAAGGCGCCGACGTGCCAAGTGCAGGACGAGCTTTGGGCGCGACGCCGCAGCCCGTTCTGACAGAACAGCAGCGGCCGACGGTGATGCAGACCAGACTGCCGCCTGTGGCAGATCCGGGGCCATATCGCATTGGCGTTGGCGACGTTATTCTGCTTGCTGCCAAGTCATCCGGCGGCACGATTGAAGAGCTGACGGGGCTGCTTGCCGCGCAAAATACTCGGCAAGGCTACACCGTGCAGGACGATGGCGCTATTGCCGTGCCCGATGTCGGCCGAATCCCACTTGCCAATCTCACATTGGAGGAAGCAGAGGCCCAGCTGTTTCAAAGCCTTGTTGAAAACCGCATTGAACCGACGTTCAGTCTTGAAATTGCAGAGTTTAATTCAAAACGTGTCTCACTTGGCGGTGCCGTTGGGCAGCCAGCAATCGTTCCTATTGCATTGACACCACTTTTTCTGGACGAGGCGCTGACCCGTGCGGGCGGTATTGCAACGCCCGACCTCGATTTCGTATCAATACGCATTTATCGTGCAGGATCGCTTTTCCAAATTCCGCTGAGTGCCTATTTTAGCAGCCCAAGTCTGCAAAAAACCCGACTTTTGGCTGGCGACAGTGTGTTTGTTGGTGCCGAATTCGAATTGGAGAAGGCTCAGGCGTATTTTGAGGAACAGGTTGTGCTTGCGCAGCTCGGCCAGCAGGCTGGCACATTGGCGTTGGCTGAATTGAATGCCGAAATTCACCTGCGCCGCGCTGTTTTGGTCGAAAAGCGCGAAAATTTTCAGGCTCTCATTGCACTCGACGCCATTGACCGGGATTTTGTTTATCTTACCGGTGAAGTTGCCAAGCCCACCCGCTTTGCGCTTCCCTTTGGACGGTCCGCAACACTCGCGGATGCCCTATATGCCGATGGCGGGTTTGGAAACGAGACGGCAAATCCATCACAAATATATCTGTTACGCGGGTCAACCACTACCGGGGCGGTGACAGCCTGGCATCTGAACGCCCGCAATGTTGCAAATCTGATCTTGGCGACGCAAATGCAATTGCGCCCCAATGACATTATTTTCATTGCAGAACAGCCCATTACACGCTGGAATCGGCTCATGCGGCAAATTGTTCCGTCGTTGATTACCAGCGGGACCGCTTTGGCGACAAACTAAGTGAAGTCCGCTGGATGTGTTGGGCCGATACGAGAGCATCCGTTCCTGTAATGATGCCTGAAATTGGTTGCGTGCCGATTCATTTTGTCGTCTTGGTTCGCCGGCTTTAATTCCAAATGTAGGTGATCAGCGGATCATAACCCGTTGCGTGAAAAGGGTGTTGTTTTGTGCTTAACACACGCTAATGTTGAATGACGCATCAATCCGAAGGAGAAATAAATGACGAAGATAAATATCGTACGTGCATGGAAAGACCCTGCATACTTCGCATCGCTCAGCGTTGAAGATCGGGCGATTGTTCCGGCGAATCCAGCCGGAAATTTTGGCGTTGCCGAAGATTTGGGCGCCATTGTCGGCGGTCGTTCCGGTTCGGTGTCAGCCCGCTTGGCCGCGTCATGCACCAACAAAACCAGCACATGCTGTAATTGCACCCCGACAGCGGAACGATAGGTATGGTTTTTGGGGCTGGTGAATGCTGGCCCCGAAACGATCGCCCAGACAATGCTGCAGGTCCACGATCTTGATTGACGCATCATCGACCTTAGCAGCGCTGCGGGACGGGGATGAAACGTTCTATGTTCCTGCAGATCACCCGCTTGCGCGTACCGACTCGCGTGTGATGTTTGCTGAGGCATTGGCGGCAATTTCCAAGCCTGACAGTCATAAACAGCAAGGTTTGCCACCCCAAGAAGATCCGGCGCTTATCGCATTTATGGCGGATACCGATCCAATGGGGATTGTTGGTGCCGGACATCTGGCCGCAGCGCTGCAACGGGCAAATGCACTGTTGTCCACGCTGCCGGACAGTCTGCTGAAAGTCCAGTTATCCACCCTATGTAACACAGACTGGCGCGATTTTTTAGCGGGTCAATTGTCACAGAAAGTGCAACAGACCACAGCGCTCGAATATCATATCACGCGCTTGGACGACACAGATCTGACGATTGACGCGTATTGCGACAGGTTGCGGGCGCCCGACGCGCGCGCGCGTATTCTGTCGGATTATCCCGTCTTGGACCAGCGGCTAGGGCTATTTTTTGCGCAACAGGTCCGGGTGTTTGAGCGATTTGCCAAACGTATGGTTGCCGACTGGGCCGCGATTCCCACAGCGCTCGGGTGTGACCTATCCACAGCGCTGCCGACCCGTATGCACTTTGGCGAGGGCGATCTGCATAATGGCGGTCAGGCGGTCATTATCGTGACGCTGAGCGATGATCAGAAATTGGTCTACAAGCCGCGCGATATATCTGTTGAGGTTGCCTTTGACACGCTTCTTGGGCAGTTGAACGATTGCGTTGAGCCTGGGTTCTTTCATCGCATCCGCAGCCTGTCACGAGACGGATATGGTTGGGTTGCATTTGTGGCTGCGCGTCCCTGCGCGTCATTGGCTGAGGTCCCAAAGTTTTATGAACGCACGGGCGGTTTGTTGGCGATTTTGCATGTTCTGGGCGGCTTTGATTTCCATCAGGAAAATCTAATAGCCCATGGCGCATATCCGGTCGTCATTGATCTCGAGACTTTGTTCTTCTCATTCAAAAACGGCAGCTTTTTGGGCCGCAATGATCCGTTTTTGAAGGCAGTCGACTACCCTGCGGTGCAGGCGCTTCTTGGCTCAGTGATGAGTACATTGCTCTTGCCGCAGCATGCCCGAAATGAAAATGTATCCGGTATTGCAGGAGGTGCGCCGACCCCGCAAATGGCGATGCGCTACAATCCGGAACGCAATACGGTCGACTATCAGCCGGATGGGACTTTGGAGTTCTTTAATCGGCCAACCCTGGATGGAGCGCCCGTAGCGCCCGCGCCCTATGCGGATGACGTGGCCTGCGGGTTTAGACGCATCTATTGCTATCTGATGGACAACCAGACGGCATATCTGGCGTCTGATGGCCCGTTGGGTCGGATCGCCAATCACCGTGTCCGGATGGTTGTACGGGATACACAGGTTTACGCGTCCTTACTGGAAAAATCATGGCATCCGACGCTTTTGGGTAAGGTGGATGATTTGGTCGTGCATCTACTGCATTTGTGGCGTGCTGCAGAAGCAACGCCCAGCACAATTCCTTTATTCTTGTATGAACTGGAGCAATTATTGGCGGGAGATGTGCCCTATTTTACCCAAGCACCAAAGGAATTACACGCGACTACAGCAGAGGGGCAACGCACGGGGTATCAGTTGGACCAGTCCGGCTTTGCAGCCATGCAGGACCGGTTGCGGCGGCTGTCTGTGCCCGACCTGGAGCTGCAAATCTGGATCATGCGTGGCACGCTTGAGGTGGAACTGCGCGAGGGCAAGGGCAGCTATCAGCCGTCATCCGACGCCATCCTTGCATCGGATGCGTCACGCCGCGCGCTGTGCATGGTGCATGGCGCCGTCATGCACCATGCACAGCGCGGCAATGGGTTGCTGGATTGGTTGACCGTGACGCCAACCCCGGACGAAAAGCTGATGCTTGGGCCGGTTGACGTTTCGTTCTACAATGGAATTTCAGGCCTCACGTTGTATCTGGCGTATTATGCCGAAATGACGGGCACGGCCGATGCGCGTGCTGACGCCGAACAGGCCTTTGCCAACCTGGAACGTCAGATCGCCGATGATTGGGGGGGGTTCAATACGCCCGGCGCGATGAGCGGCCTTGGTGGCGCGGCCTACTGCATGATCCATCTGGCTGCCTTGTGGGATCGGCCCGATCTCTTGGATCGTGCCTTTATGTTTCTTGAACATGATCTGGCGATCATCACCGCCGATAATGGCCTGTTCGATCTGACGGTTGGCGCAGCTGGATTGGTCTGTGTGTCGGTTGCCGGGTTTGCCGCTTCGGGCCAGGAAAGATTCCGGAGTATCGCCCGCCGCTGCGGTGCCGCGCTTGCCCTTATGGCCCGCCATGATGACGCGGGGGCCTATTGGGTGGTGCAGGGTGGCGATAAACCGTTGACGGGCCTGTCGCATGGTTTTTCGGGCGTGATCCTCGCATTTAGTCAGCTTGAGCGTATTGATCCTGACCCGGTGCGCCGCGATATGGTTGCAAAGGCATGCGCGCGCGAGAACGCAGATTTCGTACCCGAGCGGCAGAACTGGATTGATTGGCGCTATGCAAACCTTGCGCAAAGGGATCGCGATGACCCGTCAAACTTCCAGTACTTCTGGTGCAACGGCGGAGCCGGTATTGGGCTGGCCCGACTGGCGATGTGGCGGGCAGGGGCGCGCGACCCGCAGATAATCGCAGACCTGCGGGCCGCAGCGCACAGCACCTTGTCTGGCGGACTCGGCCATAACCACAGCCTGTGCCATGGCGATATGGGCAATCTGGATTTCCTGTATCAGGCGACGATGGTGCTGGGTGATGATGGGCTGCATATGCAGGTTGATGCTGCATATGCCCGCGCGGTGAATAGCATTCTGGAGGGCCATATTTACGGCGGGGCGTCACGCCAGGTGTCGCCGCCTGATTTGATGACAGGGCTAAGCGGTGTGGCCTATGGCCTGATGCGCCGGATTGATCCGCATCGGGTCCCTGACATTCTGAGCCTTGCAGCCCCAAATCCGATGCGGCAGCAATGATTGTCGCAACGCAAATTTCCCATGATCTCACCCTGACGGAACAGGGCGTGCAGTGCCTGTCGGATATGCTGGGCGATGATCCATCACAGGCGCTTTTGATGCAGTTGGAAACCGTCCAACAGCATGCATATGCTGTTGGAGTCGGCTTGTCGCTGGCCCCGTATTGTGACGCACAGATCGCGGCTGATGTGCCGGTACGTCTGGCGGACGCAGAAAGTACGCTTGACCTGATCGGCCGTCATTGTGCAATGACTTTGTCGCCCGATGATATACCTGACCGATTGCGGCGCTGGCAGACATTGCATCAAAATGCGCCAGTTTATCTGCCGGCAATTCCCCGGATTGGTTTAGATGATCCGACGGCATATGCCGCAACATTGTCCACCTACCTGCGTGACCTGTCAGACGGACAAAAGAGCGCCTTGGTGGCCGGGAGCCTTGGCCTTGCGCCAAAGGTGAACGCCGCCCTGCTCGCTATGCCCGACATCAATGTGTCCGATGCCGACACTGTCGCGTTGGATGCGCCGCTGTTGCCGCTGATCACTCAAATATTCAATATGCCCGCGATCATGTCATTCGTTGCGGATATGGTTGCAGATGACCGGATTAATCTCACGACAGCCAGCACCGCCGGTTTTGCCTTTTCAATCGTGCCGACCTATGGCGGGCTGCCGCTGATCCATGTTCCCTTGACCGGCAGTTACAACGACCTGATCCAACTGGCTCATCATATTGGGCATAGTTATCATCAGATGACCGCGCAAAAACACGGGACGGTTCTGGCCCCGATCACATCCGATATAGACGAGATTATCCCGCTGTCGTTCGAACGGCACTGCCATGCGTTTCTGTGCGACGTCAATCCGGCTGCCGCAGCATGGGTTGCCGCGAAGCGCGATGCAGAGGTCGCAGTGGCCTTGCGCGATTATCGACGCGACCAACATATCTTGCGCGCCGCCCTTGCGGACGCCTTGCCCGCCGCGCTGATTGCGGATTTTGTGGCTGCAGGCGGTGGTGGCCTGCCCGGATACCGACCGCCGCAATTGTCCTCCTATGCGTTTGGCGCGATTGCGTCCGCACATCTGTGGCGGGCACATGGTTGGGATTTTGACGTTCTACATAATTTTGCAACGCAAGCTGATCGCGCATCACCGACACCGCTGTTTACAGATGATCCCCACACGAGACATCCATGACCCGTGCGTTTTCCCTGATATACCAGCATGACTCAAAGGACTGCGGACCATCATGTTTGCAGATGATCCACCGCTTTCATGGTGGTTATATTTCCACAGCGCAGATGCGTATTCTTTGTGATCTGACGATTGACGGGGTATCAATGGCGGGGCTTGCCCGCGCTGCGGATCGGCTGGGCATGGCCACGCAAGCTGCGCGGGTGACGCCTGATCAGCTTGATACCCTACCGCTGCCGTTGATCGCGCATTGGCTGCAAGAGCATTTTGTTGTTGTCGTGGCAGTGACACGCAGCACGGTGCGCGTCGCTGACCCTGAATTGGGTTTTGTCACCTACAAGCGGCAGGATTTTCATGATCGTTGGCTGGGCCAAAAGATGTTTGGTGAGGTCAAGACAGATCGGCTTGCCACCGAAGGCGCGGTGCTGATGGTGGCGCCGGGACAGACGTTCGCGACGCATCGGGGCCCGATGACTGTTCGCACTGCCCACTTTGCCCCGCTTTGGCCGATCCTGCGTGAAAATCGGCGCGCGGCGCTGACTGTTCTTATTGTCTTTCCCTTGTTAATGGCGATTGCCGTGGCGCTGCCATTAATTATGCAGCGTGTGATCGACGATGGCGTTGGCGGGCAAAATCCAGGTCTTTTGCAGCTTTTGCTGATCGGCTATCTGGTCCTTTCACTAAGCCGGAACGTGGTCGGGGGTCTGCGTGACCTGCTTTTGCTGAAGCTTGGGGCCAAAATCAGCCTCGAGATAGTGCACCGTTTCATGCGGCAGTTGCTACAGCTCAAGATGGATTTCTTCGAGCGGCGCAGTCTGGGCGATTTGCTGCAACGTCAGAACGATCACCACAGGATTGAGCGGTTCTTGACGACTCAGTCATTGCCAACGTTCTTCTCGCTTCTGACGTTCCTTGTCTTCGCTGTAATGCTGGGCACCTACAGCATGATGGTTCTGACCTGTGTGGTTGCATTTGCGGGCGTCACGCTCGTGTGGATTGTCGCAATTGGCAAACGGCGGCGCAAATTCGACCTGCAACAGTTTGAGCTGGAAGGGATCGTGCAGGACAACGCTGTTGAGATCATATCGGCGGTGCGTGACCTGAAGGCGTTCGGCAGGACGCGACAGAAGACCCGGTTTTATCAATCGCTTCTGCGGCGGCGTTTTGAGAGCACCTATCGTGCCGCCCGTCTGGACGAGATGCAAAGCATCGGCGCCCTTCTTTTGATGGAAGCAGGAGAGATCATTGCCTTGATGATTGCAGGGCGTCTGGTCATTGTGGGCGATGCGTCGCTGGGGGTTTTTGTTGCGATCCTGTTCATTCTGGGCCAGATGCGTGGGCCACTGTCGCAGATGGTTCCATTCTTTCAGTCTGTGCAAGACGCATTGTTAAGCTTGAACCGGTTGGATGCACTGCAAGAAGAAAGCGCAGAGCCGGAAAATGCCCCGGCAGATGCACGGCTTGATGCGCTTGCGGCGCAGGATTTGCGATTTGATCACGTTGGGTTTCGGTACAATCCAATGCATCCCCAAAACGTGCTGACCGATCTGACGTTTACCATACCCGCAGGCAAAAAGACCGCTATCGTGGGGGCGAGTGGGGCCGGAAAGTCCACGTTGATCAAGCTGCTCGCAAAATTCCACGAACCGACGGATGGGGTTATCCGCTATGGCGACATTGATTTGTCGCAGGTGGCGCCGCAAATCTGGCGCGAGCGGATTGGGCAGGTGTTTCAGGATGGCATGATCTTCAATGCGTCGCTTGGCTACAACATCACACTCAGCCATGACACCCCGGACCGCGTCCAACTGGCTCGTGTGCTGGACGTGGCAAATGTAGATGCGTTTTTGCCGACCTTGACCCAAGGCATTGAAACCAGCATCGGCCGCGGTGGTTGGCAACTAAGTGCGGGCCAAAAACAGCGGGTCCTGATCGCGCGTGCCTTGTACTCCGATCCTGAGATCCTGATTTTTGACGAGGCCACGAGCGCATTGGATTCAAACAATGAGGCCGAGATCACAAGCAATCTGCAACAGATGTTCGCGCAGCGGACCAGTATTGTGATCTCGCATCGTCTCAGCACGATTCGCGACGCAGACCAGATTATCGTGATGGACGCTGGGTATATTGTTGCCAGTGGCACACATGATGTGCTGATCGCAAATGATGGTCCCTATCGGCGATTATTTGTCAGACAGACGCCGTAAACGCAATCAAGCATCAGCAGAACCCCGCCGCGCTATTGGAAGAATATGCAGCAATTGATCCACGTCAATCAAGACAGCAACCGGTCAGATGATGTGTCTGGTATCTTTTCTGCGCTGACACTTACTTGCCAGGGGGCTTGCAATGCATGAATGGCACGAAACGCACATGAAAAAGCTAACATCGGATCAACCGGCGTCGCAATCCCGGCCAAGGTTGCGGCGCAGGGCCATTCCGCGTGCGTTGTGGGATTCTGTGCAGGCCCTTGGCCCGACTCCAAAAACGGCGCTCATGGTTTTTGTTGATCTTGGGTTGAGTGATTGCGAAATCGCCCGGTATTTTGCCATATCACAAACCTGCGTTTCGGAACTGCGCCGCATTTGGAGGATCGGTCTGGAGGCCTGAATCGGGCGCAGAAGTGGTTCGGTTTGTTTGAACAGGTCTCTGGCGTTTTCCAAGTGGATTACCGCCTTGGTTACGCCGCTACCGCTTCGGGCATAGGCTGGTTGAAGTAGGCCTGATCGGGGGTTCTGCCGTCAAGCGATGAATGTGGCCGTCGGCTGTTGTAGAAGGTCAGAACTGGCCAATCCCGGCGCGGGCCTCAGACACGCTGGCATAGGCCCGCAGGTAGACCTCCTCGTATTTTATGCTCCGCCATAAACGCTCGACGAAGACATTGTCGCGCCAAGCCCCCTTGCCATCCATGCTGATCTTTATCTCACGGGCGGCCAACACCTTGATGAAGTCGGTCGCGGTGAACTGGCTGCCCTGATCGGTGTTGAATATCTCGGGCGTGCCGTGTTTCGCCAGCGCCTCCTCCACAGCTTCCATGCAAAAATCAGCCTCCATCGTGATCGACACCCGCCATGCCAGAACGCGCCGGGTGAACCAATCCAGCACAGCCGCGAGATAGATGAACCCGCGCGCCATCCATTGCCCGGCAGGCGATTTGCAAAGCAAATCTGCCGAGACGGGGGGTGTAGTGATGTCCATCGCCCAGACCTGATTGGGGCGGGTGATGGACAGTTTCCGGAGCAGATAGGGGTAAATCTTGTGCCCT
>NZ_JAFMHJ010000038.1 GCF_017854565.1 Yoonia sp.
ACTGAAGGTCGGACACCGGCGCGTAGGTCGTTTGATGCGTGAGAACGACATCAAGATCATCAGAACCCAAAAATACAAGGCCACGACTGACAGCAACCACACGTTCAACATTGCACCCAATCTACTGGATCAGGATTTCTCTGCGGATGGTCCGAACCAAAAATGGGCTGGCGACATCAGCTACATCTGGACCAGTGAAGGGTGGTTGTATCTGGCCGTCATCCTCGATCTGTATTCCCGGCGCATCATTGGTTGGGCCCCCTCTCGTGACATTGCTGCGCAATGCACTGCCGGGCAGTGGTACAGCAACCGGATGAAACGCGACTTGGCGATCCGAGCCCTGGATATGGCGGTGGCCCTACGGCAACCACCGAAGGGCTGCATTCATCATACGGATCGTGGGTCGCAATACTGTTCACATGACTATCAGAAGCGTCTTTCGAAGCGTGGATTCAAAGTATCGATGAGCGGAAAAGGAAATTGCTACGATAATTCCATGGTGGAAACGTTCTTCAAATCCATAAAAGCTGAGCTGATCTGGCGCAACAAACGGGACACACGTCGTCAGGCAGAAGGCGCGATATTCCAGTATATCAACGGATTTTATAATCCACGCCGCCGTCACTCATCGCTAGGTGGCAAAAGCCCCTTGGCCTTCGAACGAAAGGCTGCGTAAATGAGTTGAGAGACCGGAACGTAAGCGTGACAAGTCCAGTCACGCGCAAACGCCGTCTCTTGTCCAAAAGACGGCGTTTGGATGCCCGACGTCAGCTGCGCCATCAATGAAGTGCAGCTTCCTTGTTATGCGCTGGAAAGTTCCTCTTACAACCAATGCGTTATGCGAAAAAAAATCCATTGGCACCCCACGGCGACATGAAACCTCTTGACAGTCATTTGCACCAAGTGACTACGATTTGCACACTTATGCCCAATTGGCACACGATGCGCAAAGAGTTTGGTAGGCCCGGAGGGACTCGAACCCCCAACCAAAGCGTTATGAGCGCTCTGCTCTAACCAGTTGAGCTACAGGCCCTCCACGTTTACTCAGGTATCAGACCTGCGGGGCGGGTCAAGATCGAATGATAGGAAATAAGGCGGCGACGTTTGCGGTGAACCGATAACCACACGCCGACCGCCCCAAAGACCAGCGAGACCCGAAAGAACGTGAGGAGGGCGCTTTCTTCTCATCCCCTTCATGCGCTGCAAATATTAACATAGCCTCAACAGAATTGACTTTATTTGACTCGACCGGCGCGCATGCCGTTGCGTCGCGCCGATGCATCCGCTATCGCCATTTCCAACTGACAGATGGGGTGTCCCGATGATAAAAAATGGCCTGACCTATGCAGATGCCGGGGTTGATATCGACGCTGGAAATACGCTGGTTGAACGGATCAAACCTGCCGCCAAACGGACCACGCGCCCCGGTGTGATGGCCGGGCTTGGTGGCTTTGGCGCGCTGTTCGATCTGAAGGCGGCGGGTTACACCGACCCGATCCTGGTCGCAGCCACCGATGGCGTCGGCACCAAGCTGCGGATCGCCATCGACACCGGCAACGTGGACACCATCGGTATTGATCTGGTGGCGATGTGCGTCAACGATCTGGTGTGCCAAGGTGCAGAGCCATTGTTTTTCCTCGATTATTTCGCCACGGGAAAGCTCGAGCTGGATCAGGCGACACGGATCATCGAAGGTATCGCTGCCGGTTGCGCGGCGTCCGGCTGTGCGCTGATCGGTGGTGAAACGGCTGAAATGCCGGGGATGTATCACGCCGGTGATTTTGATCTGGCCGGGTTTGCGGTGGGGGCGATGGAACGCGGCGCGGACCTGCCTGCGGATGTGGCCGAAGGCGATGTGCTGTTGGGTCTGGCGTCTGACGGTGTGCATTCCAACGGCTATTCGCTGGTGCGGCGCGTTGTTGAATTGTCGGGGTTATCCTGGGCCGACGCGGCGCCCTTTGCGGATGATACACTTGGCGCGGCGCTGCTGGCACCGACGCGGCTTTACGTGAAACCGGCGCTGGCTGCGGTCAGGGCAGGGGGCGTGCATGCGCTGGCGCATATTACCGGGGGCGGCCTCACGGAAAACCTGCCGCGTGTCTTGCCCGATGGGCTTGGCGCGCAGATCGACCTGACCGCATGGACCTTGCCACCGGTGTTTCGCTGGTTGGCCGAAACCGGCGGCATGGCCGAAACCGAGTTGCTGAAAACCTTTAACGCTGGCATCGGCATGGTGCTGTCCGTCGCTGCGGGCGAAGCCGCAGCGCTGACAACACAGCTCACCGATGCGGGTGAAACCGTGTACCAACTGGGCACAGTGACCTCTGGCGCGGGCGTCCAATACAGTGGTCGCCTGCTTTGACGAAACGGGTTGCGATACTGATCTCGGGCGGCGGCTCCAATATGGTGGCGCTGGTCAATTCCATGACCGGCGACCACCCCGCGCGGCCCGTTCTGGTCATGTCGAATGACCCGCACGCAGGCGGATTGGCCAAGGCGCGTGAACTGGGGGTCCCGACATTTTTCGTCGATCACAAACCCTTTGGTACAGATCGCGCCGGGTTCGAGGCCGCGCTGCAACGGGCGCTTGAAAACGTCAGGCCCGATATCATCTGCCTTGCGGGTTTCATGCGGATTCTGACACCGGAATTCACCGGGAAATGGGCCGGGCGGATGCTGAATATCCATCCCTCCCTGCTGCCCAAATACAAAGGGTTGCACACGCACGCGCGGGCCCTTGCCGCAGGCGATACCGAACACGGCTGCAGCGTCCACGAGGTGACAGCCGAACTGGACGGCGGCCCGATCCTTGGTCAGGCACGGCTGACAATCACGCCCGATGACACCGCCGAAACGCTGGCCGCACGCCTCTTGCCGCTGGAACACGCGCTTTATCCGGCGGTCCTGCGCCGCTATGCTGGGGGTGATCGCAGCCCGGTGACACTGCCTGCGATTTAAGCAACCGTTTGTCTTCCATTCGCGGAACTGATCGCCTATCAATGACCAGCGATTGGGTGCGGACCCCGCCAAGACCAACGGAATAATAATGAAAAAAATCACCACGACCGATGCCCTGGCCGCATTTTGTGTAGAAGCTGCGAAACGCCCCTACGTCACTGTCGATACTGAATTTCTGCGCGAACGAACCTATTATTCCAAGCTGTGTCTGGTGCAGCTGGCCTATCAAGACGACGCTGGCGAAGATGCCGTGCTGGTCGATCCTTTGGCCGACGGCCTGTCGCTTGAACCGCTCTATGACCTGTTTCGCGATGTCGGCGTCGTCAAAGTGTTCCATGCCGCGCGCCAGGACCTTGAAATTTTTCACGTCGATGCGGGCGTGATCCCCGAACCCCTGTTTGATACCCAGGTCGCTGCGATGGTCTGCGGCTTTGGCGAACAGGTCGGCTACGAAACGCTCGTGCGTAAAATCGTCAAGGCCGAGGTCGATAAATCGTCCCGCTTTACCGATTGGTCACGCCGACCCCTCACCGACGCGCAGATGACCTATGCGCTTGCCGATGTGACGCACCTGCGGGACGTTTATGAATACCTGTCGGCCCGTCTGGACAAATCCGGTCGCAAGAAATGGGTGGCCGAGGAAATGGCCGTGCTCAAGGACCCCGCCACCTACCAATCCGATCCAGCCGATGCATGGAAACGGGTGAAAACCCGGACCCAAACGGGGCGGTTTCTTGCCATCGTGCGGGAACTGGCGCGCTTTCGCGAAACCTATGCGCAGACACGCGATGTACCGCGCAGCCGGGTCTACAAGGATGACGCGCTGGTTGAAATTGCCTCGACCAAACCGCAAAACGAACAGGACTTGGGCCGCTCCCGGTTGTTGCTCCGCGAGGCCCGCAAGGGCGAAATCGCCCAAGGCATCATCGACAGCGTGAAGGCCGGTTTGGCATTGCCGGCCGATCAACTGCCAAAGCCCGACAAATCCATGATCAAGCTGCAGGTGAACCCAGCACTTGCCGATTTGCTGCGTGTGCTGCTCAAGGCGACGACCGACAACGAAGGTGTGGCGCAGAAACTTATCGCCTCATCTGCGGATCTCGATGCGCTGGCCGCCGGGGAACGCGATGTACCCGCGCTCACGGGGTGGCGCCGCGAGGTGTTCGGCAAAGACGCGCTGTTGCTTTGCGAAGGGCAGGTCGGCTTGGCCGTGAAGGGCCAGAAGGTTGTGATTGTTGCCCTTTAAGGTGGACGTCACGGCCTGTCGGCCCTACATCATGTTGCGCAACAAAAGGCGCAGATATGGCAAACCCTGATTTCGAAGAACTTGTCGAAACCTTTGAATTCCTTGACGATTGGGAAGACCGCTATCGTCATGTGATCGACATGGGCAAGGCGATGGACCCGCTCGAGGACGCGCTGCGCGTGCCTGCGACCAAGGTGAATGGCTGTGCAAGCCAGGTCTGGCTCGTGCCGCAAATCCGCAGCGGCATGTTCACCTTTCACGGTGATAGCGATGCGATGATCGTGCGCGGTCTGATCGCGGTTCTGGTCGCGCTCTACAACAATCAACCCGTTGGTGACATCGGGAAAATTGATGCAGCTGCCGAACTTGGCCGTCTTGGCCTGAACGATCATCTGTCGGCCCAACGCTCGAACGGCCTGCGCGCCATGGTTGAACGCATTCAGCAGACCGCCGCCGCCGCTGCCTAAACGGTCGCCAGCGCCGTTTCCAGTTCGCCATAGCCGGTAAAGCGCCGCTCGAATGCCAGCCCCAGGCGCGCCGCGCAATCGCGTGCCTTTGCCGTCAGGTCCGCATCATCGGTCTGCGCCTGATAGACCAGCTTTTCATAATTGCCGAAATACATATCCCGCAGTTCTGGGTGACGGTCCAACCCCAGCGGCCCCCAGACAAAGGCATCAAACTGGCGAACCAGAAAATCCGTCAGATAAAACGCCGTGATCTCGTCGCGGGCCGCGAAGGCATCAACCCCTTCAAAGAACGCATAGCAGTGCGGCCCGGCCACCATCTGCACGCCCATCTGCGCACAGGCAGCCTGCAACAACCCGCCCGTGCCGCAATCGGCATAGACCACAAAAATATCATCATAGGCATCGCGGTGCTTTGCGACGGCGTCCCGCACGGCGGGAACAATACGCGCGGGGCTGTTGTGCAAGATCGCAGGCAGGCACTGCAGGTCCAGATGATCCCATCGGTTTGCCGCCTTCAGCGCCAGAATTTCGCGCGCCAACGCCCCGCAGGCAATCAATAAAACAGACCCGGCGCCCTTGGCTGCCAGCCCCTGCGTCGTTAATGCCGTATCACTGGTCACGACAGCCTTACGGCCGTGCCATAGGCCACGATTTCGGACGCACCATTCATGATGGCCGATGTTTCCATCCGAAACCCGATCACGGCATTGGCGCCAAGGCCGCGCGCCTCGTCGATCATCCGGTCCAGCGCCTGTTCGCGTGCGCCCGCCAACAGCGACGAATATCCGGTCATTTCGCCACCGACCAAATTGCGCAGGCTGGCCACAATATCCGTGCCGATATGCTTGGCCCGTACCGTGGCCCCGCGCACAAGACCCAAGGTCTGCAAAACCTCACGGCCCGCCACGGCCTCGGTGGTGCAGATCAGCAGGTCAGTTCCTGAAGCTGTCATAATGGTCGTCATCCTTGTTGTTGACCCGCTCCGAAATCACCCGCCAAGCCACATAAGCACAGAGAGCTGCCACACTCAGCACGGCGGCACCCGCAAATGTGGGCAGTTGCGACGTCACCGCCAGCGTCATCGCCAGCCAAATGGTAACGCCTGCGGCGGCAATGACACAGACCAGAATAAGAACAAGTTTATCAAGCGGCATAGCCGTCTCCTTTTGAAACTCAAAAACAGCGCCACCGCCTGACACGCGGGGGTATCAGGCGTGCGCCGCCCCCTGATTGTGCTTGCGCGCAATCAGCGTCTTGGCCGTTTCCACCGCAACCGCTGCATCGCGGCAATAGGCATCGGCGCCAATCGCCTTGCCGAATTCTTCGTTCAACGGGGCGCCACCGACCATCACGATATAATCATCGCGAATGCCCTTTTCGATCATCGTGTCGATCACGACCTTCATATAAGGCATCGTCGTGGTCAGCAGGGCCGACATTCCCAGAATATCGGCATCCTCCGCCAAAAGCGCGTCAATATACGCGTCCACGGCATTGTTGATCCCCAGATCGACCACCTCGAACCCGGCGCCTTCCATCATCATCCCCACAAGGTTCTTGCCGATGTCATGAATGTCGCCTTTGACGGTGCCGATCACCATCTTGCCCACACGCGGTGCGCCGGTCGCAATCAGCAACGGCTTCAGAATGAACATGCCACCCTTCATCGCATTGGCGGCCAGCAATACCTCTGGCACAAACAAGATACCGTCGCGGAAGTCATGCCCGACAATGGTCATCCCCCCGACAAGAGCCTCGGTCAGAACCCGGTAAGGCGGCCAACCGCGCGCGATCAGGATGTTCACACCCTCTTCGATCTCTTCCTTCATGCCGTCATAAAGGTCGTCGAACATTTGTGCGACCAGATCTTCGTCATTCAGTTCGGACAGGATGATGTCATGGTCTTCGTCGGACATTTTGCACCTCTATGCGTTTGTTATTACCTAATGCGCCTTTATTGATTTGGCCACCCGATGAATTGCGACATTCGCGCCATTGGGACCGACCCGTGCTTGCTAGTGTTCATGGTATGTTCTAATATTGCGCATGGGCAACGATCTGACGCAAAAAAACCACCGCACGCCGGGGCGGGCTGCCACATCGAACCCGCAGGTCCGGTTTGATCGGTTTTCCGCGCAGGCGGTTGACGATGGCTGGTATCAGGACCCTGATTTGCCCGTCCTGCGCACCCACGTCCGGGACGAGATCGCGCGCACCGTGATCAGCCGCAACAAATCGCCCGATTTGTCCTTTGACCGCACGATCAATCCCTACCGTGGCTGTGAACATGGCTGCATCTACTGCTTTGCCCGGCCCAGCCACGCATATCTGGGCCTGTCGCCGGGGCTTGATTTCGAAACCCAGCTTGTCGCGCGTCCCAACGCACCTGCGCTGCTGCGCAAGGAACTGTCAAACCCCCGCTACATCCCCGCTACCATTGCCATCGGCACCAACACCGACCCCTATCAACCGATCGAAAAGACACGCGAAATCATGCGCGCCATTCTTGCGGTGCTGCGCGACTTCAATCACCCCGTCGCCATCGTCACCAAGGGGACCTTGATCGAACGCGATACCGATATCCTCGGTGATATGGCGGCCAGAGGGCTTGTGCGCGTGGGCGTGTCAATCACCACGCTTGACCCGAAAACCTCCCGCGCGATGGAGCCGCGGGTCCCGTCGCCCGCCGCCCGCCTGCGCACGATCCGGCGCCTGACCGATGCGGGTATCCCGGTTCGTGTCATGGTCGCGCCCGTGGTGCCCGCGCTGACCGATCACGAGCTCGAGGCGATTCTGACCGCAGCCCATGCCGCAGGCGCGGTTGCCGCGTCCTCGATCGTGCTGCGCTTGCCGCGCGAGGTTTCGGTGCTGTTTCGCGACTGGTTGCAGGCGGCCTACCCTGACCGTGCTGCCCGCGTGATGGGCCGGGTGCGCGAATTGCACGGCGGCCAAGATTACGATCCGCATTTTGGCACGCGGATGGTCGGGCAGGGGCCGTGGGCCGCGATGATCCAGCAGCGGTTCAAACTAGCTACGCGCAAATTGGGGCTCGACCGATCTTTGCCCGCCTTGCGCACAGACCTGTTTTCCCGGCCACCGCAGCGCGGCGATCAGCTTTCGTTTCTCTAAACCTTAGTGGATATTCATCTGTCTTCGCGCACGCGGCGTTCATCGGGCCGCCCGCGTAAAGACGTACATACAGCTTCTGTACGTGCTCTTTACCCAAGATGTCACCGCGAAACGCCCATTTTTATGGGCGTTAACCGTCGCTCAGCCGATCACGCCGCACGCCCATGCGCGGTGCGTTAACTTGTCAGGGCCGGCGGCGGCGGCCCCGGCGCGGCGCGGCCACCGGTCCCGCGCCATCAGTCCCGTCCGACGCCGACGAAAATCCACCCAGCACTTCGGTGATCGCGTCCAACGTCGGACGCGGGCCCTTTGGCCGGGTTTCCAGTGCGTCGCGCATCGCGCGCAGGTGTTCCGGCGTGGTCCCGCAGCAACCGCCAATAATTGTGGCACCGCAATCGCGGGCCAGCACGGCGTAGTCCGCCATCAGCTCGGGGGTGCCATCGTAATGGATGTGGCCATCGTGATATTTCGGAATGCCAGCGTTGCCTTTGGCGATGATCGGGGCCGTTGGACCGGCGGCGGCAAAGCCCAGGACAGTGCGCAGCAAATCAGAGGCCCCAACGCCACAATTTGCCCCAAAAGCAATGGGTTGGTTGGCGATCTTAGTCACCGTCTTGACCATCTCAGCCGACGTCAAACCCATCATTGTACGGCCTGCGGTGTCGAAACTCATCGTGCCACACCAAGGCATATCCGCCAGGGCAAATGCCTCGGCCGCCGCGCGAAATTCCTCTGCCGCGCTGATGGTTTCGACCCATAAGACATCGGCGCCACCAGCCTTGAGCCCTTCGGCTTGTTCGTGAAACATCTCGACCGCGCGTGCATGCGTCAGGGTCCCCATTGGTGACATGATTTCGCCGGTAGGCCCGACCGATCCTGCCACGACAACCGTCCGGCCCGACGCATCGGCAACCTCGCGGCCCAGCTCGGCGGCCGCTTTGTTCAGTTCATGCACACGGCCTTGCGCCCCATGTAGCTTAAGCCGCGATGCGTTGGCGCCAAAGCTATTGGTCAGGAAAATATCACTGCCGGCATCGGCTGCACCCTTGTAAAGCGCTGTAATCTTTGCCGTTTCTTCCACATTCCACATTTCAGGCGCATCACCGGACATCAGCCCCATGTTGAACAGATTAGTCCCCGTCGCGCCATCGGCCATCAGCCAGTCGCGGGTTTCAAGAAGCGTGGAAAGTGCGTTTGTCATGATCTGAACTGGCCCCGGATTTTGCTGTCATTCGCATCTCATGTCTGGCCGTTGACTTCAATTGCAAAGCGCTTTTTCGCGGGCTTTCGGCCGAATGTTTTCAACATTTGCGCCAATGTGCAGGGTGCATTCGTGATCGGGCGGTGGATGGCGACAGCGATCACCAATCCTGAACTCCAAAAACCACCCCGCGTTGGCGCCGCATGATCGCGTGCAATCCAGAGAGGTGCGTTTGACGTACCAGTCAGCCGCACGCGCCTGTTTGGCCATGCGCCGATCACAGTTGTAAAGTGCGGGAATTTTGCCGCGCAGCAAGGAATACTTGCGAAGTACGCTGATCTCACGGGACCCATCGCCAAACGCGGCACCGGCCCCAGCGTTGTGCAGACCAATGGCAAACTACCGATCAGCCACAGGTGGCCACCCATGTCGCCGGTCCGTCGGTGGCCGTGCGCGGGGCCTGCGTCGCCCCCGCAACCGCCGGACGTATTCGAAATCAGACCCACACCGCGCGCGATCACATGAGCGGCCAACGCACCTGCAAAGGCGAGATCGCCACATGCGGTCACCTGTGTCATCGCTGTTCCGATGTCCATGAGCGTGACGCGTTGCCACAGCAGCGAGCCGCAAATCAACACGACCGCAACCGGCAGACTGCGCTGAAACGATGGCCCGAATGAGGGACGTGAACGGCTGGAAAACGGATAGATCACGATAACTCCGGCATAGGTCACGACCCTGCTAATAGCGTGGTGTGAACTGCCGGTTAGAAACCCGTTGCCGGGCCAAGCATAACGGCGTCCCAGAGGTACTGAGACGCCGTTAAAATATTGAAAAATTATGGCTAATCAGACTTCGTTGAGCAATTGCGACTTCGCCTCTGCCATCAGGGTCGCCATCTGCGTGCGGATCGTGATTTCGTCTGCTTTGTCGCCCAGATCACCCGAAACCTTGCGGTAGACGTCTTCTTCGCCGGGTTCGTCCATGTCGGCTTTTACGACCTCTGCGGCATATGCTGCGGCATCAGCGTCGCTTTTACCCAGCAATGCCGCGGCCCAAAGGCCCAGCAATTTGTTGCGTCGCGCCTCGGCGCGGAACTGCATATCGGCGTCATGTGCGAATTTTGCTTCGAAGGCATGTTCGCGGTCTGTAAAGGTATTCATGGGCGGACCTCGTGGTTTGCTGTATCGTTATACATGATATGCCTTCGCTAGTCCTTGCCCGCAAGGGGGGCTTGCACTATGACCCGCATGTGACGCAGCCCAGGGCGGGTTTGCGCATGGGTTAAGGGGTGATCATGGCACGCCGTAAAAAAATTTACGAAGGCAAGGCAAAGATCCTGTATGAAGGTCCTGAACCGGGTACGCTGGTCCAGTATTTCAAGGATGATGCGACGGCATTCAATGCTGAAAAGAAGGCCGTGATCGAAGGCAAGGGCGTGTTGAACAACCGCCTGTCCGAGTTTTTCATGACTGGTTTAACCCAGATCGGCGTCCCCACGCATTTCATCAAACGTCTGAACATGCGCGAGCAATTGATCCGCCAAGTCGAGATTATTCCGCTCGAGGTCATTGTGCGCAACTTTGCTGCCGGTTCCATGGCCAAGCGTCTGGGCATGGAAGAGGGCACGCCGTTGCCGCGCCCGATTGTCGAGTTTTCGTACAAGGACGATGCGCTGGGTGATCCGCTGGTGCCCGAGGAATACATCATCGCTTTTGGCTGGGCGTCGCAGCAGGACATGGATGATATCGTCAGCCTTGCGTTGCGTGTGAACGACTGGATGTCCGGTGTGATGTATGGCGTGGGCATCAAGCTTGTTGATTTCAAAATTGAAGTTGGCCGCGTTTGGGACAATGAATTCCCGCGCCTGATGCTTGCCGATGAGATTAGCCCGGACAGCTGCCGTTTGTGGGATATCGAAACCGGTCGCAAGCTGGACAAGGACGTGTTCCGCCGCGATCTGGGCAATTTGACAGATGCCTATACAGAAGTGGCAAAGCGCCTTGGTGTGATGCCGTCGAATGTGACGCATCGGCCAAAACCAACACTGATAAACTAACGCCAAATTTTGACTGTATTTGGCCAGATGACGAAGAAAGAGGCGCTGAAATGAAGGCTCGTGTGCATGTGATGCTGAAAAACGGGGTTTTGGACCCACAGGGCGAGGCCGTGCGCCACGCTCTTGGTTCGTTGGGATTTGAGGGCGTTGCCGGCGTCCGTCAGGGTAAGGTGATCGAACTGGATCTGGCGGATGGAACGTCCGAATCGACGATCAACGACATGTGCGACAAACTGCTCGCCAATACGGTGATCGAAAGCTACCGGGTCGAGGTTCTATAATGCGCGCCGCTGTCATCGTTTTCCCCGGATCGAACTGTGACCGCGACATGGCCGTGGCGCTTGCGGCGGCTGGCGCTGATGTCAGTATGGTCTGGCACAAAGACGCGGCATTGCCCGATGGCGTCGACCTTGTGGCGATCCCCGGCGGTTTCTCGTTCGGTGACTATCTGCGCTGCGGTGCAATCGCCGCAAAATCGCCGATCTGCAAGGCTGTCGTGGCCCATGCCGACCGGGGTGGTTATGTGCTGGGCGTCTGCAACGGCTTTCAGGTACTGACCGAAACCGGGCTTTTGCCCGGCGCGCTGATGCGCAACTCAAATCTTAAGTTCATCTGCAAGACCGTTGATCTCAAAGTGGAAACTTCAGACACTGCGTTTACCGAAGGCTACAATGCAGGCGATATCATTCGCTTGCCGGTCGCGCATCATGACGGAAATTACACAGTCGACCCTGACACGCTGGCACTGCTTGAAGCCGAGGACCGGGTTGCATTTCGGTATGTGACGAACCCGAACGGGTCGGTTGCCGATATTGCCGGTGTCGTGTCTGCAAACCGACGGGTTCTGGGGATGATGCCCCATCCCGAACGAGCCGTGGATGCCGGTCACGGTGGCACCGACGGGCGGGCGCTCTTTCGCGGGCTTGTTGGGCAACTGGCGCTTAGCTGATCTTGTTGGCTTGTCCGACGTTGTGCCCGAGCCTAAGCTAGGCCTATGACAGTTGCGCGCGACAAGATGGGAACGAAAAGCCGGGGCAGATGGTATCTGCGCCTTGCCATTCTTGCGATCTGTCTGTTTGCGGTGATCGTGATCTACGTCAGTAATCATTTCCTGACGCAGCGCTTTACCGACACAATTCGCAATCGTTCCGAAGTGCGTCTAGCGCTTTACATCACCAACTTGATGAGTGAGCTACAGCGTAATTCCGTCGTGCCGCAACTGTTGGCGCGTGATCCGGATTTGATAAAAGCGCTGGAAGATAACGATTATTCGCTCTCGACGGCACTGCTATTATCATTTGTAGATGAGATCGGCGCAGCGTCGCTGATGCTGCTGGACCGCGACGGGCGGTCTGTGGCGGCGACTGACCGCAACAGGTTGGGCGAAAGTCACCGTGCCGCGCCGTATTTCGTGAATGCACAACGCAACAATCAGACGATCTACAGCACCTTTCGCGACGAGAGCGGGGCCTTTGATTTCGTTTATTCGCGCAAGATCGAATCTGCGGGTCAGATGTTGGGTGTGATCACGGTCGAGGTCGATGTGCCCCGGCTGGAACGCGGCTGGGCTGGCGTGTCAGACGCCGTGATCGTGACCGATAGCGAAGGCACGATCATCATGGCAACTGAGCCGCGTTGGCGCGGTCTCAAAGAGAATGAGGCGCTTCAACGCCAATCCGCACCATCCGCGATTGAGCGCGCGCTGCGGGCAACACAAGGCTGGGCTGCCCTGCCTGCCGACGCATATTTGCGCGGCGAAGCGGTAATGCGCCGCGAGGCCCGCGTGCCGCATCAGGGGTGGCGCATGGTCAGCTTTACCACGTATTCGTCGGTCCGCGAAAAGGTTAACGGCGTTCTGGCAATCGAAGTCATGGGATTCGCCATTCTTCTGGCGGGGCTGTTTTGGCTCACATCACGCAAGGCCGCGTCTCGTCTGGTATTTTTTCAGCGCGAATCCGCCGAATTGCGCGCCTTGAACAGGCGCTTGCAGCGGGAAATCGCCGAGCGCGAAAAGGTCGAAAAGACTCTGGAAGTGGCCGAGCAAACGATCGCGCAATCATCGAAATTGGCAGCCTTGGGCGAGATGTCAGCCGCTGTCAGTCACGAGTTGAATCAACCATTGGCCGCGATGAAAACCTATCTCGCCGGAGCCCGACTGTTGCTGCAACGCAAACGCCCCGAAGAAGCGCTGTCGTCGTTTCAGCGTATTGATGATTTGCTGGAACGGATGGGGGCCATTACCCGGCAACTGAAATCATACGCCCGCAAGGGTGCCGATGCCTTTGAACCCGTTGATACACGGGCCGCCGTGTCCTCCGCGCTGTCCATGATGGAGCCGCAGTTGAAAACGCGCGCGGTCAATATCATTCGCACCTTGCCAAACGAACCGGTGATGATGTTTGGCGACAGGTTGCGTCTGGAACAGGTCATCATCAACCTGCTGCGCAATGCGTTGGATGCGACCAAAGGCGTGGACAATCCCATGATCGAAATCTTGCTCGCTGCTGGTGACACGATCAGCCTGCAGGTGCGCGACAACGGCGAAGGGATCGAAGACCTCGATGAATTGTTCGAGCCGTTTTACACGACCAAGCAGCCGGGTGATGGTGTGGGTCTTGGGCTTGCGATATCATCGGGGATCGTGAACGATTTGGGTGGACGCCTGACCGCGCGCCATGCGGCCGGGGGTGGTGCCATCTTTGAAGTGCAATTGCCGCGAATGAAACAAGACGCTGCTGCGGCAGAGTAAGGACGACGACAATGAGCAAGGCTATGAAAATCGCAATCGTTGACGATGAAAAAGACATGCGTCAGTCAATTAGCCAATGGTTGGCGCTGTCTGGTTTCGACACCGAAACCTATGCTTCTGCCGAAGATGCGCTCAAGGTGTTAGGGGCGGACTTTCCGGGGATTGTTGTCAGCGACATCAAAATGCCGGGCATGGACGGTATGCAGTTCCTCAAAAAGCTGAAGGGCGTCGACAGTTTCCTGCCGGTAATTATGATTACCGGTCATGGCGATGTGCCGATGGCCGTCGAGGCGATGCGCATCGGTGCGTTTGATTTTCTGGAAAAACCATTCAACCCGGACCGGATGACCGAACTGGCCAAAAAGGCCACGCAGGCGCGCCGCCTGACGTTGGATAACCGCGCGCTGCGCAAGGAACTGTCAGATGGTTCCGCGCTTATTCGCAAGCTGATTGGACAATCCGCCCCGATGGAGCGGCTCAAAGAGGATATTCTGGATCTGGGCCAAGCTGATGGCCATGTCCTGATCGAGGGCGAGACGGGGACCGGCAAGACCCTTGTCGCCCATGCACTGCACGCCGTCGGGGCCCGTGCGAGTAAGAAGTTTGTCCTGCTCAGTTGTTCGGCATTCGACGAAGCCACGCTGACCCGGCGCATCTTTGGCCCCACCCATGACGATGAGCCGATCCCCGCGGTCGAAGAGGCACGCGGCGGCACCCTTGTGCTTGAGGATATCGAAGCGCTGAGCCATGCCTTGCAAGCGCGGTTGCTGACGGCGATCAATAATCAGGGCACGCCCGCCGAGACCCGGATCGTGGCGATCTGCAACTTGCAAGAGCAGGATAAGACCTGCGAAAGCGTCCTGCGCCCTGATCTGTTCTATCGCCTTGCGGCCCTGCGGATCACCGTGCCGCCGCTGCGGCAGCGCGGCGAAGACATTCTGACACTTTTCACCCGCCTTGGTGAACAGTTTGCCGATGAATATGGCTGTGACGCGCCCGAAGTCAGCGCGCAAGAGGCGGCGCAGCTCTTGCAGGCCCCTTGGCCGGGCAACGTCCGCCAGCTGATTAACGTCGCTGAACGCGCGGTGCTGCAGAATCGGCGCGGCAGCGGGTCGATTGCGTCGCTGCTGATGGCGGACACTGAGGAAATGAAACCTGCCATGACAACCGAGGGCAAGCCTCTCAAGGAATTTGTCGAGGCGTTTGAGCGGATGTTGATCGACAACACCATGCGTCGCCACAAAGGCTCGATTGTATCGGTCATGGAAGAGCTGTGTTTGCCGCGCCGGACCCTGAACGAGAAAATGGCGAAATACGGGTTGCAGCGGTCGGATTACCTGTAGTCTGATTGATGAAATGGGCCGTGTTGCACGAGGCCACTTGTACAACGTGCCAAGTGTCCCTTATGTATGAGTTACGGGTGTTCGTGCGTTGGTTGCACGGTGCCGCCCGGGAGAATTCTCTACTGTGAAAGATGCGGCGTAGCCCTCGACGTTCCGGTAGCTGATTTGGCTGTAAAGCCAGAAGAACGCCCTGGGCCGTGACAACGTACACGGACCGGGCCTTGAATGGGCCGCGGATGTGATCCGGGGTCGGAGAAGAAACGCGATGCAACGCGCGCAAAACAGAGGCAATGATGCAGTGGCCCTAAGGGGCCCGGTGTCTGCCCGCGCGCACATCGCCTTAATCAGACATGTCACACGGACGGCCGCCCCGCCGGGGCCATTGCTCGTGCCACATGCGAACGGAAAACATGCCAAAGAAAATGCTTATAGATGCCACCCACGCGGAGGAAACCCGCGTTGTTGTGGTCGACGGCAACAAGGTCGAAGAGTTTGATTTTGAAAGCCAATTTAAACGCCAGGTTGCTGGCAACATCTACCTTGCAAAGGTAACACGGGTCGAACCATCGCTGCAGGCAGCGTTTGTTGACTATGGCGGAAACCGCCATGGGTTCCTTGCTTTTTCGGAAATCCACCCGGATTACTATCAGATCCCGGTCGCCGACCGCGAAGCACTGATCGCCGAGGAAAAGGCGTATGCCGAAAGCTTGCACGCGGATGAAGAGGAAGAAAAGCCAAAGCCCCAGCGGCGCCGCACGCGCACCAGGTCCAAGGCCGCAGGCGCAGAAGGCAACGATGCCATAGCCACGACTGATGCCGAAACACCCGAGGAAAATACATCGGGTGATATCGCTGGCATGGAAACCATCGACTTGTCCGACGATGATGACGAGGGCAGCTCGCCCATGATGCTGGTCGGTGAAACACCTGTCGAAACGCCTGCCGCTGACGAAGGCGACGACGACGACGACGACGACCAGCCCCAGATCGAGGCTTATGACAAAGACGACAGCATCGAAAGCGTCGCCGAAGAGGATGACACCGACGAGGTGCGCCCGGTCCGCAAGCCGCGCCCAAAGCGTTACAAGATTCAAGAAGTTGTCAAAGTTCGTCAAATCCTGCTTATTCAGGTTGTGAAGGAAGAACGCGGCAACAAGGGCGCTGCGCTGACCACATATCTTTCGCTGGCAGGTCGCTACTGCGTCTTGATGCCCAATACGGCGCGCGGTGGCGGTATCAGCCGCAAGATCACCAATATTGCCGATCGCAAAAAGCTCAAGGAAATCGCCAGTGAAATGACCGTGCCGGAGGGCGCAGGTCTGATCATCCGTACTGCGGGGTCCCAGCGCACAAAAGCCGAGATCAAGCGCGATTACGAATATTTGCAGCGGATGTGGGAGCAAATTCGCGAACTGACGTTGAAGTCTATCGCACCGGCCAAGATTTACGAAGAAGGCGACCTGATCAAACGCTCGATCCGTGATCTTTACTCCAAGGACATCGACGAGGTGATCGTCGCAGGCGAGGGCGGTTACCGCATCGCCAAAGATTTCATGAAAATGATCATGCCGTCACACGCCAAGAACGTTAAGTTCTACGAAGAACAGCTGCCGCTTTTCGCCCGTTATCAGGTCGAAGGCTATCTTGGCGGCATGTTCAACCCGACGGTGCAACTGCCTTCTGGCGGCTATATCGTCATTGGGATCACAGAGGCGCTTGTCGCGATTGATGTGAACTCTGGCCGTGCGACCAAGGAAGGATCAATCGAGCAGACCGCGCTCAAGACCAACCTGGAAGCGGCTGACGAAGTGGCCCGCCAATTGCGCCTGCGCGATCTGGCTGGTTTGATTGTGATCGACTTCATCGACATGGACGAGCGCAAGAATAACGCAGCCGTGGAAAAGCGATTCAAGGATAAACTGAAAACCGACCGCGCGCGTATTCAGGTGGGTCGGATTTCGGGCTTTGGTCTGATGGAAATGTCCCGCCAGCGTCTACGCCCCGGCATGCTCGAGGCGACAACGCAGATGTGCGCCCATTGCCACGGCACAGGTCTGTTGCGGTCCGATGACAACGTGGCCCTCGCCATCCTGCGTCAGCTGGAAGAAGAAGGCGTGCGCGGTCGCACCAAGGAAACGCTGGTCAAGGCGCCCATCGCCATTGCCAATTTCCTGATGAACGGCAAACGCGAACACATCGGTGACATCGAGGCGCGCTACGGCATGTCCGTCCGCATCGAATGTGATCCAACGCTGGTATCCCCGGACTTTGCTATTGAAAAGTTCAAGACTGCCACGCGTGTCGTGCCCGATGCAGCACCTGTGGTCACCTCCACAGTCATGATGGATGACGACGACGAAGACGATCTGGTCGTCGAGACGCCGGACGAAGATGAAGAAGAGCCGCAGGTCCAGACCACGACAGCGGCAGAACCGACCGAGGATGGCGACGCAGAGGACCGGCCCAAGCGCAAGCGGCGTCGGCGTCGGCGGCGCCGGGGCGGCGCCAATGGTGGTGAAAATCAGCAAGCTGACGGTGCAGACGCATCATCTGATGCTGAAACTGTCTCAGAGCAGTCCGCGCCAGATGCGCAGGCCGAGCCGGAAACCACTGACGATGCCCTGATCGCAGAGGAAAAGCCAAAGCGCCGCCGGACACGTGCCAAAAAGGCTGTCGAAGTCTCTGAGGAGAGCGCGGTAGCGGAGGCCGCACCTGCACCAACAGAGATGGCTGGCGAGGAACCCGCTCCGAAAAGACGGACACGGACTCGCAAAAAGGCAGAGCCGGTTGCCGATGCGTCGACAGTTGAGGCTGTGGCCCACGAAACAGCCGAAGCGGAGCCAGTGGCAGAGGAAAAACCAAAGCCCAAGCGCCGCAGCCGTGCCAAACCGAAAGCTGCAGAAGAAGCAGCCCCAGCCGCCGAGGTCGCGGTCGAAGCGCCAGTTGCACAAACGCAGCCGGAGCCGACACCTGCACCAGAGGCTGCACCAGAGCCTGTGCCCGAAGTTGCGGTGGCTGACCATGATGCGGGCAAGCCAAAGCGCAAAGGCTGGTGGTCGTTGGGTCGCTGATCCTGATGGACCCATCAACAAGCCACGTGACGCTGCCCCTTGGGCAGCGTCTTGCATTTTGGACACCCGATATGCAAATATGCCGCCCATGACGCGGTTTGTGATCCCCGCCACAAGGTCGCGCGATACCAAACCACTGGCCATCCGGACCGTTGATCAGGGAGTTTTTCGGTCCGATGATGTTTTGATTACGCTTTGCGGATCAAATAAATCTGCGCGTCGCCGCTATCTTCGATACCCAGCAGGTCATGGCCAGCCTCAGTGCAAAAATGTGGCACGTCAATGATTGCTGCGGGATCATCCGCCACCATCCGCAGAACTTGTCCTGTCGCCAACGCCTGAAGCCGCTTGCGGGCTTTCAGAACGGGCAGGGGGCACAGCAGCCCCTTTGCATCAAGATCAGCGTGATAGGTCATGCGCCATCGGTAGGCGGGATGTTTCAATTTGTCCACCAAGATGTGACATCACCCCTCGTGACCTGCGACGTCAGCTGACATAGGTACTTACTAAAGGGGACCGGCATGTTCGACACCAGCATTATTTTTGACGCAGCACTTTTGCCCGCGATGGTTGTTGCTATGATGGCGGGGCTCTTATCATTCCTCAGCCCATGCGTGCTGCCCATCGTGCCGCCCTATCTGGCCTATATGGGCGGTGTGTCTGTCACTGAAATGGAGAAAACATCGCAGGCGCGGCGGCGAGTGTTCCTGTCTGCCGTGTTCTTTGTGCTTGGACTTTCGACCGTCTTTATCCTGCTTGGCTTTGCCTTTTCCAGTATGGGGCGTATGTTGTTGCGGGTTCAGGATTGGTTTGTCGTGATTGCGGGTGCTGCCGTGATGATCCTTGGCGCGCATTTTGTCGGGGTGTTTCGGATCCGCTTTCTGGACCGCGAAATGCGGGTGGACGCAGGTGATAAGGGCGGCTCTGCATTTGGCGCTTATGTGCTTGGCTTGGCATTCGCCTTTGGCTGGACCCCGTGCCTTGGGCCGATTCTGGGCGCGATTCTGGGCCTTGCCGCATCAGAGGGGGATGTCGTGCGAGGCACCGTTCTGCTGGCCGCCTATGCACTTGGTCTGGGCATACCATTTTTGCTGGTCGCCGCATTCTTTCCGCGCCTCAAGGGCGTGATGGGCTGGATGAAACGCCACATGGATCGGATTGAACGGACATCGGGTCTGCTTTTATGGACAGTTGGCCTGATGATGTTGACCGGACAGTTTGCTGCATTCAGCTATTGGCTGCTTGAGCAGTTTCCGGCGCTCGCAAATATTGGCTAAAGTCTTATGTTTCCGCCCGATATCAGTTAACGTTGCGCGGGTAGCCGTAGACAGGTCAAAACGATGAGCGAGCAAAGCAGGCGTGTCAGGCGACGCAGGGTGTTTCATATCCCGGGCTTTGATCCGATCCATCCGCGCCGCTACCGCGAGCTTTACCGGACCGAAGGTGCCATGCAGGCCGAAATCAGCGGCTACCAGTTGGTCGTAAAAGCAACGCCTGCGGCTGATACATTCAGCTGGACGGTGGATGCACATATTGACCAACATGATATTTCCACCCGTATTAATGTGCTGGTCTGGTCCGACATTGTGCGCGGAGGCATGGCGCAAACGATCCCCGCGACCTACCTGCAACTGCTGCGAACGGCGTGGCTATATCTGCGCACGGGGACATTGCGGCGGCTCATGCGGATGCGCAAAGGACCGGTGATTGCCGCGCTTTATCCTGTGGGTATGTTGCTGTCGCAGCTGGTCATCGCGGTTATCATGGGGGCAATTATCGGGGCCACAGCGCGCGATGGCATGCTGTGGGCGATTGGTCAAAGCGCAAACTCAGTCCCAGCTGCTGTGGGCGGTGTCGCAGTATTGCTCAAATATATGCTTTGGCTTGTGGTCGTCGTGGTTGTGTTGCGTTGGTTCAAGGCCAGGGACAACAAACTGTTCGCCTACTATTTGATGCACGACTACGCATTTTCCGCCGATCAATGCGGTGCAAACCCACCCATACTCGAGGTGCGCCTGCAACAGTTTACCGACCAGATCGCCGCCGCATTTAACGATGAGGTTGATGAGGTGCTTGTGGTTGGCCATTCATCTGGCGCGCATCTGGCCATTTCAGTGCTGGCGGATCTGATCCGGTCAGGCCGGGTGCCGGCGGTGGGGCCAAGACTGGCGTTGCTGACCTTGGGGCAGGTGGTGCCGATGGTGTCGTTTCTTCCCAAAGCGGGACGACTGCGCGGTGATCTGGCGTTTCTGGCGACACAGGATGCGCTGACTTGGGTTGACGTATCGGCACCTGGGGACGGGTGTTGTTTTGCGCTGTGTGATCCGGTTGCCGTTACAGGCGTGACCCCGCCCGGCAAACGCTGGCCATTGGTCATGTCGGCATCCTTCACCCAAAGCTTGTCCCCGGCGCGTTGGCGGCAATTGCGTTGGCGGTTCTTCCGGCTGCATTTCCAGTACCTGTGCGCCTTTGATCGGCCAAAGGACTATGACTACTTTCAGATCACCGCCGGACCGGTGTTGCTGGCCGATCGTTACCGCGACAGGGCCGCGTCAAGGTCACGGATTGATGTCCCCGTCTCGCGATACACGGCGTTCGACGCATGACAGGCAGGTTACCTCCCAAGCCGCAGGCGCGGCCTGACAGGGTATCGCTTTGGCGCTATATGCAGTTGTTCAGGCGTGACATTTTATCGGCCCAACCGGCAAAGCTCTATCGTGCATGGATGGCCGCGTTTCGGACGCCATTTTTCCATAGCTATCTCATTAACGATCCAAAACTGATCCGGCTGGTGCTGAACGATCGGCCCGACGATTTTCCAAAGTCGGACCGGATCGGCGCGGGGTTGCGCCCCCTGTTGGGCGAAAGCGTGTTTTTGACAAACGGTGAGGTCTGGAAACGACAGCGCCGGATCATTGACCCTGCGTTCGAAGGCGGACGGTTGCGCGACGCATTTCAAGCGATTGTCGCGGCGGGCGCAGGGGCCGTCGTCCGGATCGCTCCGTCCGCTGATAATGCCCCGCAGGAAATCGAAGCGATAACCAGCCACCTTGCCGCCGACGTCATCTTTCGCACGCTGTTTTCGATCCCGATTGAAGATGCGGCCGCCCGAAAGGTGTTCGATGAATTCCGTGCCTACCAACGGTCGCAACCAATCCTGAACCTCGCGGCGTTCATTGCGGGCCCAGCTTGGATGCCCCGGTTATTTCGATCCAAAACAAGGCGGACCGCGCGAAATATCCGCCGCTTGATCACACAATTGACGACAGACAGGTTGGCCTTGATTGCGGCTGGGACTGCGCCGGATGATCTTGCCACAAAGATCATGACAACGCCGGACCCCGAAACAGGCGAGGTGTTCACGCTGCCTGAAATGGCGGATCAGGTTGCGATATTTTTCTTGGCGGGGCACGAAACCAGCGCATCCGCCTTGGCTTGGGCCCTGTATTTGCTTGCGCTGCACCCAGATTGGCAAAATAAGGTGGCGGCAGAGGCGCAGGAGTTCAGTTTTGAATTCGCCGGGCTTTCGGGCCTCAAAGTCACGCGGGATGTCTTTCGCGAGGCTTTACGCCTTTATCCCCCTGTCCCTATGATGGTGCGGCAAACCACCCAGCCCGAGACATTCCGCGAGCGCCCTTTAAAAGTCGGGGCGCAGGTGGTGTTGTCACCTTGGCATCTGCATCGCCACAATCGCATATGGGACGATCCGGATGCATTTGACCCAGGGCGTTGGTCGACCGAAAATGGCAAGCAATCCGCCCGCGATGCTTATCTGCCATTTTCGAGCGGTCCGCGGGTCTGCACGGGGGCGGGATTTGCGATGATCGAAGGCGTGACGCTGTTGGCCCAGCTGTTGCTACACTACGAATTTGCGATTGTTGACGGAATGGAGCCGATACCCGTCGCTCACCTTACTGTCCGCGCTCGGGATGGAATTTGGTTGCGATTCGGACCGCGTGCATCGTGATTGGTGACCATAAGGCGCATAAACGAGCGTTAATGATAAGATTTAGTGCATTAATGAAACTTTTAGCGGGTTGAACGTGACGTAATCTGGGCGGAGAAACGCCGATCAGTCTGATGTTAATGTTGCGTTCATAGACACTTAGCTAAAAGCATGAACATAACAAGCTAACGTAAACTAAGACGCTGTGCCTTATTTTTGCCTAACATGTGGTAACAGTGTGTTGTTGTATCGGATGCAGCTTTCATCGGGGGATGACATGACAATAGGATTACCAGGTGCTACGAAGCTCGGCCTTGCTGGCCTTTTGAGCCGGAAACATAGTGATGGACGCGATGGGAAATCGAAACTGTCGGCGGACAAGTTGCCGCTGAAACCGCATGAAATTGCAAAACGCTTTTCGCATAATGGTGCGTCTGACTCCGTGAAGCCGGCAAAGCTGAACGAGAGCGAAAAAAGAGATCGTGATCGTCTGTCTAGTCTGCGCGGCGCGCTCTATTCCAAAGACTGATTGCGCGCGACCATACGTTCGAACACATACACACGCACGGCCGAGGCAAGTCCGATATCACCTCGGCCTTCGTCTATTTCGGCAGCGAGCCCATTGATGGTTTTTCCGTCTTGATCGGCGATATCCCTGAATGCTTTCCAGAAAATATCCTCAAGTGACACGCTGGTACGGTGCCCCCGCAACGTGAGCGACCGTTTGACAGGTCGGCTGTGTGCGATCTTATTCATCCTCAAACTTCGACTGTGACAGGCGATTTTGGGCCTGTTTCTCCTGTGCCGCCTCGAGCACGATCTGCGCCTTTGTCCGGCCAAAGCGGACGGCATTCGCATCTGCTTTGGCCTTTGCGTCGGCACGTGCGCGGGCCTTGCGTATTTGGTTGAGGTTGATTGGACTCACTTTGGTCCAATCATATCTTCAGGGCGCACCACTTGGTCGAACGTCGCTTCGTCGACGAAACCAAGCCGGATGGCTTCGTCCTTGAGGGTTGTGCCGTTCTTGTGCGCAGTCTTGGCAACGGTTGTGGCGTTGTCGTACCCAATTGTGGGGGCCAACGCCGTGACCAGCATCAGCGATTCCCGCATCAGTTTTTCGATCCGCGCCCGATCTGCCCGAATGCCAACGACACAATTGTCGGTAAAGGCACTGGCAGAGTCACCCAGCAACTGCATGGACTGCAACACATTGTAAGCCATCATTGGCTTCATCACGTTCAGTTCAAAATGGCCCTGTGATCCCGCAAAGCCGACGGCGGCATCGTTGCCCATCACATGCGCGCAAACCTGTGTAATCGCCTCGACCTGCGTCGGGTTCACTTTGCCCGGCATGATCGACGATCCCGGCTCGTTCTCTGGCAGGATCAACTCGCCCAGACCGCATCGTGGGCCAGAACCCAGCATCCGAATATCGCAGGCGATCTTGTAAAGACTTGCAGCGACAGTTTTCAATGCGCCGGACATTTCGACCAATGCGTCATGCGCGGCCAGCGCTTCGAACTTGTTCGGTGCTGTGACAAAGGGCAGGCCAGTGATATCTGCCATATGGCCTGCGACCGTCTCGCCCCAACCCTTTGGGGTATTCAGGCCGGTGCCGACGGCAGTACCGCCTTGCGCAAGTTCATAGATCGCGGGCAGGGCGGCATTGATCCGGCGCAATCCCATGGCGACTTGATGGGTATACCCCGAGAATTCCTGCCCCAGGGTCAGCGGCGTTGCATCCATTGTATGGGTGCGACCGATCTTGATGATATCGTCAAACTCGGCTTGTTTGGCGGCCAAGGTGGCACGCAATTTTTCCAATCCGGGGATCAGCACATCGCGGGCGGTCGTTGCCACCGCAATATGCATGGCCGTCGGAAATGTATCGTTTGAAGACTGCCCCATGTTGCAATGGTCATTGGGATGCACGGGGTCTTTTGACCCGATGACGCCACCCAGCATCTCGATCGCACGGTTCGAAATCACCTCGTTGGCGTTCATGTTCGATTGGGTGCCAGACCCGGTTTGCCAAACAACAAGAGGGAAATGATCGTCCAACTTGCCCGCCACGACCTCGGCTGCCGCCGCAACAATTGCATCGGCCTTTTCGGCATCAAGCTCACCGCGCGCCTTGTTGGCAATGGCACAGGCCTGCTTGATCACGCCTAGCGCGCGGACAATCGCAATCGGCTGTTTTTCCCAACCGATGGGGAAGTTCAGGATGGACCGTTGTGTCTGTGCACCCCAATAGCGGTCTGCGGGAACCTCAAGTGGGCCAAAGCTGTCAGTTTCTGTGCGCGTTGCGGTCATATCTCGGCCCCTTTTTATTTTCTGTCACAGGCGGTTTAAGCCTGTGACGGGGGCTGTGCAAGATGGGCTACTTGCGGAACTTGTCGAGACTGACAACCTCGGCGTCTTTCCGAGCGCCTTTGCCTGTGTCATTGGGCTCGACCATTTCATCCATCGGCGCCTCGTCGGCCGCGTTGTCGTCGTCCTGTGTTTCAAAGCGCAGGCCAAATTCAACGGACGGGTCCACAAAGGTCTTAATGGAATCGTAAGGGATATAAAGCGTTTCAGGATTGTCGCCAAAGTTCAGGGTGATCGTGAAGCCTTCATCGGTGATCTCCAGATTTTCGAACCAATGTTGAATAACCACTGTCATTTCGCCGGGGTACCGATCAGATAGCCAGTCGGCGATTTCAACGTCGGGATGCATTGTGTCGAACGTAATAAAGAAGTGATGCGCGCCGGGTAGCCCATCTTTGGCGACACTGATCAAAACCTGTTGGATCAGGCTGCGCATGGCCCGGTGCATCAGATTTCCATAGTCGATGGTGCGGGTCACAGCATACTATCCTTTCATGAACTCTCCTTAAGCATACGGGATTCGATCCCGGATGAAAGGGGGCGATGTCAGATCGCGCCAAATGCGGTTGCGATTATCAGGCTAAGGGCTGCCGAAGTCATTAAAACCAGCGGCAGGGACCAATGCCGCCACAGCAGAAGCGCTCCAGAAACCGTAGCCAACGCGATTGCGATGGGTTGGGCCGTCACCAAATTCGGCCAAAGGCTCTGGATCGGCCCCCACACGACCGGATGAACCTCACCGAAAAACACATGCAGCGCGAACCATAGCGACAGGTTCGCGATGACACCGACAACGGCTGCGGTGATCCCCGAAAGCGCGCCACGCAAGCGCGGTCGCCCATCCAGCCAGTCAATCAGCGGCGCGCCAGCAAAAATCCAGATAAAACACGGCACAAACGTCACCCATAGTGTCATGATGCCCGACAGCACTGCCTTTTGGACGCCGCCCTCGGCAAGGCCTGCGGTCATGCCGACAAATTGCGTGACCAGAATCAGCGGCCCGGGCGTCGTTTCTGCCAACCCCAGAGCATCCATCATTTGCGCTGTGGTCAGCCATTCGTATCCGATCACCACCTCTTGGGTGATATAGGCCAGCACCGCGTAGGCCCCACCGAATGTCACAACGGCCAGCTTGGAAAAGAAGACCCCGATTTCGGTCAGAAAGACGTCACCGGCCAGCGCGGCGATGACCACCGGGGCCGCCCAAATGATACCGCCAACGACGATAATCGTCATGCTGCGCCGCAGGGTCACCTTGGTCGCGGCGATTGGGACCGTATCGGGCCTGTGCAATAGGGCACCGATCACCGCCGCTCCGGCGATAACCAACGGGAATGGCACGGCCAGAAAGAACAGCGCAACAAAGCCACCGACAGCGATCACAATGTGCTGCCGTCGCAAAAGCGCGCGTCTGGAAATTTTGATCAGTGCCTCAACAACGATCACCACGACCATTGCCTTTACCCCCAGAAACAGCGCCTGAACCACCGCCAGATCGCCGTAGGCACCATAGAACAGCGCCAGCACCGCGATAACCACGGCCCCCGGCAGCACAAACAGCCCACCACTGATCAGACCTCCCGTGACACCGGCCCGTTTCCAACCCGCATAGGTTGCCAACTGCATCGCCTCGGGGCCGGGCAGCAACATGCAGAACGACAAAGCACGCAGGAATTCTGCCTCGGTCAGCCAGTTGCGGGTTTCGACCAGCTCTTTGTGCATCAGTGCTATCTGTGCGGCTGGACCGCCAAACGACAAAAGGCCAATGCGTCCAAAGACGCGCACCAACTCGCGGTTCATGATGCTTGTCCCGCCGACCAGCCATGGCCTTCATCCTGTCCGTCGCGCGCCCACCGATAAAGCGCATCATATAGGCCGATACCGGCCTCTAGCTGGGCGGTGTCGTCCTTGTACATCCGCGAAAGGCCAATCGAAAGTGCCAGAAGCCCGGCCGCCTGCGGCGCCAGGTCATGCCGATCGGTATCAGCGGCGCGTATGATGGTGGCCATTGTGTCCAATGCGCTGTGGCGAAGCCCAAATTCAGCAACCATCATGTCAAATGTGCAGGCGTCGCCATGATGGGTCCAATGTGTGTCACCGATGTCAAAGGGAATGGCCCCGAATTTATCGGCCACTGCTGCAACCTCGGTAGGGGGGACAAACATGAACTCCGCTTTTGGATCGACAAACCGCCGGATGAGCCAAGGACAAGCGATCCGGTCGATCTTGGGGCGGTGCCGCGTCACCCATAGCGGTCCGGGAATGTTGACTGCGGGGACGCGGGGCAGCTGCGCGTCGCGCCAGCCGTGATTGCCGCCAGCCAGCACATTTGCATTCACGCCACGCGCCCGCAGTCGCGCGCGCACGCCATGCGACAGCTTTTGCCCTGTTGGCAAATGACGACGACATCCTGACCTTGTACCCGTACCGCCAGCCCGTCAAGATCGCTGAATGGATGTCGAAACGCTGTCGGGATCAGGTAGGGATCGTCGTGAAAGTCGCTATCCATGCAGACATCAATCAGCACCGGACAAGCGGGCGTGCCGATAAGGCGCATCAGTGTATTGGGTGATATTTCGTTAAAAGCCGCCATAGTGCATCCTTTCTGAAAGTGTCAGTGGATGCGACGCTTGGACCTAGGTCTGACGGGGTGTTCGCGGACCCCAAGGCATCATTTTGCGAGATTTAAGGCGCAGGGTCAATCGCTATCCGATTATCTTGCTGATTTCGCGTAGGATTTTTGCGCGGATCGCTGCGGGATATTCACGATGTGTGCGGGCCGTGATCACAAAGCCGTTGCGGGTAATCAAGGCGGATTTATAAAAGCCGGTTATCGCCAGCCCCATGGACTCGATTGCGATGCCGTTGATGGTGACGCCCGCGCGTTCTGCCGCAATGCGCGCAAGCCGCACATCGCTGCCGCTATTGGGTGTGCCGTCACCCGAGACGTCAATGACCTTGCGTTTGCAGTCAGATACGTCGCCAAAAAGGTCCAATGAGAAATAGATCGCCTCGGCTGGTGCAGTGTCCGATAATACAAATGCGCGTTCCATCACACGGGCCTGATTGGCCAGATACTCTGCATCAAGGGCGGTGCGGATCCGGCGCCACGGCACAGACACGGCCTGACGGTCTGCCCCCGACCACTGCACAACCGAAATGGCCGTTTCACCGCTGATCAGCGCCTCAATGATTTCAGGATCACGCAATGCATCGGCAAGGCCGTCGGTCTGCAACCTATATTCGGCAACGTCGATCGAGTTGGATACATCAATTGTCAATATCAATGCTGTCTCACAGGCTGATGCCGTGAATGGCCATATGGTCAGCAGCGATATTAATGCAGGCTTCATCATACTCATGACATCATCGTGCGAAGTCCGGGGGCGTATTGCAAGGGACTTTATTGGTCGTCGTGTAAGTGGATGGATTGACGCGTTATTCCTTTTTTTTGACAAGGTTTCGCCCATTTCTCAGCCCAATTCGGCAGAAGTATGCGCACGACAACTTGTCGTTGACTCGTCTCGTCATCCTGCACGTCTGGTCACTACTCACATATCTGGCCAGTCCTGCTGCAACTCTGAAAGGTCCAACCATGCCCAACCGACCTCTTTCTGCTCTGACCTCTGCCACACTTTCACTCGCGCTTGTCGTTGGCGCGGCAAGTTCCGCCATAGCCGACACCAACCACGCGCGTGCGGCCCTCGGGTATGACCTTGATGTCCTTGTTCAGCAGGCCGCCGCGTCCGTTTGCATGATCAATGCCGGTGTTGATGTCCGCGCGGAAATGATCGCGTTGGGCCAAAGCCGTATGGCATTTATTGCGACGCTTGATCAGCTTTCCGACGCGATGGGCGATCACGCACTTGCGCAGATTTCTGTTGATTGGGCTCCACTTGATGTCGCGACAAGCATGATTTTGGTAGGGGACCATCCAAATACCTACAAATCGACCGTGATGCAGGGGCTACCGCCGCTACAGGCTGCAATACAGAAATTCCTGTCCCAATCCGCACAGACTGATGCGCTGTCGGACGACAAGACGGTGTCGGATATGCTGACAATGGATGTGGCCGCGCGGCAGGCGCTTTTCGTCCAACAGATCAAGCTGCAGGCTTGCGAACTTGGCAGCGGTACGGCGACGGCCAGCCTTGTGCGGGATTTCACAGCGACGACCACGTCCTATGATGTGACACTGACCGCTTTGCGTGATGGTCAACCAGATGTCGGGATCAACGCGCCTCATAGCTATCAGGTCAGTCAGATGCTTGCCGCTGCGATGTATGACTGGCAGCGCGTGAAACCAATGCTGGATGTCATCGCTGCGAATGGCACGGCCACTCCGGAACAACTGACCAAATTGCGCGGACTGACCGATGCATTGCAGGTCCGGACAAGCGCGCTTGTCGATCAATATTTCCTGTATGGACCGGATGAAGCGCCAATGCCGCAAGTGGCGCTTTTGCTTGACGGCGCTGAGTAAATTATCTGCTGCTTATAAATCTTTTGGGCCACTGCTGGCGCGGTGGTCTGAAATTTCACAATAAGGGGAGGCTAAAGTGCAGGTTTCTGTTGCCAGGTACCTGCGAACCCCGCCTATGGTCGCAAAACCATAGGGCTTAAGTGTTCGATATTTCGGACTGCTTACGCAGCCAGAGCCATCGGTGCTTTGTTGTCATTTGCAACTAGCTTTTTTGTACCGATAACGGTGGTAACTCACCGAAACAAAGCAAACCCCTTTAGACGTTCGTCGATCCTATTTCGTCCCCATGGCTGCCAAATGAGCAGTTTTTGGTGGAGACGCCGGGTACCGCCCCCGGGTCCGATCCGCGTATTACGAGCGCGTTTATGTCCATAGTCCCGAAAGACTATCTTGTAGATAGGAGACAGGGACGGTCGCCGCAAGGGGTCGACTGCGGGTATCGAGGGGAAATTTACGCCAGCCCCGCCGTGCCCGCCCGGCAGGGAAACCCATTGGCCGACGACTAGCAGCCGAATAGCAGCGTGTTAGAGGCAGCACTCAGGTAAGCAATGCGCTTGTGTTGTGAAGGATTGCAAGAATACCCACACTGGCCTCGACTGCGAAGAACACCCATTTCTTGAAGGTCGGCCCATCCTGCGTATTCCGGGGTGATCCGGCCAGTGATTCCGAAAGTATCCGGCCACCCATTCCGATTTTATCCGGCCACTGATTCCGGAGC
>NZ_JAFMHJ010000086.1 GCF_017854565.1 Yoonia sp.
GCCAGCACAACCATCCCTCCGCGTCTCCGCTTCCGTCTGGCCCGTCCGGCGCACCGTCGTTGCTAGTTAGCGTCTCCGGTGAAGGGGCTTATAGGGTTAGTGGCTGGGGGCCGCAACCCCTTTTTTGGGTGTTATTCAAACAATTCACACAAGGACCAATTTTTCAGCAACCCGACCCGCATAACCCCAATAAAATAGGCATATCCCGCACATTGCGGCCAGGGATAAACCTGTCAAAGGGTGCGATTTTGTGCCTTTTCACAGGCACCGCGCCCCGAATTTTCCGGTGCGCACGGCCATTGTGGCCAGATTATATGTTGATCGGCATCCGCCCCAGGCGATTCCTTGTCCGACGGCCCTATGTGGTCGCCTCTGCGCGTGACGGAACGCCGCCCAAACCGGTCAGAGTTTATCCTTGGGGGTTTGCCCCGCAAAAAATGCGTCAAGATTGTCCAGCGCCCGAAAGCCCATCGCGTCGCGGGTGCGCGTTGTGGCGCTACCGATATGCGGCAACATGAATATCGTGTCATGCGCGGCAAATTTGGGGTTACCGCCCGGCTCGACCTTGAAACAGTCAAGCCCGGCCGCCGCCACCTGCCCGCTGTCAATCGCGGCCAGCAGCGCGTCTTCGTCTATCAATGCGCCACGGGCGGTGTTCACCACGATGGCACCCATCGGCAACATCGCAAAGCGGTCGGCATTCATCAGATCGGTCGTCTGGGGTGTCGCGGGGCAATGCAGCGAAAGAAAATCGGCGACCCCAAGCAGGCTTTCCACCGTGTCATGAAACACCGCCCCATGGGCCTGCTCCGGCGTCAGTTCGCTGCGATTGTGATAGTGGACTTCCATATCGAAGCCACGCGCCTTGGCGGCAAACGCCCGACCCACGCGCCCCATCCCGATGATACCCAGCCGGGCACCCGTCACCTGCTTGCCCACCATGAATGATGGCGACCAGTTGTCCCAGGCACCTGTCCGCACGATCCGGTCACCGGCCACCGCATGCCGGGCCGCCCCGAGCATCAGCAACATGGCGATCTCGGCTGTGGCATCCGACAGGACATCGGGCGTATTGGTCACCGTAATTCCATGCGCATGCAGGGCGGGCAGATCACAATGGTCCACCCCAACGGAATGGTTCGCGATAATCTTCAGACGCGGATCAAGCTGGGCGACGGCATCGGCGGTGAAATGCTCTGAATGACACGGAATAATCGCATCAAACGCCGCACTTGCCGCGATAATCTCGGCCGCCGTTCCGGGCTGATCGGCAAGATTGACGACAACATCGTAATCCCGTGCCGCGCGCGCAAGCGTCGCATCCGACAGACGCCGTGTGATCCAAAGGCGTGGCTTGGTCATTTCTTGCGCCGCACGCATTCGTCCCAAAAATCATACGTCGCCCCGATACAGACCAGTATCGAGATGATCATGAACGGCAAGCCACCGCTAAAGCCGGCGAAACCCGCCGAGATACTTTGCGACAGGCCACCGATGAAAATGACCATCATCGCCGTGCCAATCAGGCCAGCAATCAGTTTGACGGGATAGGACATGACGTCTCCTTTGGTGTCAGGCGGCAGTCGCCAGATGATGTTGCAGCCAGCGCGCGGTGCGCAGCAGGCGGTTGTCTTTTTCGGCGGGGCCAATCAATTGCACGCCAATCGGCAATCCTGTCTCGCCCACCAGCAACGGCAGGGTCACACAGGGCAGACCGGCCAGCGTCCATAGCGTGCAGAATATCGGATCACCCGTCCCGGCACCGAACATCGGCGCTTCGCCCGCCGCTGCGGGGGCAATAATAGCATCGTATGCGACAAAGAAGTTATCAAAAAACGCCTCCGCCGACGTCTTGACCGCCAGCGCATCCTCGTATTCAGCCGCGCTGATCTTGCGGCCACGGGTGACGACCGGTTGCAGCGTCGCGCTGATCTGGTCCCAATGGCCATCAAAAACATCGGCCAGATGCTGGCAAATCTCATATTCGTGAATGCGCGCCTGCACGGCGACCAGATTGGACAATGTGTCGGCGGCGCTCATCTTGGTTAATTGCGGACCGATCACATCGCAGACGGCGTCCAGACCCTCGCGTGCCGCCTCGGACAGGCGGTCATTGAACGGCAATGCCATCCATGCGAAATTTGGCGCCACGGGTGCGTCCTGCGCGGCCCCTGCGGCCATGGCCGGTCGCGGGCGGGCAAAGCTCAGGGGATCGCGCTGATCATAGCCCCCGATGACGTCCGTCAGCAGCGCCACATCAGCCAGCGTGCGGCCAAAGCAGCCCACCTGATCCAATGACACCGACGTCTGCAGCAGCCCGTCGCGCGAAATCACGCCGCGTGTCGGCTTGAACCCAAAGATGCCGCAAAACGATGCGGGCCGGATCACCGATCCGTTGGTCTGCGTCCCAATGGCCAGCGGGACATGCATCGCAGCCACCGCAGCGGCGGACCCGCTGGATGACCCACCGGGACTGCGATCGGGGTTATGGGGATTGCGGGTTTCATTGGCGTGCACAAACGCCAGCTCGGTCGTCACGGTCTTACCCATGATCACCGCGCCCGCCTCGCGCAGATGTTCAACCAACCTTGCATCGCTGTCGGTCTGCCGCCCGGCAAAAATCGGCGTGCCACGCAGGGTCGGCATATCAACCGTATCAATGATGTCCTTCAGGCCGACCGGCACACCATGCAGTGGCCCCGTGGCAAGCCCCGCCTTGCGGATGCGATCACATTCAGCGGCCTGCGCCAATGCGGCATCGGGATCAAGATAGGCCCATGCCTTGATGGCGCCATCGGTTTGCGCAATCCGGGCAAGACAAGACTTGACCAAATCCACGGAACTCAGGCGGCCGGCAGCGATTGCCGCCACCGCCTCAGTTGCTGTCAAGGTGTAAGGCGCAGTGTTCACGGGACGTATTCACCAAACAGGTAATCCGGGAACCACAGCGCGATGCCGGGGAACTGATACATCAAGAACATACTGAAGATCACGATGCCAAGGTACGGCATGATGCCCCTGAAAATCTCCATCAGCTCGATCTGCTTTTTCAACACGCCTTTTAGATAATACGCCGACATCGCCATCGGCGGGGTCAGGAACGATGTTTGCAGGTTCAGCGCGACAAGCATCGCAAAGAAGTATGGGTTCACGCCGAACACATCCAGCAGCGGCAAGAAAATCGGCACAAAGATGATCAGAATCTCGGACCACTCCAGCGGCCACCCCAGTACAAAGATGATCAGCTGCGCCAGTACCAGAAACTGCCAAGGCTCGAGGTTCATGCCGATGACCCATTCGGAAATCAGCGTTTCGCCGCCCAGATAGGAAAACACCGACGCAAAGGTCCATGAGCCGACGAACAACCAACACACCATCGCTGTGGCCTTGGCCGTCAGGAACACGCTTTCCTTCAGCTTCTGCCATGTCATCGACCGATAGATGATAGCCAGCACAATGCCGCCCAATGCACCCATCGCCGCAGCTTCCGCAGGGGTCGCCAGACCACCCAGAATTGACCCGAGCACCAGTGCGATCAGCACCGTCAACGGCACAAAGGACACGATCAGATCTTTGTAAATCTGGGCTGCGGGCGGCACCTCTTTCAGGTTTGGTTTGGGTGCCAATGCCGGATTCATCCAGACCCTCACAATTACATAGACGATATACAAACCCGCCAGCAAAAGCCCCGGAAACACCGCCGCCGCATACAGACGCAGCGGCGACAGGTTACCGATGGCCGCATAGACGATCAGCATGATCGACGGCGGAATTAGAATACCCAACGTACCACCGGCGCAAATCACGCCAGCCGCAAAGGATTTGTTGTAGCCCGCGTTCGCCATCGCCGGATAGGCCAGTAGACCCATCAGCGTCACGACCGCACCCACGATCCCCGACGCGGTCGAAAACACCGCACAGGTCAGCAGCGCCGCAATCGCCAGCGATCCGGGCAAATTCCGCGCCGCCATATAAAGAGAGAAAAACAGCCGATCCACGATGTTGGCGCGTTCCACCACATAGCCCATGAACAAGAACAGCGGGATCGCAACCAGCGTGTTGTTCTCCATGACAGAAAACGTGTTCTGGTTCAGCAGATAGAAGATGTTGTTGTTGAAGACGTCCGAAAACACCTCCGGCGGGCCTTGATAATAGGCGTAATAGCCGAAACCGACGCCCATGGCGATCAAGGTAAAGGCAATCGGGAAACCAAGCAGCACCAGAAAGATAAACAGGCACAGCATTAGGATAGCGACTTCGGGGTTACTCATTTTGTTCTCTTTCTCGGCAAGCGAAGTCGCTTAGTTTTTTGTGACGTCAACAGAAGGAATTTTGTCAGTATCCATATGCATCAGCATATCTTCGGTCTCGCGGACGTCATCGAGACGTTCCATCCAGACGCCGGTGCGCATCGCCTTCCAGCAGCGCACCATCTCGGCGGCGCCCTGCAGCAGCAGCAATGCACCGGCCAGCGGGATCAGCGTCTTGAAGAAATAGATCTGAACACCCGCGGGGCTGTTGGGGCTCACCTCTTTATAGCGCCAGCTATCAGACGCGATTTCCCAACCGTACCAGAACAGCGCCAGAATACCGGGAAAGAAGAACAGGATATAAAGCGCGAAATCCACCCGCGCCTGCCACCGTACCGAAAAAAGCCGATAAAACACGTCGCCGCGCACATGGCTGTCTTGCGCCAATGCATAGGGTCCAGCCATCAGGAACAACGCGCCATACATCTGCACCATCACGTCAAACGACCACACGGTCGGTGCGTTCAGGACATAGCGGACAAACACCTCATAAGACACCGACAGTGTCAGAATCAGGATGCACCAGCCAAATGCCCGCCCAACCCACAGGCTCAAACCCTCGATCGCATAGACGAATTTCGTCACTTTTATTCTCCCGCCGAAAACTGCCAAAAATCCGGGGGCCTCTGCGGGCCCCCGGACAGATCAATCGCTGATACCAGATCAGCCAAAGTAGTGGTTATATGCCTGCTTATAGTCGGGCTGGTTCAGGTTCAGATAGCCCATGACATTCTTGGCATATACTTTCTGGCTTTCGATAACCTTGGCAAAGAACGGATCATCGCCTGAAATACGGTCAACAACCACATCCCATGCTGTCAGCTGCGCCGCCAGAACATCGTCAGGCGTGCGCCAGACATTCACGCCCTGCTCATCGCGCAGGGTGTTCAGATCGTCGGCATACCGCTTGGTATTGTGCCAGTAGAAGTTAGAGTTCTCAGCCTCGGATGCGTACTTCAGGATCGCCTGCAATTCTGTGGGCAGAGCCTCAAACTTGCGCTTGTTGAAGGTGATCTCAAAGAACTCCTGGCTCTGGTGATACGACGCCATCATATAGTCCTTCGACACATCCTGCATACCAAAGTCGCGGTCAGACGTCGGGTTGTTGAATTCGGCCGCGTCAATCAGGCCAGACTTCATCGCGGGCTGAATTTCGCCACCCGGAAGCTGCACAACCGACATGCCCATTTCCAGCAGAACGTCAGCGGCCAGACCCACGGTGCGATACTTCAGACCGTTCATCTGCTCCACGTTCGTGATCCGCTCCTTGAACCATCCCAGCGGCTGTGCCGGCATGGGTGAGTTGAAGAACGAAACGATGTTCAGACCAAGATCGCCCATCAGCTCGTCAAACAGCTCTTGACCGCCGCCATAGTTGACCCAACCCAGCACTTCCTGACTGGACCAGCCAAAGCAGGGGCCGGTGCCGAACAGCGACGCCGTCTTGGACTTGGAATACCAATACGCAGGCACGTAATGCGCGGCATCCAAAACGCCCCGGTGTACGGCATCTTGCATCTGGCTGGTCTTCACGACCGAATCGACTGACAGCAGGTCAATCTTCAGGGCATTGCCCGCCATCGCGTGGACCCGGTCCACATACGATTGGGCGTTCTCCAAAAAGATACCGCCGCCCCATGCTGCCTGCATTTTCAGGGTTGTCGTTGCACCTTGCGCAATGGCCGGTGCAGCCAAAGTCGCAGCACCAGCAATAGCCGATCCGCGCAGAAATTTTCTGCGGTCTAGTTTATGTGACATGTTTCCTCCCAACGACATCGCCAGTACGGCTGTCGAATTGATCAATAGGCTCAAAGCCCGTTCTACGCGTGAAAAGAGCGATCGCGCGCTGACCGCTGATCTCAACTTTAACCAAGACCGCGCGTCCTCCGCCGACACCCGATTCCGCTCTCTTCACGTAATATTATTAGGCTATACGGAAAAATTGGCAAGTAAATGTTACCAATTGTCAACGGCAGAGTAAAAGTGAGCCAAAGGGCAGCGCAAAATGTTGCCACTTTG
>NZ_JAFMHJ010000039.1 GCF_017854565.1 Yoonia sp.
GAAGCAGAAGAACCCAAAGAGAGAGCGACCCCTTGGGGTCGCTCTTTTTTTTTGTGATAGGCCATTTGCGGATAATTGCTTGTGACCTGCCCGCCTGTTCGCTACATATTTCGCGAATGTAGTAGGTCCCGGCTTGGGGGAAATGGTTTGATTTTGATGATACGCCTTGGACGTGCGGGCCTGATGGCCTTGTTGATTGGTGTGATGGCGGCCTGCGGTGGCGCTGTTCCAACACCGCGCGGCGCTGAAAATGTTGCCGTGAACCGTTACCTGTGGGCCGCATCGCTGGACGTGCTCAGCTTTCTGCCGGTGCAGTCCGCCGATCCGTTTACCGGCGTCATTTCAACCGGATTTGGCACGCCCCCCGGCACCAGCGCGGCCTATCGCGCAACCGTGCAAGTGACCGATCCCGCGCTTGATGCCCGTTCGCTGAACGTGGCGTTGCAATCACGCAGTGGCCCGGTTGCCTTGGAAACCCAGCGCGCCGTGGAAAATGCGATCCTATCGCGCGCCCGTCAGCTTCGTATTGCCGATGGTGCCCTATAGCCATCGGCACCCCGTCCGATTATGAATAGCGCCGGGCCTACCGCCCGGCGTTTCGTATTTTGAAAGACCCGTGACATGACCACATACACCCCCGCCGCGATCGAGGCGAAATGGCAAGACGCCTGGACACAGGCCGACACCTTCAAGGCGGTCCGCAGTGACGACAAGCCCAAGTATTATGTGCTGGAAATGTTCCCCTATCCGTCGGGCCGTATCCACATGGGCCATGTGCGCAATTACACGATGGGCGATGTGATCGCGCGGTACAAGCTGGCGACGGGGCATAACGTGCTGCACCCGATGGGCTGGGACGCATTCGGGATGCCCGCTGAAAACGCCGCGATGGCGTCGGGCGGTCATCCAAAGGACTGGACCTATCAAAACATCGCTGACATGCGCGCGCAGATGAAACCGCTTGGCCTTTCGATTGACTGGTCCCGCGAATTTGCTACCTGCGACCCGGAATATTACGGCCAACAGCAGGCGCTGTTTCTCGACTTTCTCGCCAAAGGGCTGATTTATCGTAAAAAAGCCGTCGTGAACTGGGACCCGGTCGATATGACCGTGCTGGCGAACGAACAGGTGATCGACGGCAAGGGCTGGCGGTCCGGCGCAGACGTCGAACGCCGCGAGCTGGTGCAGTGGTTCTTCAAGATATCCGACTATTCCGAGGAATTGCTGACCGCCATCGACAGTCTGGACAACTGGCCCGCCAAGGTAAAGCTGATGCAGGCGAACTGGATCGGCAAATCCCGCGGCTTGCAGTTTGCGTTCACCCGCACGGACGGCGGCGAGATCGAGGTTTACACCACCCGCCCCGACACCTTGATGGGCGCGTCTTTCGTGGGCATTTCCCCTGACCATCCGATTGCCAAGGAACTGGAGGCGAAAGACCCCGCCATTGCCGCGTTCTGTGCGCAATGCCGCAAGGGCGGCACGACGGCAGAAGCGATAGAGAAGGCCGAAAAGCTGGGCCATGATACGGGGCTGCGTGTGACGCACCCGATGGATGACGCATGGGAACTGCCCGTCTATATCGCGAACTTTATCCTGATGGACTATGGCACCGGCGCGATTTTCGGCTGCCCTGCGCATGACCAGCGCGACTTTGAGTTCGCCCGGAAATATGGCTTGCCGATCATCGCGACCTTCCTGCCGTCTGAGGATGGTCCAGCCGAATTGTCTCAGGCCTATGTCCCGACCAAGACCGAGGCGGTGACCTATGTGAGGGGGTTTGCCGGGGACAAGGTGCAGACAGGTGAACAGGCCGTCGATGCCGCCATCTTCCATTGCGAAAGCCACGGCATCGGGCAGGGCGTCACGAAATTCCGCCTGCGCGACTGGGGCCTTTCCCGCCAGCGGTATTGGGGCTGCCCGATCCCGGTTGTGCATTGCGATGATTGCGGCGTTGTGCCGGAGGCCAAGGAAAACCTGCCGATAGAGCTGCCATATGACGTGACATTCGACGTCCCCGGCAACCCGCTTGACCGGCACCCGACATGGCGCGACTGTGCCTGCCCCGCCTGCGGCAAGCCTGCCACCCGCGAGACGGATACGATGGATACGTTTGTCGATTCGTCATGGTATTATGCGCGCTTCACCGCGCCCCACGCCGACACGCCGACCAATCTGGAAGACGCGCAATATTGGATGAACGTGGACCAATATATCGGCGGAATCGAACACGCGATCCTGCACCTGCTCTATAGCCGGTTCTTTGCCCGCGCGATGAACCTGACGGGCCATTTGCCAGACAAGGCGCGCGAGCCGTTTGACGCCCTGTTCACGCAAGGGATGGTGACGCATGAGATTTACGCGACGGAGCACGATACGGGTCGAAAGACGATATTTGAGGATGGACGGGAAGAACCAATATTCGGTTGGTTATATCACCTGCCGAAAGACGTCTTTGTATTTAGCGATCTCGATGGAAATCGGAGGGCAATCCTTAAGGATGAACTCAAGAAGGAAAAACTCAACGCAGGCGACAACTTTAAGTTTAATGTTGAACTAATGGGAAAGGGCATTGAGGATTTATCGCGCCTCCAACAGACTTTTACGAAAGTGGAAATCATCCCCTCCGCCAAGATGTCGAAGTCCAAAAAGAACGTCGTCGATCCCGATGACATCCTGCAAAAATACGGGGCCGACACCGCCCGCTGGTTCGTCCTGTCCGACAGCCCGCCCGAACGCGACGTGGAGTGGACAGCATCCGGCGCCGAGGCGACGTTCAAGCACCTTAGCCGGGTTTACCGCATCGCAACCGACATCGCCGACATGCCTGACGAGGGCGGGACCGGCGACGATGACCTGCTGCGTGCCATGCACAAGGCGGTTCACGATGTAACGATGGGCGTTGAAAGCTTTGGCTTTAATGCGGCCATCGCCAAGCTTTATGCATTTACCAATATCCTTGCGAAATCCAAGGCGGGCGGCACGGTCAAGCGTGAGGCGATCAGGGTTCTGGCGCAGTTGATGTCGCCGATGACGCCGCATTTGTCCGAGGATGTCTGGGCCATGACGGGCGGCGCGGGTCTGGTTGCCAATGCCGCCTGGCCAGTTGCCGACCCTGCGATGTTGATCGAAGACACCGTGATCATGCCGATCCAAATCAACGGCAAGCGTCGGTCGGAAATTGCCGTTGCGGCGAATGCCAGCAAGGAAGCGGTTGAAGAATTGGTGATGGCGCTGGATGTTGTGCGAAGGGCGCTAAATGGCGCCGCACCTAAAAAGCTGATCGTCGTACCGGGACGGATTGTGAACATTGTCATCTAAACGCATCTCTCGTCGCATCGCCATGCTGGGGCTTTTGGCTCTGGGTGGCTGCGGCTTTGCGCCGATCTATGGCGATGGCGGTGCGTTCCGGGGTGCGATTGCGTTCGAAACACCACAGAGCGTTGCAGGGTTTCGTCTGCGCGAACGGCTGGAATATCGGCTGGGCCAACCCGGCGCACCGCGCTACGTGCTGCGCGTGACCCTGTCGGAGCAACGCAGCCCTGCTGCCATTACGGCGGCGGGCGACACCACCCGCTTTAACGTTCTTGGCGCAGCCGAGTGGACGCTGATAGCTGCGGATACTGATGCTGAAATCGGCGCTGGAGAGGTCGCAACCTTTACCAGCTACGCGGCAACGGGATCCACGGTTGCTACACAGGCCGCAGCAACCGATGCGACTGCGCGCCTTGCCGTTGCGCTTGCTGATATGCTCGTCAGTCGGCTTCTTATTCTATCGCCGGACCTGACCCCATGAAGCTGTCAGGTGCTGCGGCAACGGCTTATTGCCGCAAGCCTGATCCGGCCCACAAGGGCCTCTTGATTTTTGGCGCGGACCCGATGCGCGTTGCGGGAAAACGACAAGAGGCCATTGCAGCCCTTCTTGGCCCGCAGGGCGAAGCAGAAATGCGCCTGACCCGGATTAACGCCGCCGATCTGCGTAAAGATCCCGCATTGTTGGATGATGCAATTAAGGCCCAAGGCTTTTTCCCCGGTCACCGCGTTGCCTTTGTGGAGGGCGCCACTGACCTCATGAGCAAGGTGGTTGACGCCGCGTTGCGTGACTGGAAACCGGGTGATGCACAGGTGATCGTGACGGCGGGGCAGCTGACGGCCAAGTCGCCGCTCCGCAAGATTTTCGAAGTGCACCGGACCGCCGTGGCGATCGGTATCTATGATGAACCACCGACCGTGGCCGATATCGAACACGCGCTGGCGCAGGCTGGTGTCGCACAACCGATCCGTGATGTCATGGATGCGCTCATCGCACTTGGGCAATCACTTGAGCCGGGAGATTTCCGGCAGACTGTCGAAAAGATCAGCTTGTACAAGCGCGGCGATGACAGCCCGCTTTCGGTTGCCGACGTATTGGCCTGTGCGCCGCAATCTGCGGAAGTTGACGTTGATGATGTTCTTGAGGTGGTCGCGCTGGGTCAGGCGGATCAGCTTGGTCCGGTTTTGCGCGATCTCTATGCGCAGGGCGTGACCCCTGTGACGCTGTGCATAGGCGCGATGCGACATTTCCGGCGGCTGCACGTCGTCGCCTGCGACCCCGGTGGTCCTGCTGCTGGTGTGGGGCGACTACGGCCGCCGGTGTTCGGCCCGCGCCGGGACAAGATCGTTCGGCAGGCTGGGCACTGGGGCCGCGACCGGCTAGAGCGCGCATTGACGGCCCTCACGGATGTCGATTTGCTGCTGCGGTCTGCGAACACCGCGCCACAAGGTGCGTTGATGGAGCGCACGTTGATCAGGCTGGCGATGATGGCGCGCCGCTAGCATGCCCTACGGCACATGCGGGCGTTACCTGCGGGGTTTCGTTTCCGCATTAAAAAAGGCGGGCCGTCAGGCCCACCTTTCGGTTCGAACAGAACCAGCAATGCTCAACGGCTTGTGCCGCTGAGTGTCGCTATTAGTTGTTGTTTGCAGCTGCTGCGATCAGAAGTGCAGCAAGCACACCCAGGATCACATATGTGCTGCTGATGGATGAACCAGCCGGTGCCATTGTCTCTTCGACAACGACGACGGGTGCTTCCATCACTTCTGGCGACAGGCCGCCAGCATTTGCGGCAACGGCGGAAACAGCAAAAGCTGCGGCGGCAAGAGTAGTTGTAAGGCGCATGTCGGTACTCCAATAAATGCACTGGTGGGTTACGCTTCTAGAACGTCCACATTTTTGCATTTAATCAGGCTGGTATGCAAAATCCAAGGGGGGGAGAATTTGTTCAGAATGCATCAATCTGCAGGTAACCTGCATCTGGAGATACCGCTTGCAAGCTGCGCAGAATCACACCAGCGTCATTTACCCAATAAACGTTGGTAAATTGTAGCCCTTCACCCTGACATTCCTCCTCAAAACGGACTGAATTGAGGGTATTTTGCAGCCTTTCTATGACCTCCGGCCCTTTGAAAGCGATGCTACACTGCAACAGTTGAGTAGAAATACTGTCAAGGTCAGTCAGGAATTCATGCTCCCTTCGCGCTTTTCCGCCTCCTGCGCGGATCGCGTGCCATGTTTCGGAGACATTTGCGCCGATCAAATCACGCGGGAGACCACGCGTTGCGGCAATAATCCCGTTTTCAAGCGTCAGGGTCATGTTGCTGCCATCAACCCATGTGACGCGCGGCCCGTTGGTGCCGGCCCGGGCCATGGTGTCCCATCTGTTGATGTTGCTGATATTGACCCGCATGTATTTTCCGGGGCTTGATAGGATCTCGTCTTGTGAAACCGCCAGGCCCGATGCCGCAACAGGTGGCGCGCCCGCGATGCGTGTCGCCGCCAATTCCAAAACCTGTGCGCCGGTGCTGCCTTCGTTCAATGGTCCGCAAGCGGCCAGCGCGACGGTTGCCGCGCCTAAACAAATCCAAAATTTATGCATCATCGCCAGAACCGCCCCCATGTGTCAGAAAGATCGGCAACGTGTGCGTCACGCACGACGTCATAAAGCCGCCCGTCCAGTTCCAGCCGGGCACCGCCATCGCCGAGTTGCGTCTGGAACGTATTGCTGTAGCTGGCCCGCGTTGCCGCGCCGGTAAAGAAATCCTGCGGTATCACAATCCGGACCCCCTTGCTGTACGAGCCATCCCCGAAGTCGTCATACGACAAATCTGTTTGCGTCACGTAGGCACCGACACGAAACCCGTTCGCAAATTCGCGGTCGACAGACAGTGTCGCGCCCCAATCCCCCGCCAGATAGCGGCCGACATCCAATTGCGTGTGGTAGCCGTTCCCAAGGTCATAATATGCCGAGATATGGCCTGTAACGGTGTCATAGTCGTATTCGTCAAAACCGAACAACATGTCCGTATTGCGTTGCGCCGCATAGTTCAGTTCGGCACCGATCCCAAGATGGCTATCGACCGGCTTCCACAGTAGTTCACCTGACACGCCGCCAAACATCCGCTCCAGATACCCAAGGCTGACCCGGCTATAAAGATTCCGCGCAGGCCGCGCATAATGGTTCACGGTAAGCGTTTGGAGCACCGGCACCCCGTCGTCACCATAATAGCCACCGTCGGTGCGGACATTTTGAACGTCGGGTGTACTGTCGGCGATGGGATCGTCTTTTGCTGCATTGATTACGCTTTGGCCGAGCGCGCCAGCAATGACAAGATTGGGCCTGATCGTGTAGATGCCCCGCAGGGTAAGACCGGCATCAACTCTTACCGATCCGCCTTCGTTAAAGGGAATAATTGCGAAATAGGACCCCAAACCCCAAGTCCAATTGGATGGAGCGATTGCGGGTGGTGCGCTGTCACGGGCATCGGCGAATACGGCGCGGTCAAACATCGTCTGGCTTGCTTGGGGCTGGTTTTCAAGTTGTTCAAGATCGCGGCGCATAATGGTCGTCGCAGACAGCGGCATGCCGCGATCCTCGGGGATCAGCGTAAAGGTCTGGATGGGCGCGGGCAGGACCTGTGTCATCAGCCGCGCAACACGGCCCATTGCCTGTGCCTGCGACCTGTAACGCCCGTTGACATAGCGGACACGCGCCGTTGTATCGGTCAGGTTCAGGCCAGATAGGGTGATCCCCTCAGCTTCCAGCAATGTCCGAAGGGCGCTTTGCAATACGGGTTCGGGCAGTACTGCCCGGTCCCATGTGGCGGCGGCGCGGCTGTTTGTTGCGGTGACTTTGACGGGCACGGGTGCCGTTTCCCGCCCGCTCATCCCTGGGCGGTTGTTGGCGTTAAGCGAGAATGTCCCCGACAGCGCGACCTCGGTCCCGTAAAGATAGGCGAGACCAACCTGCACGCCGTCGCGTGGTCGGTAGGTCACGCCAAGGTTATACGGCGTTTCTACATCGACTGCGGGGGCAAAAGCCTGCTGTGGATAGGCAATCGACGCGTACTCCGCCTTGATGCCCCAACTCTCATTGATCTGATATTCCACGCCACCAAACAGTGCCGCGTCGCCGTGAAACCATTGACTGCTGGCCAACTGTCCTTCGGGCGTGGACTCGTCAAATATCGGGCGTGTGTCCAGCGCGGCATCCAGACCGCCAAGCGGGTTGTCAAATCCATCCCGCGTGCCCATCGCGCCCCAGCCAAGGCCCGCCGACACAGTCAGGGCTTCACCAATCGTCTTGGACGCCACCAGATATTCGGACCCAAAACGGCCCGGCGTCAGAAAATCCCGCAAGCCGATAGCGATGGCAGGCAGATAGGTGGTTTCGTCGTTGAACCGATAGCGCAGGTCAAAGCCCCGCTCAAATACGCCGTCCACGATGGTGGATGTCGGGTCACCATAAAGATCCACAATCGAATAGCGCAGGCTGCCCGACAGGCGATCCGTGATTTGAAAGGTGAACGTCGTGCGTGCCAGCCCGTCCGCATAACTGAATGTGGCCGCCAGCGCGCCAGCATCGGCGCTTTGTGCGGTGGGCATCTCAAGCAGGCCGGGGGCGCCGTTCAGGGAGTAAGTGACCCCGGCATCCTGTGCAAAGGCCAGATGGCTTGAACAAATACCCACCAGTGCCGCCAGACAAACGGGTGCGCGCATGATGAAATCTCCAACAAACTCTTCGCATTTGTGTACCGCGATCCCCGCTGATTTGGAAACCCGAAAGCCGCAACGCCACTGCGACAGCAGAAATGACCCCGAAAATACGCCATGCGGGTACATCATTTGTTAACTGTACTGCGGTCAATGTATGGCATGTTTGTTTCTCATAGTTGTCGTTTTGTCGTTTTTCCTGATCCGCTGGGTGCCTGCCCTTGGATGGCGCGTGCGTTGCAGCCTTGGCTGGATCAGCCTGTTGCCGCAGATCAGCATAGCAGCGGGGCAATCACGCTTTTCGATGGTATGACACCCGCCGAGGCTGAACTGGCGTTTGATATCATGGGCATGCCGTTTCGGAATTATGTCCGCATTGCTATCGTACGAAATCCCTACCTTAAAATGTCACAGCTCTATGATCGGATTGCCGATACCGACCGCGTGTGGCAATTACGGCGCCGTCTTGGCGCCAGTGATCCGGACTTTGCCCGATGGTTGCGCAGCACGCGCGCAGATCACGTTGGCGCAGGCCATCGGACGGGTCCACGCTGGCGACGCTTTGGAGCGTGGTCAGCAAAAGAATGGTGCGGTGATCACATCACGCATATCGCCCGGGCAGAGTTCGCGAAGCATGACCTGACGCAGGCCTTCAAGGCCATCGGCATTTGCCCGGCCTTTGGCGGACGTGCAAGTGACGCTAACTATGTTCTGCCGGTTGGGCGTCACTACGATTCCGCCAGCACCGACTTGATCCGGAAAAGATACGATTGGGACCTCAGCTTCTACGAAGGTGCCGGTCCTCACTTGCGTCTGGTCGCGTAACGCGGATTGCAATCGGACGAAAACATTGACCAAATACGCCCAGCAGAACGGAGGCGGCTATGTATCAGGTCATCGGCGGCAAGAAATCTCGGACAATGCGCGTACTTTGGGCATTGGAAGAATTAGGCCAAACCTATGAGCATATGCCAGAGGCGCCGCGATCGGATGCTGTGCAGCGTCTCAATCCGTCGGGTAAAGTCCCTGTTTTGGTCGATGACGGCCACGTCCTGACTGATTCGACAGCGATTGTGACGTACCTGGCGGACAAGCACGGTGCGTTGACGCATCCGGCGGGGTCGATTGCCCGGGCGCATCAGGACAGTCTGACGCAGATGGTCCTGGATGAAATGGATTCCGTCTTGTGGATGGCTGCGCGCCATAGTTTCATCCTGCCAGAAGACATGCGCATGCCGGACATCAAGGATAGTCTGCGGTGGGAATGGAACCGCAGCATGGATCTGCTTGCCGACCGTATTGCGGGCCCCTACCTGACTGGCGAGACGATGACGGTTGCCGATATCATTTGCGCGCATTGTCTGAATTGGGCCACGGGCATCAAGTTCGACATCACGCCGGAACCACTGCGGGCTTATCACCTGCGCATGCGCGAACGGCCCGCGCTTCAGCGGCTTATGGCATAAGCGGCCGCAGCCTGCCCGACCCAGCGCCCCGTCGCCAGACAGCCTGTGATCAGGTAACCGCCCGTCGGCGCCTCCCAATCCAGCATTTCACCGGCGCAAAACACGCCGGGCCTGTCGCGCAACATCAAACCATCGGTCAGCGCATCAAACCGAACACCACCCGCCGTTGATATCGCCTCATCCATCGGGCGCGGTCCTGCGTGCCGAATGGGCAGCGCCTTGATCAGATTGCCCATATCATCGGGAAAGGGCCGCCCGAATTCGGACAGCAGCCCGAGCCGCAGGGGGTCCAGCCGCAACACCTTGCGCAGGTGGTTGGACAGGCTGGTCTTGCCGTGTGGTTTCTGCAGCGCCGCCTGCACCCGCGCGATCGGCCAGTCTGGCAACAGGTCGATGGCCAGCGTCGCGCCTTGGCGTATGGCGCGCGACAGCGTATAAATGCCGCCGCCCTCAATGCCGCGACGAGAGATGATAAATTCGCCGCGCGTGCTCTCATTGCCAGCGCTCAGGCCGACTGATTTCACAGGCATGCCCAGAAACCGCGTCATGTGATCGGACCAGTCGACGACAAAGCCCATGTTTGCGGGTGCAAATGGCGAGACCGTGCCGGACACATACTGTGACCACGCGCCATCCGATCCCAATCGCGCCCAGCTTGCGCCGCCAAGGGCAAGCACTGTCACCTTTGGCGCAAGGCAAACACGCCCTTGCGGCGTGTCGAATAGCGTTTGCGCCCCGTCCCAACCGCACCAGCGCCACCGCATTTTCAGCGTGACGCCAGATGTGCGCAGCCGCGCCAGCCACGCACGTAATAACGGCGATGCTTTCATGGCCGTGGGAAATACCCGCCCAGTCGATCCGGTGAACAGTGGCTGCCCCAGTCCTTCGGCCCACGCCATCACGGCGTCTGGCCCAAAGGCGGCAATTGCGCGCTGCATAACATCTGGCATGTTGCCGTAGGCCGCTGCAAAATCAGCGGGCGCTTCGGCTTTGGTCAGGTTCAGGCCGGATTTACCTGCCATCAGAAACTTGCGCCCGACGGACGGCATTGCATCCGCGATGGTCACGTTGTGCCCGGCGTCAGTCAGCATTTCGGCGGCCATCAACCCGGCAGGTCCGGCCCCAATGACCAATGCGTCATGCATTGTCTGGCGCGATCATCTGCTTGATGTTGGTGATATGCGCCGCGTTTGCGGCCAAACTGTCCTGCCCAAGGGTCCGTGCCAGCCCCAGTAGATCGGGCGCGTCAACAATCCTGTCGATCAGCCCCCACTGCAGCGCCTCGTCCGCAAGAACCTTTTGTCCGGCCATCAAGATCATTTTGGTCCGGGCCGGCCCGACAAGCGCGGCCATGCGCCCCGGGTCCGAGGGTTGCGGTAGAAAACCCAGTTTCATGACGGGGTAAAAGAACTTGGCCGTTGGCACCGATATCCGCAGATCACAGGCCAGCACCATGCCAAACGCACCCCCCGCCATAGTCCCGTTCAGGGCAGCGACCGTCAGGCCGGGTAACGCGGCAATGGCTGACGATAGCTGCTCCCACAGCGGGTCCACGGCCAAACCTGCCTTTGCTGCATCAAGATCGGCGCCTGCGCTGAACACAGAGCCGGTTCCGGTCAGGATCAGCGCTTTGGCCGTTTGTGCGTCCTGGGCAATCTGCGTCAGTGTGACCAGCATATCGCGGGTCAGGGCACCTGCTTTGTCGGGGCGATTGATGGTGACGGTCCAAAGATCGCCATCGCGGTCACAGCGGATCACGCGACGCCAACCTTTTGACGGATATCTGTATCACGCAGGCTGATATCCGTGCCAAGATAGCCGTCAGCGGCGGATGTACACATCCACAACAGCGCCTGCGCGGGCCATTCGGGTGGAATATGATCTGACCAATCAAGTTGGCTGATCGGGTTGATGCCCGACGCCTTGATGTCGCGCTGCATATCGGTGGCAACGGTGCCGGGCGACAGGCCCATGATCCGCAGGCCCTTGTCGCGGGCTTCGTGGTCGGCCACGCGGGTCAGCATGTACGCACCGGCTTTTGAGCAGCAGTAAGCTGACCAGCCTTCGACCGGGCCATGCGCCGCACCTGAAGAGATCGTAATAATGGTGCCGTGACCCTGTGCGATCATGCCGGGCATCGTGGCCCGCATCCCGTGCATCACGCCCTTCAGATTGATGTCGACGGCGCGCGACCACGTTTCGGGGTTGATGTCCGACAGGTTGCCAATCGGGTCGATGACCCCGGCATTGCCGATCAGCACGTCAAGCCCGCCAAACGTCCGCGCGGTCGCGGCAACCGCTGCCTCGACCTCGGGATAGCGGGAAACATCGCAAGGGATTGCAAGCGCGTTGTTGCCGATTTCGCCTGCAAGTTCTGCGATGGCATCGGTACTGCGTGCCAAAAGGGCCACATTTGCGCCCGCGGCGGCAAAAGCGCGGGCTGTTGCCGCCCCTATACCGCGGCTGGCGCCGGTGATAAGCACGGTTTTCCCTACCATGTTGAACTTTTTCACACTTGGCCCTTTCGATCTGATCTACAGATAGCTAGTTAATAATCGTCATTTCCGCACCTTGCACCATATTACAAGGCATGGATCACTCCGAAAGATATATAACGAAAGGTAATCAGATGACCTACTCGACAGGATTGCGCGGCGCGGCATGTTTTGCAGCGCTGGTTGCAGGCGGGGCTGCACAGGCCGATGTTACCGCTGCTCAGGTTTGGGATGACTGGAAAGCACAGCTTTCTCTTTATGGCGAAGACAGCGTCACCATCGGAAGCGAAAAAAGCACCGGCGACACGGTGACGGTCCGTGATCTGGCGTTGAACGTGGACGATGGCACTACACAAACTGCTGTGAATATGGGTGATATCACATTCAGCGAACTGGGTGATGGTACGGTGCGCGTGGTGATGGCCGACAGCTATCCGATTGCCGTGACCGGTGACGATGGCGTTGTCGTTACCATTCTGGTCAGTCAGTCCAACATGGACATGGTTGTGAGCGGCGATGCCGATGAAATGAATTACGCCATTTCGGCTGACCATTATACGATCGAACTGCAAGACATCGTTGATGGTGACATTACGTTCACAGGCGACGTCAGCATTGTCGCCAGTGACCTTAGCGGCAGCTACACGACAAGCGCCGATGAACTGCGTTATATCTCTTACGGGCTGAACATTGGCGCGCTGGACCTTTTGGCGGACATCGAAGTGCCAGATGCGGATGGCCAATATGTAACGGCGAGCGGCAAGATTGAGGGTATGATCCTGGAGGCAGAGATGACGCTGCCGCTGGATGCCGACTTTGAGAATCCGAATGATCTTTTTGCGAATGGCTTTGCGGTTTCTGGTGGCTACACAATCGACAGCGGCGCCTATGTCTTTGACGTGAATGCAGAGGGTGAAAGGGTGGCCGGATCGGTCAGCACTGGCGCGGCACGACTGCAAGGCGAGATGAACCGCGATATGGTTGCCTATGAGGCCGAGACGAAAAATCTGGCCGTCAACATCACCACGCAAGCGCTGCCTTTACCTGTCGAAGTGGGTCTGGAAAAATACGGTGTCGGGTTTGAAATGCCCGTCGGAAAAACGGACGAGCCCCGCGACTTTGGCCTGCGTCTGGATTTCACGGGTTTGACGGTTAGCGATATGATCTGGGACATGCTCGATGCGGCCAAGGTTTTGCCCCGTGATCCTGCAACGATCCAGCTGGATATCGCCGGTACGGCCCGGCCTATGTTTGATCTGCTTGATCCCGCGCAGGCGGAGGCGCTCGGCCGCTCTGACATGCCGGTGGAGCTGAACACGCTCACATTGAACAACATCAGGATCGCGCTGGCCGGGGCTTTGGTGACGGGTCAGGGGGCATTCACCTTTGATAACACCGACATGACCACTATCGAAGGCATGCCGCGTCCCCAGGGCGATGCAATTTTTGAAATCATCGGCGTGAATGCACTGATGGATAATCTGGTGTCGATGGGTCTGCTGCCGCAGGATCAGGTCATGGGCGGTCGGATGATGCTGGGTATGTTTGCCCGGGTCACTGGCGATGACCAACTGGAAACGAAACTCGAGGTCAACGGCGAAGGTCATGTCATCGTGAATGGCCAGCGCCTGCGCTAAGCCCAAAAAGTGACGGTGCAATGGGGGACCATTGCTCCGTTTTTCGTATCATCATGGGCGGCGCGCGCGTCACAGAGCCTTGCAGGCTGCAGATGCGCGCACTAGGTCATTGTGGAACAAAGGATACCGCATGACCCAGTCTCTTTCTGACCTGACCCAGCAGCTTTTGGATGTGGCCCGCCGCGCTGGTGCCGATGATGCCGACGCTATCGCCGTCGATGGTACATCGGTTTCGATTGATGTGCGTGCTGGCAATTTGGAACATGCCGAACGTTCCGAAGGGACCGAGATCGGTTTGCGGGTCCTCTTGGGTCGGCGGCAAGCCTGTGTGTCATCCTCGGATACCAAGCTTGCCACGATGATGGAGATGGCCGAACGCGCGATCGCGATGGCCAGAGAGGCCCCCGAGGACCAACATGTCGGGCTGGCGGATCCGTCGCAGGTGACGCAGGACACCGACGTCAGCGCGCTTGAAATTTTTGATCCCAGCGACGAACCGGACCCGGCCATGTTGCAGGATTATGCGGCCCGCGCCGAGGCGGCGGCCCTGCGCAATCCCTGCATCAGTCAGGTTCAGTCGGCATCGGCGGGTTATACCAATCGACGCGTCCACCTGACCACGAGTAATGGCTTTTCCGGTGGTTTTGCCCGGACATCGCATGGGCTGTCTTGCGTCGCGATCAGCGGGACCGGGTCGGATATGGAACGCGACTATGACTATGACAGCCGCGTGTTTCAGATGGATTTGCGCGATCCAGACGACATCGGTACATCGGCTGCCGCCCGTGCGGTGGAACGTGTCGGCGCCAAGAAGCCCAAGACGGGCGCTTACCCGGTGCTTTTTGACGAACGGGTTGCCAGTGCACTGATAGGCAGCTTGCTGCAGGCGTGTGACGGTTCCAAGGTCGCGCGGGGGTCCAGTTGGCTGCGCGATGCCATCGGCGAACAGGTCCTGCCAAAAGGGCTGTCGCTGATAGAAGACCCGCACCGCCAGCGCAGCGCATTGTCGCGGAAATTCGATGCCGAAGGGCTGATGACGTCCCGGCGTGCGATTGTCGATGATGGGGTCCTGACCGGATGGACGCTTGACCTTGCCACGGCGCGAAAGCTGGGGATGCAAAGCACCGCGAACGCGTCGCGCGGCACCAATGCGCCACCGTCACCAAGTTTGACTAATGTCATGTTGACGCAGGGCGACCAAAGCCGTGATGATTTGATCCGGCAAATGGGCACCGGCCTACTGGTGACGTCGATGATCGGATCAACGATCAATCCCAATACCGGCGATTATTCCCGTGGCGCAGCCGGATTTTGGGTCGAGAGCGGCGAAATTGCCTATCCGGTGAACGAATGTACCGTCGCGGGGAACCTGCGCGAAATGCTGATGCGGATCATTCCTGCGAATGATGCACGGACGTATCTGACACGGGTCGTTCCGTCCTTGCTGGTCGAAGGTTTGATCCTTGCCGGTGACTGACCTCGCGCTGCTGGTGGCAGCCGCACGGGGGGCTGGTGACGTGGCGATGCGATACTTTGGCAAGAACCCGGGGATTACCGACAAACCCGACGGTGCAGGACCCGTGACCGAGGCGGATTTGGCTGTGAACGACATGCTGTACGGTATGCTTGGTGACGTCCGGCCCAGCTATGGCTGGCTGTCCGAAGAGACCGAGGATAGCGCGACCCGTCTTGCGACCAAACGCCAGTTTGTCATTGACCCAATCGACGGCACGCGGGCGTTTATCGCAGGCAACCGCGACTGGGCGCATTCGCTTGCCGTCGTCGAGGACGGTCAGGTGCTTGCCGCCGCCGTCTATTTGCCGGCGCGCGACCTGATGTTTGCCGCGATCCTTGGTGGCGGGGCGACGGTCAATGATGCGCCTGCGCGGGTTTCCCTGGCCGCATTGGATGACGCAACGGTTCTGGCCGCCAAGCCAAATTTCGAAGGGCGTTTTTGGCAGGGCGGCGCGACACCCCCGGTTAACCGCGCTTTTCGGTCATCGCTGGCGTATCGGCTTTGTCTGGTCGCACAGGGGCGCTTTGACGGTATGCTGACACTGCGGCCCAGTTGGGAATGGGATATTGCCGCCGGTGCCCTGATCGCATCAGAGGCCGGAGCCGTCGTGACCGATCAGGTCGGCATGCCGCTGCGTTTCAACAACCCGCACCCACAGGTGCCCGGCGTTTTGGCCGCAGGACCAGATTTGCACGCTCATCTAGCCCAGCGGCTTGAGCAGTCGCACGCAAAGCCCTAGTGTGGGCACAACTATAGCACTCGCAAAGGTTTTCTCATGACACAGCGTCTTCACCTAGTCTTCGGCGGCGAACTTGTCGATCCGACAAAGAACGCGTTCAAGGATGTCGACGCGATCGACATTGTTGGGATGTACCCAGACTATTCGAGCGCGTATGCCGCATGGAAAGGTGCCGCGCAGCGCACCGTGGATGACGCCCATATGCGTTATTTCATTGCCCATATTCACCGCTTGCGGGACGAAGAGAAAGAAAGCTCGACGACCGAAGAACTTGGCCACTAAGATTTGGGATGGCACGATCTCTTTCCATCGCCGTCTATCTTGCCAGCCTTGGATCATCTGACCGCGCGGCACGGCTGACCGACCAGCCGCCGCGCCCGCCGGGTGTTGTGATTTGGGCGCGCTGCAGTGACCCCGAGCAGCTGACCGCGATTGAGACGCTGCATCGCAAGCTGACCGAAGACGGGGACCCGGTGCGGGTCATTGCAACGCTGCGTGATTGGACCGAATCCTTGTCGGCCCGCGCCTTGGCCGAACCGAAGGGCAAAGCAAACATTCGTGCGTTCATCAGTCATTGGCGACCGACGATGGTGATCTGGGTTCGCGGTGATCTGGCCCCGCTTTTGCTGGCTGAAATTCGCACGGCACAGGTGCCAAGCATGTTGGTGGATGCAACCGTAGACGGGCTGGAGCAGATGACGGGCAGCTGGGTTCCCGGTGCCATGCGGTCGCTTTTGTCACAGTTTGACCCGGTTCTGACCATTGATCAAAATGCAGCCGAACGGCTGATCCGTGCCGGCGCGCGCCCCGGCATTGTCCGCGTGAGCGGTGCAATGGAAGATTGCGCACCACCGTTACCATGCAGCGACGCCGAACGTCGTGAATTGGCCCAAAGCATTGGCACCCGGCCTGTTTGGCTGGCTGTTTCCGCTGACTTGCACGAATGGTCCGAGTTATGCGCGGCGCATGTTTTGGCAAGCCGCCGCGCACATCGGCTTTTGTTGATCGTCGTGCCGCGCGATTCTGCGGATGCGGCGATTTTTGCGACCAACCTGCGAAGTGCGGGGTTACATGTGACATTACGGTCGCAAGAACCGGAACCGGCTGAGCCAACACAGGTCTATGTCATTGATACCGATGAAGAGCTGGGTTTGTGGTATCGCATTGCGCCGACGACCTATTTGGGCGGCACGCTGCACGGCGCTGCCACCCGCGACCCGTTCGAGGCAGCCGCGCTTGGTTCGGCCGTTCTTTATGGTCCGCAGGTGGCGCCATTCCAAAAACATGCTGCCCGGCTGAATGCGGCCGGGGCGTCTCGCCTGATCCGGTCGGCAACCGACCTTGGCCCAGCGGTTGAGACGTTGCTGGCCGTTGATAAGGCCGCAATTCTGGCGCATGCGGCGTGGGATGTGACATCACGGGGGGCTGATGTCACGAACCGGATTGTCGGTATTATTCAACGTCGCCTTGCAGAGTTGGGTCATTAGATGCGCGCGCCCGACTTTTGGTTCACATCGCCGCATCGCCCTGCAGTGATCGCACGATTGCTGGCGCCGTTGGGAATGATCTACACCCGCGCAACGGCCCATCGGGTGGGCCGGGGCCGGGGCTACAAAGCCCGCGTGCCGGTGATCTGCATTGGCAACATCAATGTTGGGGGCACCGGGAAAACGCCCACCGCCATCGCTTTGATAGCGCGGCTGAACGCGCGCGGGCAGACGCCCCACGTTGTCACCCGTGGCTATGGCGGAACCCTGACAGGTCCGGTGCAGGTGGATGGTAGCACCCATAGCGCCGCGCAAACCGGGGATGAACCGCTGCTTTTGGCGGCCTTTGCCCCCACGTGGGTGGCGCGCGATCGTGCCGAAGGCGTGAAGCGGGCGCAGGAGGCGGGCGCGACTGTCATTTTGCTGGACGATGGATTTCAAAACCCGTCGGTGATGAAAGATATGTCGATTATTGTGGTTGATGCATTGCGCGGTTTTGGCAACGGTCGCGTGCTGCCAGCGGGGCCGCTGCGTGAACCGGTCAAGGCTGGGCTGTCGCGTGCCGACATCGTTTTGTCGATCGGGCCACCTGCCGCGCAGGATCGGTTTGCTGCGGATTGGCCGCTGCCCGTCCAACATGTGACTGGTCATCTGGCCCCACTGCTGACGGGAATGCCATGGCGCGACCTGCGGCTGTTGGCCTTTGCCGGCATCGGGCATCCGGAAAAGTTTTTTGCCACCCTGCGCGACATGGGGGCCACTGTTGTCCGGGCCGAACCGTTGGCCGATCATCAGCCGCTGACCGATGCCCTGATGAAACGGCTTGAGATCGAAGCGCAGGTGCTCAAGGCGCAGCTTGTCACGACCGAAAAGGACGCTGTCCGCCTTCCTGACAGCTTTCGCATGAAGGTGGTGACCCTGCCGGTCCGCCTTCAGGTCGACGACTGGGGTCTGCTTGATGCCGCATTGGACAAACTGGGGCTTTCGTCCAGCAAGTCCTGATCTGCGCCAAGCGCGGGTGATGGTTTTGTCGGGGTGACATCTGCATCGGAAAAGGTGATTGGCAACCGCACGGACGGGACCCCATCCAGATCAACCTGCATTCCGCGATGCACGACCTGCGGGTCGGCGAAAACGTCTGCCATGTCATTGATCGGGCCTGCGGGTACGCTTTGTGCCTCGCAGGCGGCAAGCAGGTCGGCCTTGGTCCATTGCAGCGTCTGCCGGGTCAATTGTTCGGCAAGCGCCGCACGATTGGCCAACCGGGCGGCGTTGGTCGCATAAAGCGGATCATCGGCCAAGTCCGCAACGCCTAAAAGCGCGCAAAACCTGTGGTACTGGCCGTCATTGCCACTGGCAACGATGATGTAACCGTCGGCGCAATCAAACACCTGATAGGGCACGATATTGGGATGCGCGTTGCCCATACGCTGTGGGGCGTTGCCGGTGACAAGGTAATTCATCGCCTGATTGGTCATCACCGCCGTCGCCACGTCCAGCAGGGCCATGTCAATATGCTGGCCCTTGCCCGTTGTCTGCCGCTGGTGGACTGCCGCCAGAATGCCAGTGCAGGCATAGATGCCGGTGAAGATATCGGTGACCGCTACGCCCACTTTTTGTGGTTGGCCGTCGGGTTCACCAGTGACGGACATCATCCCGGACATACCTTGGATGATGTAGTCATAGCCGGCCCGTTTCGCATAGGGCCCATCTTGGCCAAACCCGGTGATGGAACAGTAGATCAGCCGGGGATTCAGCGCCGACAGGCTGGCATAGTCGAGCCCGTATTTGGCCAGACCGCCCACCTTGAAATTCTCGATGAGAATATCGGCGTCGGCGACCAATCTGCGGACTTGCGCCTGCCCCTCGGTGGTCTGAAAGTCAATGACGACAGACTTTTTTCCGCGATTGCAGCAATGAAAGTACGCGGCACTTTCTGCGCCAGCATGGTTCACAAAGGGTGGCCCCCACTGGCGTGTATCATCGCCAGCGGGGGCTTCTACCTTAATGACTTCGGCCCCAAGATCGGCAAGCGTTTGTCCTGCCATAGGGCCGGCAAGGACCCGTGCGAGTTCAACGACCTTCAGGCCTGCCAGCGACTGCATCAGCCCAGCTTTTCATCCAGAACATTGGCAAATTCATCATAGGCCATGTTGGAATACTTCTGATTGTTAATCAGGAAGCTGGGGGTGGAGGTGATCCCGTCTTTTTCTGCGTTGGCCTGATACCAAGTATACAGGCTTTCGGCCTTTGCCCCATCGCTCAGGCAGGCATCAAGGGTTGCATCGTCAAGGCCTGCGGTCTTGGCCAGCGTACGCAAATCCTGCACGATCGTAGCGGGGTCGCCGCTGCCCAGCCAATCGCTCTGCCGCTCGTAGATTACCTCTGAGACACCAAAGAAGAATTCGGGCGTGTCGGTGCAGCGCGCAATCAATGACGCCCAAAGACCGGGACGATCAAAATAGACCTCGCGGTAGATGAAATTGATCTTGCCGGTGTCAATATAGTTGGCCTTGAGCGACTGGTATTGATTGGCATGGAAAGCCGCGCAATGTGGGCAGGTGAACGACGCATATTCAACCACCTCTACCGCAGCATCAGGATTGCCCTGCGACATTTCAATAACGGTTGGCAGTGCGCCATCCGCAGCCTGCGCATTGGCGGCACCGGGCAACAATCCTGTTTCCGCATCAGGCCGGGTCAGTGACCATCCCGCGCCCAAAGCCACAAGAGCACCGCCGCCAGCGGCCAAAAGAGTTCTACGTTCCATATTCAACCTCTGATCAGGATTTTTGTTTGGATAAGACATTTGCCCCCAGCGCGGCAAGAGCGCTGCGCAAATCATCGCTTTGTACATCGATAGATAGGGCGTTTGCTGCCGATTGCACGGCGGGACTGTGTGTTTTGTTCACTTTGGGGGCGGGGGCAAACGCCACGCGCCCCTCGGCAAAGCCGGTTGGGGCTGTCTGCGTGATCCGCACGCGTGAAATCGCCCGGTAGCCGTAACAGGCATTCACCTTTTCGCGGATATGCTCTTTTTGCATTTCCAGCATCGGGGCTTGCGCGCCTGTCGTCAGCACGGTCAGCGTGGCCCCCATGCCGTTTTTGCCATAGCTCACGCTGATGGGCGTGGCGATCTGCGCGGTTGCCTCGCCGATGACTTCGGCCCAATGGGTCAAAAGACGCGTCACAGCAAAGCCGCGCTGTTCGCTTGCGGTGCGGATACGGGTCTGCAACAGGCTGGAGGCCCGTGAAAATCCGCGTGTCGTGCTGGCGTGGCGTGGCTGTTTCATATCTATGGACTACTGTATGTGAACTGACGCGCCAAGTCAGTGAAACTGCGACGAAGGGTAAATAAACATTGCGTGACCTCAGTTCTCAGCTTTTGGCATGGTATGATGACCATGCGCGGGAAATGCCGTGGCGGGTATCGCCTGCGGATCGCAAGGTGGGCGTGCGGCCTGATCCATATGCGGTTTGGATGTCAGAGGTGATGTTGCAGCAAACCACCGTCGCGGCAGTGCGGAATTACCATCGTAAATTCATGGGCTTGTGGCCTGCGGTCCGGGATTTGGCCGCCGCAGAGGACGCGGATGTGATGGCGGCCTGGGCCGGTCTTGGTTATTATGCCCGCGCGCGCAATCTGTTGAAGTGCGCCCGTGCAGTGGTGTCTGAACATGGGGGCGTTTTCCCGGAGACGAACGACCAGTTACTGACCTTGCCGGGGATCGGTCCCTATACCGCCGCTGCAATATCGGCGATTGCGTTTGATCGGGCCGAAACGGTGGTCGATGGCAATGTCGAACGGGTGATGTCGCGGATCTATGATGTGCATACGCCCTTGCCCGCCGCCAAACCGCAGCTGACTGCGCTGGCCAGAGCGCTGACCCCTGACAGGCGTCCGGGGGATTATGCGCAGGCGGTTATGGATTTGGGCGCGACAATCTGCACGCCGCGCAGTCCGGCCTGTGGTATTTGTCCGTGGCGTGAACCCTGTGCGGCGCGGCTGGCCGGGACGGCGGCAGAATTACCCAGGAAAACCCCAAAGAAAAAGACCCCGACACGGCATGGCATCGCCTATGTCGTGCGCCGCGAGGATGGGGCGTGGCTGCTTGAAACGCGCCCGGAATCCGGGCTGTTGGGCGGTATGCTGGGATGGCCGGGGTCCGATTGGAGAGATGCGCCTGCGCCCACACCAACGCCGCCGCTTGCCACAGATTGGGTGGCCTTGGAGCAAGAGGCGCGCCATACGTTCACCCACTTCCACCTCCGGCTGCAAGTCATGACGGCGCGTGTGCCGTTGGGTGTGAACCCTGAGCGCGGGACGTTTGTGGCGCACGCTGACTTTCGCGCGGCAGCCTTGCCTACGGCGATGCGGAAGGTCTACGATTTGGCTATTGTGACGCTGCACCCTGATGGCGTTGCAGGATAGGTAGAGGATTGAAATGACGGCGATTTCCGGCACTGCAAAAATCGCGCGCCTAAGTTCGGCGTTGCCGTTCTGGTTGTCGCTGGGGCTGATCCCGCTTGCGTGGGTGGGGACGATTTGGGGTGGTTGGACCGTATTTTTGCTGCCGATGGCCACGTGGTATCTGTTTTCGATTATTGATATATTCGCAGGTCTGAACACGGAAAACCCAGACCCGCAGACGCCGCAAGAGCAGCTTTTTTGGTACCGTCTGATCACGCTGATCTGGGCACCTTTGCAGGCGGTCACGGTGTTTGGCGTGCTTTGGTTCGTGACGGCCGGCGGGCATTTGGACCCCTGGGAAATGGTGGTTCTTTTTGTGGGTGTCGGGGTGGTCACGGGGACGATCGGGATCACCTATGCGCATGAATTGATGCACCAGAAACCAAAGGCAGAGCGGTGGATGGCTGATATCTTGCTGGCGATGGTGCTATATGGACATTTCCGGTCAGAGCATCTGCTGGTGCATCATCGCCATGTGGCGACGCCGCGCGACCCTGTCACGGCGCGCTATAACGAAGGGTTTCACCGGTTTTTCATCCGTGTTCTGCGGCAATGCCCGGCGTCATCGTTCAAGGCGGAAAAGGCCATGTTGGCCCGCAAGGGACTGCCTGCGCACGATAAATCCAATCCGTTCTGGCGCTATGGGATGTTGCAGGTCGGGTTCGTCATGCTGGCTTGGTTGGTTGGTGGCTGGCTGGGTGTGCTGCTGTTTGCGGTGCAGGCCGCGACGGCGATCTGGCAGCTGGAACTGGTGAATTACGTCGAACACTATGGCCTGACCCGCAAGCATTTGGGTGCCGGGACATATGAACATGTGCAGCCGCGCCATTCGTGGAATGCGGCGCATAAGGCATCGAATTGGCTGTTGATCAATTTGCAGCGCCATTCGGATCATCATTATAAACCCGACCGACGGTTTCCGGTCTTGCAGACCTATTCTGCGGCTGACGCGCCGCAGTTGCCCTATGGCTATCCGGTGATGACGATGGTGGCGATGGTGCCGCCGGTGTGGCGGCGTGTGATGAATGGCCGGGTGCGGCAATGGCGCAAAATGCACTACCCCGAGATCACGGATTGGTCGGCGTATAAGGCGGGCACGAATCCGATGCCACGCGAAACCTGAAAGCACCGTACGCGCAACGCCCGGCGGGTTTTTGAGCGGGGGCTGCACCTGATCCCTATTAACGCCATGAAAAAAAGGGGTTTCGGCCATAAATAATGCGCACAGAACCTGTACAGAACCCGTAGGTACGTGTGTACCGATGGCCCCCGGTTAATGCAGCGCGCGGCGCAAGTGTGACCAAAAGGGTAAGGAATATGCGATACCGGCGGCAAAGAGCAGCGCGGCGTCGGGGCTGGCAAATTACCTTCTACAATCTGCACCATAAACGGGATAGAAATTGGACGTTGCAAGAAATTTGGCGAAAATCATTTGTGGATTTTTAAGTTTGTGCAGGACATGGCGATGAACGGGGTATGACGCAGGTTTCCGGGCCGTTGCGGGTTGATTTTGTCGGTGGTGCGGTCGCGCATCGGCTGCGGTTCGGCGGGGGGCGTGGGCAAGCGCTGGCCAAGGCGATGGGGTTGCGCGCCGGTAAGACGCCAATGATTGTTGACGCAACGGCGGGTCTGGGCCGCGACTCGTTTCTTTTGGCATCGCTGGGCGCGCAGGTCACAATGATCGAGCGGTCGGAACAAATGCACGCGCTGTTGGTTGCAGGCATGGACCGCGCGCTTCAAGAGGGCGGCGAATTTCGCGAGATCATGGGCCGGATCACCCTGTTGAAGGGGGATGCCAAGGATCTGCTGCCTGCGCTGGCTGGCGAAGCAATCTTGATTGATCCAATGCATCCGCCACGCAAGAATTCGGCACTGGTGAAGCGTGAATTGCGTCAGGTCCGCGAGATCGTTGGAACGGATGTTGACGCGGCGGATCTCGTGCGCGTGGCGCTGGCGCATGCGCGCAATCGCGTGGTTCTAAAATGGCCGGCAAAGGCCGAACCGATCAGGGGAATACGGGCGTGTTCCCACCAAATACATGGAAAATCAACACGTTATGATGTTTTCATGGCAGGGTAAGGCGCCCGGCTTTGGCCTAACGTATTGCCACAGGTCACGGGCGCGCTGCGCGTTTCAAGCCGAACCCCAACCACACCTGCGAAAAGAAAAAACCCCGCCGTACGAAGACGGCGGGGGGAAAGTTAGTGCTTGCGGTCCCTGCCACCATGGAAGGGTTCGCCGCAGGCACCGGCGGTATCAATGTTGGGGAATGTGACGCGGGTTCAGCCCGGTGTCAGTGCTTCGCCATCTCCGAGCGGATCTGCTGGCGCAGCAGATCAATGGGCACTTTTTGCCCGTCGCGTTTAAACTGCCAATAGGTCCAGCCGTTGCAGCTGGGGGCGCCTTCAAGGTGGGCGCCGACCTGATGGATGGATCCTTTGATGTCGTCACCGATCAAGGTGCCATCGGCGCGGACCTTGGCCTTGTGACGGCCGTTCATGCTCCATAATTCTTCGCCGGGGCGCAACATGCCGCGTTCGACCAGCACGCCAAAGGCGACGCGGGGTTCAGAGCGTTTGGAGGCGGACACTTCGAGCGATTCGCTGTCGAATTTACGGGTGTTGGCGATGCGTTTTTCGGCGACTTTGCGATAGGCGGCTTCGCGTTCGATGCCGATGAAATCGCGGCCCAGCATTTTTGCGACCGCGCCGGTGGTGCCAGTCCCGAAGAACGGGTCAAGGACGACGTCTCCGGGGTGAGTGGTGGCGACTAGGACGCGGTGCAGGAGGGATTGGGGTTTCTGGGTTGGGTGGGCTTTGTCGCCATGTTCGTTCTTGAGACGCTCGTGGCCGGTGCAGATGGGCAGCACCCAGTCAGACCGCATTTGCACGCCTTCGTTCAGCGCCTTGAGGGCTTCGTAGTTGAAGGTGTATTTGCTGGCTTCTTCCTTGGAGGCCCAGATCAGCGTTTCATGCGCATTGGTCAGGCGTTTGCCGCGAAAGTTGGGCATCGGGTTGGATTTGCGCCAAACCACATCGTTCAAAATCCAGAACCCCTGATTCTGCAATTCAGCGCCCATGCGGAACACGTTGTGGTAGCTGCCGATGACCCAGATGGCACCGTTTGGTTTCAACAGGCGGCGGGCGGCGGCAAGCCATGCCTTGGTGAATTTGTCGTAGGCCGCAAAGCTGTCGAACTGGTCCCATGCGTCATCGACGGCATCGACCTTGGAATTGTCGGGGCGGTGCAGGTCACCTTTGAGCTGCAGGTTATAGGGCGGGTCCGCGAAAATCAGGTCAACCGACCCGGCGGGCAGGCTGTTCATGACGTCAATGCAGTCGCCATCAATAATCGTGTTCAGCGGGAGCGCTTGCGCACTCCTGGTTTTCGTTTTGATCATTTTTCTGCCTCTAAGCCCCGGCGGGTATCCCGCTCTTTGGTTGTCCCTAGTGTGAGTCAGAGGCGAATCGCTGTCAAAACCTTTATTGAATCAATCACTTACGATTTAATCTTGATACAAGATATTGTGTACCGGTTTGAAGGATCGTCTATGGTGTGGGGTGACACCAAGATTTGCCAAACCCGATTTATGCGCCGCTGTCGGGTATCCGGCGTTCTTGTCCCAGCCGTAGCCGGGATACTGTTGCGCCAAATCCACCATGTGTCTGTCGCGCCACACCTTGGCCACGATGGAAGCCGCTGCAATCGACAGGCTGCGGGCGTCGCCCTTGATGATTGTCTGCGATGATGCGGTCAGGCCACGCGGGACCATGTTGCCGTCGATCAGGATATGGTCGGCGTTTTGGGATAGCCCGTCGATCGCCCGGACCATCGCGATGTGGGATGCGCGCAGGATGTTGTGCGCGTCGATTTCGGCCACCGTTGCCTGCCCGAGCGACACATTGGCGGTCGCTATGATCAAGTCGTACAGCGCGTCGCGGCGTTTGGCGGTCAATTTCTTGCTGTCGTTCAGCCCTGCGGGGATGTTGGCGGGGTCCAGAATGACGGCGGCGGCACAGACGGGACCAGCCAGCGGGCCGCGCCCAACCTCGTCCACGCCGGCGACGTACAGAAAGCCGCGCGCACGGGCAGCGGTTTCGAATGAGAAATCGGGTTTGGTCATGCGACCAGTGACCAGAGTGCGCCGCGCGCTTCAAGTAAAAAGGGGCAAAGGGACGTTGTGTCACCTTTGCCCCGATAGCATTTCGGCGCATGTCGCAACCGAAACGCTATAGGTGGCGCGGCAACCGGGGCAGGGCCGCGCTGCTGTCCGGTGCCTTAGCGGCGCCGATCAGATGTGTAGCCCGCGTCGCGCAGGCAAAGGGGGTCAAAGCCGCGCCGCGGGCCATTGCCGGTATAGACGCGGACGGCGCAACGATCGGGCAGGCTGTTCACCTGGCGGTAGTTCTGTTCAAGGCAGCGTTGGCCGAACATACGGACCGTGCCAAAGCGGGTCTGGACGTCGCGCATGCACGTCGAGGGCAGAACCCACCGACCATTGCCGCGATTAAGATTGGACCAACGGTTGTCATGGCGTCCATGGGCCTGAGGCGCCCGGTGGGATTGGTCGCGCGTTTGCGTTGCCGGGGCGCTGTCACGCTTGTTATTTTCAAGCGCTGCATTCAGCGCGGCGATGGCCGCGAAACCAATCAGCAGCTTGCCGACGTCTTCGCCGGTAAAGGGTTCGGCCTGCACCGGGGCCACTGTTGCAAAAGTAAGGGAAAGTGCCGCGATACCTGCGATCATTGATTTGACGATGGAGGATTTCAACATTTGGTCGTCCTTTCGGTTCTTGCGTCATGTGACGTTGATGAAACCAAAGGATGCGATGTGGCCCTGCCAGACAATAACGGGGGATGGATATGCGATGGCAGCCGCGATAACATGGGGCGTTATTGAATATCACGGGCGGTTAGGATCAGGTGGGCGTCATGAAACATCTTTCTTTCTCATTCCTGATCCTTTGCCTGACTGCTGGTGCGGCGCATGCCGATTGCTATGCTGATTATAAGGCGAAACGTGATGGCCCCTTGCGTCTGCACTATGGTGTGGCTCAGATTGACGGCGACTGCGATGTGCGGTCCGCGACAGATCAACTGCGGCCACGGCTGGATCGTGACGGGTGGCAATTGCTGAATGTGCTTGGCGTTTTCGACGATGCCGGGCTGGATGACAGAAAGGAAAGCGCGGGTGAATATTTCCTCCGCTATTGAGGCGCGTGAGATCGGGAACCGGATTGTGGTGGCGGGGATCGGGGCGATTGTCCTTATTCTGGCGATTGCGGCGGTGATGCTGTTCATTAACCTGCCCGATGCCAACGCATTCAACGGTCGCGTCGAGCAGTTGTTCATTGAGAATGACACCCTGACCGGCAATGCCGAGATCAAGTTGCTCGAGATTTTGGCGGGGTCGGGCACCGCGTTTTCGGATACGCTGGCGTCCTACCGTCTGGTCATCTTTGTGCAGCTGGTTTTCGCGACTGCGATGCTGATTTCGGCGATTGCGTTTCTTGTGATGCTTATCGCGCTGAACCGCCGGATGAGTCAGATCGAGCGCAAGGGGATCGAAGTGAACTCTCTGCTGATCAGCCGCGATCAAAAGTCGGTTTACCTGAATAACTTTGAATTCAAGCTGACCGAAGCCGCGATTGAAACGCTGTCGGTCCTGGCCGAGGCCCGCATGGATGACGAAGTGTTGTCGGGCGCCGAGATCGAGGGCGTGATTTCTGGCCGCCATGCATCCGAATGTGACGAGGCGGCAGGCGCGACCCGGATCAAGCGGTTGCGCGACACGCTGGGCAATCAGATGGTCAGTGAATTGCTGGTCAAGAATATTGCCCGCAAGGGGTACATGCTGGCGATCGACAAGGACGTCATTCGGATGGTGTGAAGCCGCCAGATGCCGGTGGCGGCGGTTTTATCGTTTTGCTTAAGTGAAATTTTACCACAAGCATGCAGAAATGACGTGTCATAAATCGTCACAAGACTGAGTCGTCTGCATGAAAACTGATCCCGAACAAACGGCGGCATTTGCTGCCGTCCATGAGATTTCCCGGCGTGACCTGCTGGGGCATGTGTTCGAAGAGTCGGCGGCAGAGATTTATGCCTTTGATGCTGGAAACTTGCGGTTTGTGGCCGTCAATATGGCGGGGCGTGCGGCCTTGGGAAAAGGTATGCGGCAATTGACCCAGTTGCGTGCGGATGACCTGTTGACGGGGATGTCATCGGCGCGCCTGGCCATGCTGCTGCACAATATTGCCAGGCGACGCAGCGCGTGCGCCCGGCTGCGCACGCGCAAGCTGCGCCCGACATCCGAGGGGGTGATTTGCGATATAAAGGTCAGGTATCTTGCGGGACCGGTGCCGACCTATCTGGCAAGTGTCCATGATGTGCCCGATCCTGCTGCGGCGTGCGTCAACGGTTCGTTACGTGCCGCCATTGACGCGTTGGCGGACGGTTTTGTTCTGTATGACAAAGATGACAGGCTGGTGCTGTGCAATGACCGGTATCGCCAAATCTATGCCAGCAGTGCGCCGATCATAACCCTTGGTGCGCGGTTCGAAGACATCCTGCGCGATGGTTTGAAACACAATCAATACGCCGATGCGATTGGTCGCGAAGACGTGTGGCTGGCCAGCCGGCTGCAGGCGCACGCGGTCAGCGACCATATGATCGAGCAGGAACAGACATCAGGTCAGTGGCTGCGAATTGAAGAACGTAAGACCCGCGACGGTGGCCGCGTCGGCATGCGCATGGATATCACCCAGTTGAAACGCGATCAGGCGGCGTTGGAACGTGTCGCGCGCACGGATGAATTGACCGGCCTGCTGAACCGGCGCGGTCTGCTGGAGCAGATGCGCAATCTGGTTGGTGATTTGGCGCGGGATCAGCGGATTGCGGTGCTGCATGTGGATCTGGACAAGTTCAAGTCCATCAACGACGCGCATGGCCATGATGCGGGTGATTTTGTCCTGCGTCATTGCGCGCGCCTTTTGAAGAAAGGGATTGCAGAGAATCACCATGTCGCGCGGTTTGGCGGCGATGAGTTCATCGTGGCGATTAGCACCAGCCAATCCGACGCTTGTGTCGTGGCTCTTGCCCAGGGGTTGATCGCGGGGCTGTCGCTACCCGTGTCGTTCTGCAACCGCATCTGTAGTTTTGGCGCGAGCATTGGTGTCGCTTTTTACACGCCGCATCTGCCTGACACTCTCGAGAATGTGTTGACCGGTGCCGATATCGCGCTGAACGCCGCAAAACGCGCCGGTCGCGGTGAATGTCATGTGTTTGAGGTGAGGATGCGTGATGCGGCCGTCCGGTCGGTTGAAATGGCAGAGGATATTCGCAGCGGCCTGTATGCGGGAGAGTTTGCGCCGTATTTCCAGCCGCAAATTGATACCGAAACCGATGAGATCATCGGGTTTGAGGCGCTGATCCG
>NZ_JAFMHJ010000087.1 GCF_017854565.1 Yoonia sp.
AAGTGGCAACATTTTGCGCTGCCCTTTGGCTCACTTTTACTCTGCCGTTGACACTCGACGAACTATTGGACCCTGTGCATTTCACGACAATCAAGGTTACTCGAGATAAAGCCTTGCTTACCAAGCTGCTATTTGCTTACGCAGATCAAGTTGAGATTGAAATCGAACAACTTGTGACTGAGGATTTCCTCGCCCGTCTTGACCACGCCAGTTCTCATCGGTGGGGTCTTGTCATCGAGGTGCTTATCGCGACCTTGGTTGAAGCAAAACTGCTGGGCAAGTCGAAGCTGGAAGTCCAAGATTTTGTAAAGCAGTTCTCCCTGAAGAAGGGCATCCCAAAAGAATATTCGCCATTCACTGCACCGGATTTCAGGGAAGCGTTTGACCCCCAGCGGCTACTTGCGCTCAACCAATAGTCCGATCAACCACAACAGATTTTAGGAAGAAAGTTGGCTCGCCGTCTGGCGGGCCCTTTTTTTGGTGTAGCTGTGCACGTTTATGCTTCCATCTTGCACGCTTATGGCTGTTGTCTTTTTAGGATTTGGGTTTAAGATATTGATAATTATAACTTTAATGCCGCTCGCGAAATCAAGCCTTAATGATTCGTGCACACTTATGCCCAATTGGCATCGTGATCGTTTTAACAGCGGACGCCACAGCCGGTTTTGCTGCGTCCCGCGCGTGACGTTGGCCGATCATTGCTCAAGGCGCGCCGCGCCCAAAGTTTTACCGTGCTGTCAACGGACGCGGAATAATGTCATATTAGGGCGACGCGTCGCTTAATCGGTATACAATCGCATACAGCCTTCCCGTCGGCGCATAATTGCGCTATGGCGGCGTCATAAATCATGTTCATGCGGAGGGACGAGATGTCCAAGATCAAGGTAAAAAACCCAATCGTCGAGCTTGACGGTGACGAAATGACCCGGATTATCTGGGATTTTATCAAGAAAAAGCTGATCCTGCCCTATCTGGACATTGATCTGCTGTACTATGATCTGGGCATGGAAGAGCGTGATCGCACCAATGACCAGATCACGATTGATGCCGCGGAAAAGATCAAGGAAATCGGCGTTGGCGTGAAATGCGCGACGATCACCCCCGATGAGCAGCGGGTCGAGGAATTCGGTCTCAAGCAGATGTGGCGCAGCCCCAATGGCACGATCCGCAACATCCTTGGCGGTGTCGTGTTTCGCGCGCCGATCATCTGCAAGAACGTCCCCCGCCTTGTGCCGGGCTGGACCGACCCGATCGTCATTGGCCGCCACGCATTCGGTGACCAGTATAAGGCCACCGATTTCCTGATGCCCGGCCCCGGCCAGTTGACCATGAAATTCGTGGGCGACGACGGCACCGTGATCGAAAAAGTGGTCTATGACAGCCCCGGCGCCGGTGTGGCCATGGGGATGTATAACCTGGACGAAAGCATCATCGACTTTGCGCGGGCATCGCTGAACTATGGCCTGAACCTGGGTTGGCCGGTGTATCTGTCGACCAAGAACACGATTCTCAAGGCCTATGACGGACGTTTTAAGGACTTGTTCCAAAAGGTGTTCGATGAAGAGTTCGCCGACAAATTCAAGGCTGCGGGCATCACATACGAACACCGCCTGATCGACGACATGGTCGCGTCAGCGATGAAATGGTCGGGCAAGTTTGTCTGGGCCTGCAAGAACTACGACGGCGATGTGCAATCCGATACGGTCGCGCAGGGCTTTGGGTCGCTGGGCCTGATGACCAGCCAGTTGATGACGCCCGATGGAAAGATCGTCGAGGCCGAGGCGGCCCACGGGACGGTCACGCGCCACTATCGCCAGCATCAGGCCGGCAAGGCGACATCGACCAATTCAATCGCGTCGATCTTTGCATGGACCGGTGGATTAAAGCACCGCGCGAAGTTGGATGACAACGCGGAGCTGATGGCCTTTGCCGAGACGCTGGAAAAGGTTGTTGTTGATACGGTTGAAAGCGGCTTTATGACCAAGGATCTGGCGCTGCTGGTCGGCCCGGATCAGAAATGGCTGACGACCGAAGGCTTCCTTGAAAAAATCGACGAAAACCTGAACGCTGCGATGTAGGTTTTGAGTATTGGGGGCAGTTCACGCTGCCCCCAGAAAAGCCAAAGAAGCAGACTACGCGCCGCCGCCAGACGTCAAAGTAAAGCCAGCCGCGCCGATCAGATGCGCATTGTCGCCGTCTTCACCAAACTCTGAATAGTCGATGCCCGTGACACCGCTGAGTTCTTCGCCGTCAGGCCCGAACAAGGCACCACCGATTTGCGTGTTGGATGTGCAGGTCGAAAATTCTGGGCATGCAAAAACATTGTTTGCATCTGTTGCGAACCCGTTGCCAATCAGATCACCCTGGGTCAATTCAAGCTGCGCAGTGAGGCTTGTCATTTCGCCCTCTGAACTAACATCAAAACCCATAAAGCCGTTCACCGAATTTTCGTCAAAATCGACGTATATAACGACAGTACCACCGATGGAGACTTCATTTTCGACGACCTGACCGTTGCCGTCAAGAACCGTGCCGTATCCATCCAGAAAGCCAAAATACGAAACAAATCCGTTATCCAGCAGCTCTGCTGGGTTGGTTTCGGCGCCTATGGCAAAAAAGCCTTGGGAATTTATTCCCGGGCCGTCGGTGTTGTCATAGGCGTAGGTATAAAGGGAGACCGTTCCCGAGAAGTCTACCCCGGTGTTGAAGCGGCTATAAAGCGTTTGGCCATTTGCCAGCGTCGCCTGACCATCGACCACTGTCAACGTCTCGCCGTTATAAGTAATTGTACCGTTGAAACCTTCTGTTTCAGGGGCCGTAATATCAATAAGAAAGGTTTCTTCGGTGATTTGGATCGTTGTTTCGCCGGTCACGTTATCCGACACAAAACGGACAAGGCGCACCGTGGCGGGATGATAAATGTACCGACGCCTTCGTAGCCATAGGTGCCGGACGTGACGTCAAGAGCCAGAACGCCGCCCAGCTCTTCGGCATTGGGGCCGTAGAATGTCCCGTCGATAGATGATGTAGAGGTGCTGCAACCCGCGCCGCACGTCAGGTTGCCGGAAAAGTCATTACCCGAAAAAGCGGTGCTGGTCATCACAAGGTCGAAGGTGATCGGGGTGCCCCCAGCGTCGTAGGTGGCATCATCAAGTACCGCAGAGACGGTGTTTGTATTCGCAAAGCTGACGGTGATGGTCAGGTCGCCGTCCATATCGACGCCATCGGCCGCACCGATTGGATTACCGTTCTGCGTGGCATTGCCGCTTGCCACGAATTCACCGTCATATATCGCGCTGCCGTTCGGGCGGTTGTCGATCGTGGCGGGGTCCGTTTCGAAGCCAAAGACATAATGCGTCTCGCCATCAATTGTCGGCCCGGTGGCGGATGGGTCCATGGCGCCGTAAGAGACGACCTGGATTGCGCCGACATAGGTCCCTGAGCGCGTGCTGTCATAGAAGACGTCCACGATTTGATCGTTGGTCGACAGTTGACCGAAGCCGTCTGTAATCGTGACAGGCACGCCAAAGATTGTGACGGTGCCGTTTCGTTCATTTGCCGCACTGGCGAGGAAATTCGCGCCCAGCGTGATGGTCCCACTTTGGATGACAGCCACGCCGTCCTTGATTTCAGCGCCCGCTGCGGTAATTTCGATTGTTTCCGCATCCGCAAGCGATTGGCCGCTCTGGCCATAATCAAGACCGTTGGTGTCAGGTGTGACCGGACCGCCGCCACCGCCGCTGTCTTCACCACCTCCGCCGCCACATGCAGCGAGCGATACAATTGCGGTAAGGGCGAAAAGCGTGGTGCACGATGCCTGCATTGCAAATCCTGAGTTCTGAGCCAAAATCACGTGGGCTGTGCAATGGCATGGTAAACGTTACCGCCAGTTTATAGATACAAAATCAGGCAGGGCCACGCCTGAAATTCGATGACGTGAAAAAACATGCGGCATTGTCGCGGAGCGGCAGCGTCACAGGCCCCCTGTTGTCGTGATGCCTGTCTTGATTGCGATGGCGGTCATCCATATGTATTGCCGCAACATCACACACTGAACGCACGGTCCTTTTTTTTAAGGGCTGGCTTTTGCTGCGCATGCACGGTATGCGCGCGTCAACTCCGTACAAAGGCAGACTAATGGACATCCGCAATATCGCGATCATCGCGCACGTTGACCACGGCAAGACAACACTTGTCGACGAACTACTCAAGCAATCCGGTGTGTACCGGGAAAACGAAACGACGACCGAACGCGCGATGGACAGCAATGACATCGAACGCGAGCGCGGCATCACGATCCTTGCCAAATGTACGTCCGTTGAATGGAAGGGAACGCGCATCAATATCGTGGACACCCCCGGCCACGCCGATTTCGGTGGCGAGGTCGAGCGGATCCTGTCGATGGTGGACGGCGTTGTCTTGCTGGTGGACGCGGCTGAAGGCCCCATGCCACAGACCAAATTCGTGACGGCCAAGGCGCTTGCGCTGGGTCTGCGTCCGATTGTCGTGCTCAATAAGGTCGACAAGCACGATGCCGAGCCTGACCGCGCGCTGGACGAATGTTTCGATCTGTTCGCCAACCTTGGTGCAGATGACAATCAGCTGGATTTCCCGGCGATGTATGCCTCTGGCCGTTCCGGCTGGTGTGATATGGAACTGGACGGACCGCGCGAAAATCTGGACGCGCTGTTTGACATGATCCTCAAGCATGTCCCGATGCCTGCGCAGATTTCGCGCCGCGAAGAGCCGTTTCAGATGTTGGCGACAACGCTGTCGGCCGACCCGTTCATCGGACGTATTCTGACGGGCCGTGTCGAGGCTGGTACGCTGCGCGCGGGTGAAACCGTCAAGTCGCTGTCACGCGATGGCACGAAGCTCGAGCAATTCCGCGTCTCCAAAATTCTGGCCTTCCGTGGCCTGTCGCAAACCGCAATTGATGTGGCCGAAGCGGGCGATATCGTCACGATTGCGGGCATGTCGAAGGCGACTGTGGCCGACACGATCTGTGATATGTCCGTCGATACGGCCATTCCGGCACAGCCGATTGACCCGCCGACCATCACCGTGACCTTTGGCATCAACGACAGCCCGTTGGCCGGTCGTGATGGCAAAAAGGTACAGTCGCGCGTCATTCGTGACCGTCTGATGAGAGAATGCGAAGTCAACGTCGCAATCAAGGTGCAAGACACCCCCGGCGGTGATGCGTTTGAAGTGTCGGGTCGTGGCGAATTGCAGATGGGCGTTTTGATTGAAAACATGCGCCGCGAGGGTTTCGAGCTGTCGATTTCCCGCCCGCAGGTCATCTATAAAGACGTAGACGGTGTTCGTATGGAACCCGTCGAAGAAGCGACGATCGACGTCGATGACGAATACACTGGCGCTGTCGTTGAAAAACTGACCGGGCCACGCAAGGGCGAACTGCTGGAAATGAAACCAGCCGGCGTCGGCAAAACCCGCATTATCGCGCTGGTGCCGTCACGCGGCCTGATCGGTTATCACGGCGAGTTCCTGACCGATACGCGCGGTTCTGGCGTGTTGAACCGGCTGTTTCACGGCTGGACCCCGTACAAGGGTAAAATCCAGGGCCGCCGCGCTGGCGTGCTGATTTCAATGGAAAATGGCACCTCGGTCGCATTTGCCCTTTGGAAACTGGAAGATCGCGGCAAGTTCTTTATTGGTGTCCAAGAGGCCGTGTATACGGGCATGATCATCGGCGAACACAGCCGTGAAAACGATCTGGAAGTGAACCCTCTGAAGGGCAAGCAGCTGACCAACGTGCGCGCATCCGGTACCGACGAAGCGGTGCGTTTGACCACCCCGGTCACAATGTCGCTGGAGCAAGCCATCGCGTATATCGACGATGATGAGCTGGTCGAAGTGACGCCAAACGCGATCCGACTGCGCAAGCGCTTTTTGGACCCGCACGAGCGTAAGCGGCATTCGCGCGCTGGCTGAAGTATGACGATGAGGCAGGCTTTTTGAAAAGCCTGCCTAGTCCGGCCGCACGACATCACCCAGAAAAATCTGTCCGGGCGTCACAACGCTGGCATACCAGCCGCCGTGGCCGCGCATTGCATTATAGCCGCCATGACCCAAGACAATTTCAATCCGTGAACAGGGCGGACAGGGCCCGTGGATTTCAAGCGTAATCGCACCGATCCGCAGCGCGCTATTGCGCAGGGCCAGCAGGTTTACACCGGATATCACAAGATTGCGCCGCACCGCATCGGGGGCCACTGTCCGCCTGCCCGCGGCTCTGTTGCACAAATTCTGTGAGGGATTCATCTAGTGAATCCAGTGTGGTAGC
>NZ_JAFMHJ010000040.1 GCF_017854565.1 Yoonia sp.
ACCGAAAACCGCGCCGCCTGATGATGCGCGTCACCCAAATTCAAGCATAGCTCTGCTTGAACTGCAAGCGGGTTCCCGGCGACGATCATCCATTCGTCAGCAACAACCGGCGCACCGGATTTCTTTGACGCAATGGCAGCTTGCGCCGCCTCTGACATGTCAGCAAAGGACGTGTCCGTTTGCGTATCGGTCTCTGGGGCGACGGCATCGGCGGCCTGTTGTGACAAGGCCGGGGTGACGATAAACAGGGTCAACAAACACGATGAGAGCAAATGGCGATACGTCATGAAGGTCCTCATTCTTCATGTGAATGAGCAAGCATTGCCGCACGATGCCTTAAAAGCAAGCCTGCGGTGGCCTAAAGCTGCCTAATCTTCAGAATGGCAATTCGGTTTTCTTCTTTGGCGACAACCTCGAACCGGAAGCCGTGGAACGAAAATACCTGACCTTCGACCGGGATCATTTGCGCCTCGTGGATGACAAGGCCCGCGACGGTGTTCGCCTCGTCATCGGGCAGGTTCCAGTCGTGCGAGCGGTTGAGGTCGCGGATCGTCATACCGCCATCAACGACATAGGCGCCGTCACTGGTGGCTGAAATCTGATCGGCGATGTCTTCGTCAAATTCATCCGCGATTTCCCCAACGATTTCTTCAAGAATGTCTTCGAGGGTGATCAGCCCCTGCAAGCCACCGTATTCATCAACCACCAGCGCGAAGTGCGTCTTGCGTTTCAGGAAATTGCGCATCTGTTCGTCAAGTGTGGTCGTTTCAGGGACGAAATACGGTGGCATTGCCACCTTCATCACATCAAAAGCAGCGAGACCTTCGGCGTTCACTTTGCCGCCGCCAAGCAGTTTGTGCATGGCCCGCAGCAAATCCTTGGCATGGATCACACCGACAATATTTTCTTGATCATTGCGGTACAAAGGCAGGCGCGTGTGCTGGCTTTTGAGAATTTGCGAAAGAATATCCTGGGGGGGCAGATCGGCATCGACCATTTCGATGCTTGATCTGTGCAGCATGACTTCTTCCACCGCACGTTCGTTAAGATCAAGCGCGCCGAGAATACGGTCGCGGTCCTCTTTTTCGACGATCCCTTCCGAATGGCCCAGCTGCAGTGCGCCGGCGATTTCTTCGCGCACCGCGAGGATGTGACTGTCAATGTCGGTGCGGACACCGAAGATCAGAAGCACGCCGCGCACCAGATACCGGACGGCCGTAACGATGGGCGAAAAAACAAGGATAATCAGGCCGATGGGTGCGGCAACCCGCGCGGCCACCGTTTCAGGATAGGTAATGGCAAATGTCTTTGGCAGCACTTCGGCAAAGACGAGGACGAGCAGGGTCATGATCAGGGTTGCGGCCGCCACGCCATTTTGGCCGAACACCTTGGTCAGAACTGCCGTGGCCAGCGACGTGGCAAGGATGTTCACGACGTTGTTGCCAAGCAAGACAGAACCGATCAGCCGTTCGTTATCCTCGGTGATTTTCAGTGCCTTTTGGGCGCCCTTTGATCCTTTGTCAGCGGCCGAGCGTAATTTGCCGCGCGACGCAGCGGTCAACGCGGTTTCCGATCCGGAAAAGAAGCCGGACAAGACCAGAAGCACAAGAATTGCGGCTGCTGTAATCCAAAAGGTGGCGTCGGTGGTGGCGGTTTCCATCAGAGGCTTTCAAAAAATTCTGGTGTAATATGAACTGTGTATGTCACGTAATCAAGGCTTGGCGGTTTTGGACATCGGGTGGTGGTCCATCACAAGTTGCGTCAAACGGTCATCCAGCACATGTGTGTAAATTTCTGTGGTGGCAACATCTGCGTGGCCCAGCATCGTCTGAATTGACCGCAGATCGGCACCGCCGGCCAGAAGATGGGTTGCGAAGGCGTGCCGCAGGGTGTGCGGCGTGACCTTTGCCGGTGATACGCCACCTGCGACCGCGAATTCCTTGATCAGGCCAAAGAAACGGTGCCGTGTCAGGTGGCCTGCCTTGCCGTGCGATGGGAACAGGAATTTTGACGGCAGTTTGCCATTCTCGCGGTCCGCGTCTTGTGCGTAATCGCGTGCCGTCAGATAGTCGGCAAGCGCTGTGCGCGCGGGGGGCGAAAGCGGGACAAGCCGTTCTTTGCCACCTTTGCCCCGCACCAGCAGCATGCGCGGATTGCCACGGGCGGCGGACACCGGCAGGCTGACCAATTCGGTCACGCGCATACCCGTGGCATAAAGCAACTCCATCAGGCAACTGTTACGAAGCGCCTCGCGCGAGGTGCGTCTGGCGGCGTCAAGCAGGCGGTCAACTTCTGCGATATCAAGGGTCTTGGGCAGACGTTGGGCACGACCGGGCCCTTTGATCTGGATCGCGGGATTTTCGGCGCGCCAGCCTTCCTCGAATGCGAAACGGAACAGTTGCTTGATCGCTGAAAGGCGCCGGGCACGGGTGGCTTTGGCCAGCCGCTGCGCCTCGCAATGGATCAGATAGTTTTCGACGTCATCGCGCGTGGCGTCCGCGTAGTGGCGTGATGCACGCGTCAGAAACTCTGCAAAATCACCCAAATCACGAGCATAGGCCAATTGGGTGTTGGTGGCCGCGTCCAATTCCGCGGCTTGTGCTTCAAGAAACACTTGCACCCAGCGGGCCATGGGTTGGGTCGCTTGGGTCACGCGGGCCGGTCCAGAATCATCAATTGCAGGGCGGCCCGTCGGGCAACATCCTCTAACCCGACGATGCGCAGCAGGGCCAGTGCATCGGTCAAGGCGCGGAGGTCGCCTGCATAACCCTGATTGAACAGGGCAACCGTGCGCAGCAGGGCTTCGCCAAGTTTGCCGTCGTTGATCAGCGATTGCAGGACGGGCGGTGGCGTTGCCCCGTTGAAAGCGGACTGGATCGCCAATGCCGTGGGCGTTGTGACCCGCACTTCTTGCGGGGTTCCGCGTGCGATTGCGATCAGAAACGGGTCGTAGCCGCGATCTGCCGTTTGAATGGCGATGATTTCATAGTCGGGGGATAGCAGGCCGATTTCAAACGCGATAAGCGCGGCGGTATCGGTCAAAGGCAGGTCATGCAGGGCAGCGCCGTAGAGTTTCGCAAACTGGACTTCGGTACGCGCCTCTTTCATCGCTGACCATGCGGCGGGCAGGCTGGCGGACATTGCGCCGGGGTCGCGTGCTGTCATGGCCACGTCAAAGCGTTGTATCGCGGCGGCGCGGTCCCAGATGCCGCCGGACGCGGCAGGTATGCGCGCAGTATAGTTCTTTTGCAGCACATTTTCTGACAGCGCACCATGGCGCGCCAGCCGTTCTGCGGCCTCAAGCTGTGCCTTCCATGCGGTCGTCGAGCGCAGATCGGCATGGGCAAATGCCAGCGGCAGGTTTGCGGTGATCAGGCCTTCGCCAATCGCTTCGTGCATCCGAAACATCAGCGGGCTGACGCGTTGGGGCGGGGTGAGCGGTGGGGCACCTTCGAAAAGCTCGGGGTCCAGAAAGCGGGCCATCAGCGATTCTTCTTGTGGGGTAATGTCGCCAAGCACCCGGTGGGTGTTCAGCGTCAGCGCAGCGGCAGTCCAGTCGCCGCTACGGGCCAGACAGAAAATGCGTGCGATATACGTCGGCGCAACGGACGGATTATTGCGCATGACCTGACACGCGCTATCTTCGGTTCCGGTCAGCAAGGCGACATCGAACCAGCGACGAAACAGCGCTGGAGTATCAGGTTTGCCTTGTTCTATAAGGGCTTTGGCCGGTTCCAGCGCGCCAAGGTCCAGCAGCTTGTCGATCCGCGCCAGAAACAGCGCGTCATCAGACCCCGCACCCAGCGGCGCGTCTGCTTCGGCCAGCATCAACACTTTGAGGAATTCCTGAATGGCGGGCAGGGCTTCAACCTGCTCTGCACGGACCAGATCAACCAATGTGGTCTCGTTGCTGGCTGACCAGATGGTGCGTGGCAATCCGGTGACATTGGACGGCAAAAGGCCCACGGTGTCCCTTGACGGGCGATCCAATGGCGTGACCGTCACCTGCGGTGCAACAGCATTTTCAGACGTAGCAGGTTCAGTCCGCAGGGCAGGTTCGACACTGCGCGAAAGCCATTCGATCGCCGACAAAGGCTCGTTCAGTGACTGCTGCGCAGTAGCGCCGGTTGCCAGAACGCAGACCAGCGCAGCCAATGGCCAATGCTGCAGCTCAGTTCGTTTCCAGCGTGACAGGGCGTGTTACCTCTTTGGTCGGGGCGGCAAAGTCGGATGGAAAAAAGATTGGTCCGACGTAGGCATATGCCACCAAGGCTGTGCCAGCCAATAACGTCAAAAACAACAGTGCTTTGATCAGCCGCCACATTGCTTGCCCCAGTCCTCAATTTCTGCCTCAATATGTGGTCTAACTGCCACGTTTTGAAGTCTTTATATATGGCCTTTCGTGCAAGATCACGGCATTCATTCACTTAATTTATGATTAGGCGATGTGCAGCCGATAAATAGGAGGGACCGGGATGAACGAAACGGCGACCTATCACTTGCGCCGCACCGTCGTGCTTGTTGGTATGATGGGGTCCGGCAAGACGGCAATCGGGCGCGCGCTTGCCATGCAGTTGGATGTCCCGTTTGTGGATAGTGATGCAGCCATCGAAGAAGCTTCAACCCAGACGATATCCGAGATTTTTGCCCGCGATGGCGAAGCGTTTTTCCGCGAACGTGAAGCCGAGGTGCTGTGCCGTCTGTTGTCGGGGCCCCCTAAAATAGTCTCGACCGGTGGCGGCGCATTTCTGGCGGCCCGAAATCGCGACGCTATTGCCGATAAGGGTGTGGCTGTGTGGCTGAATGCCGACATTGCGACGTTGTGGGACCGGGTTCGGCACAAGGATACACGGCCATTGCTGCGCACCGCAGATCCCAAGGCGACGCTTGCCGCCATCTTTCATGCGCGAACGCCGGTCTATGCACAGGCCGGGTTGAGCGTGACGGTGAGCGGGAGTGCAAGCATTGAAGAAACGACCCAAGCGGTCATCGACGCGCTGACATTGCGCGCGGATATTCTGGAGACATCTGAATGAGTGCTGCAACAGTCCATGTAGACCTACCCGGGCGGGATTATGATATCCATATCGGACCGGGTGTTCTGGATCAGGTGGGTGGGTATGTGGCTGCGATGGGTGGGCGCAGGCATGTCTGTATCTTGACTGATGAGACGGTGGCGGGTCTGCATCTGAACCAGTTGCAGACCGCGCTGACCGCTGCGGGTCTGACGTCGGAGGCGCTGGCATTGCCGCCGGGCGAAGCCACGAAATGCTGGGCGCAGTTGCAACGCGCCGTGGAGTGGTTGCTGGAGCAGAAGGTCGAACGCGGCGATGTCGTCGTCGCCTTTGGTGGCGGTGTGATCGGTGATCTTGCGGGGTTTGCGGCCGCTATTCTGCGCCGTGGCGTGCGGTTTGTGCAACTGCCCACGACATTGTTGGCGCAGGTGGACAGTTCAGTCGGAGGCAAGACCGGCATCAATTCGCCCCATGGCAAGAACCTGATCGGCGCATTCCATCAGCCGAGCCTTGTTTTGGCCGATACCGATCTGCTGGGTACATTGGCGCGGCGGGATTTGCTTGCGGGCTATGGTGAAGTCGTGAAATATGGGCTGCTGGGGGACGCTGCGTTTTTCGATTGGCTCGAGGCACACGGCCCCGCGATGGCTGCGGGTGACATGGCGGCGCGGGTGCGTATCGTGACAAGATCCTGCGAGATGAAAGCCGACATCGTTCAACGCGACGAGACCGAGCAGGGCGATCGTGCTTTGCTAAACCTTGGGCACACGTTTTGCCATGCTCTTGAGGCGGCGACGGGGTATTCGGACCGGCTGCTGCATGGCGAAGGTGTCGCCATTGGCTGTGCGCTGGCGTTTGAGTTGTCGGCCCGTCTGGGTCTGTGCAGTCAGGAGGACCCAAGCCGCGTCCGTGCGCATCTGCGCGACATGGGGATGAAGGTGGATATCGCCGATATTCCGGGTGATTTGCCTGATGCAGCCCGGCTTCTGGATCTGATGGGGCAGGACAAAAAGGTGTTGGATGGCAAGCTGCGGTTCATTCTTGCGCGCGGGATAGGGGATGCGTTCCTGACGTCCGATGTGCCAGGTGACACGGTACTGGGCGTTCTGCGCGATGCGCTGGCCATGACATAAAAAGGCCCGCCGGTGCGGGCGGGCCTTTTTCAGATGATATCCGTTTTAGAACGGAATTTCGTCGTCCATATCGTTGCTGCCACCGCCGCTGCCACCGCCGGACTGGGCACCGCCGCCATAGCCGCCATCATTGCCGCCGTCCGAGTATCCACTACCACCGTCGGAGTAACCGCCGCTATCGCCGCCATAGTTGCCGCCGCCACTGCCGCCACCTTCACTACGACCGTCAAGCATGGTCAGAGTCGATGTGTAAGGGCGCAAGACGACCTCTGTAGAATAGCGATCCTGACCGGATTGATCTTGCCATTTGCGGGTTTCAAGCTGCCCCTCGATATAGACTTTTGAGCCTTTCTTGAGGTACTGCTCGGCCACTTTGGCAAGCGGTTCTGAGAAAATAGCAACCGAATGCCATTCGGTCCGTTCCTTACGCTCGCCGGTATTGCGGTCTTTCCAGGTTTCGGATGTGGCAATGCGCAGGTTGCACACCTTGCCGCCGTTTTGAAATGTACGGACCTCGGGATCGCGCCCGAGGTTACCAATGAGAATGACTTTATTTACGGATCCGGCCATGACGCCCCTTCGAATCTTAATTTACATTTGCGCTAACCTACATGGTTGTCTGAACAAGGTTAACAGGTGATTACACTTTGGGGGCTGCAACAAAGGGTAAAAACGGGTACATTAGCTAAATTGGTAAAACGGGTGAGCGCGTGATGAATTGGTATTGCAGGCTTGGTTTGATGGGGTGTGTGGCAAGCCTTGCTGTTGCCGTTCAAGCTGAACAAGTATCAACTATGTCACGTAACACATTGTTTCAAAATCAAATATCAATCCTGGATGGGCGTGCGGCGGTGCAGTATTCCAACTCTGTCCGGCTTGAGCCGCCACGGGCAAGCGTGCCGGGCGGTGTGCTGGCGTATAGCGGCAGCTACAGTGGCCCTTATCTTGGTGTGGCGCGTGCCGCTGCGCGGCGGCATGGGGTGCCTGAGGATTTATTTTTGCGGCTGGTCCAGCAGGAGAGCGGTTGGAACCCACAGGCCCGATCACCAAAGGGCGCTTTGGGGCTTGCACAACTGATGCCGCACACCGCCCGCGCACTGGGTGTTGATCCGCGCGATGCCGCACAGAACCTTGAAGGCGGCGCGCGGTATTTACGCGCGCAATTCCAAAGCTTTGGCAATTGGCCACTGGCGCTTGCCGCGTATAATGCGGGCCCCGGCGCTGTGGAACGCTTTGGTGGCGTGCCCCCTTTTGCCGAAACCCAAAACTATGTCCGCGTGATCTGGGGGCCGTGAGGCCGTTATTCCGCTGCGATTTGAATGACCGGTTCCATGTCTTCAAGGTCGGCGTCGCTGAGATGGCATTTGATCTGATGCCCCTCGGCCACCATTCGGACGGCTGGCACCTCTTTTTCGCACAACCCATTGGGCACCTTGGATTTCCACCCGCAGCGGGTCTGAAATGGGCAACCGCTGGGTGGGTTCATGGCCGATGGAATGTCGCCTTCGAGGACGATATGCTTTTTCTTGACTTTGGTATCTGCAATCGGGACAGCGGACAGCAACGCCTCGGTGTAGGGGTGGTAGGGGGGCGAGAACACCTGATCGGTGGTACCCAATTCGACCACATGCCCCAGATACATCACCATAACGCGGTCGGACAGGTAGCGGACGATGGACAAGTCGTGGCTGATAAATAGTAAGGTTGTCTTATGTTCGCGTTGAATTTCCATTAACAGATCGGTCACGGCCGCCTGAACCGAGACGTCAAGTGCTGAAACCGGCTCGTCTGCGACCACGATGCGTGCATCGCCGGCAAAGGCGCGGGCGATGCCAACCCTTTGTTTTTGCCCACCTGAAAGCTGTCGAGGCATCCGGTCGGCGAAGGCGCGCGGCAGCTTGACGAGGTCCAGCAAGTCAAGCATCCGCGCGCGCCGATCCTTGTCATTATTGCCGATGCCAAAGATTTCCAAAGCGCGCATGATCTGCCGCCCGACAGTCATGGACGGATTGAGCGTGTCAAAGGGGTTTTGGAATACCATCTGAATGTCGGCGATCGTTTTGGTGCTGCGCTTTTCAATGGGTATGTTGCCAATGGGTTGATTATCCAAGAGTATTTCACCCTCGGTTGCGGTTTCCAGCCCCATCAACACTTTGGCGAAGGTCGACTTGCCACAGCCGGATTCGCCGACAATCGCAAGGGTTTCGCTTTCCCGGGCTTCGAATGACAGGGTTTCGTTGGCCTTGACCACCTTTTTGTCGCCGCCGCCGAAAAGCGCATTTGCCGCGACTTCGTAATATTTCTTGAGGTTGTCCATCTTTAAAACGACTGGGCCAATCTCGCCTTTTTGTTTCTTTTCAGCGACTTCGGGGGGGGCTGCCCAATCAATTTCAGCATGTTTGAGACAGCGCGTCTGGTGGCGGTCATCGCCGCGGACCTGCGTCATCGGAATGAACCCGGCGTTGCAGCGCCCGGCCTCGAAATAGTCACAACGCGGGCCAAAGTTGCAGCCGGTGGGGCGTTCGTGGGGCAGGGGGAAATTGCCGGGAATGGCGATGAGGGGGCGTGCGTTCTTGTCGGTACCGGGCAGTGGAATGGAGCGGAACAAAGCTTGGGTGTAGGGGTGCTGCATCTCATCGAAGACGTCTTCGATCGAGCCGCGCTCGACCGCCTCGCCGGAATACATCACGCAAATACGGTCACAAGTTTCGAGCACTAACCCCAAGTTATGGCTGATAAAAAGCATGGACGTGCCGTATTTTTTGCCAAGGTCCTTCACCAGTTCGACGACCGCCGCTTCGACCGTCACGTCAAGTGCTGTGGTCGGTTCATCAAGGATCAGAAGCGACGGTTTGGACATCAGTGCCATGGCGATCACGATGCGCTGTTGCTGGCCGCCAGAGAGCTGGTGGGGGTAGCTGTTGAGCATGCGTTTCGGGTCGGGGAGTTTGACGTCCGTGACCACTTCCAATGCGCGCATGTAGGCGGCTTTTTGGCTGATCCCCTCGTGGATCATCGGCACTTCCATCAGCTGTTTGCCGATCTTCATCGCGGGGTTCAAAGAGGCCATAGGTTCTTGATATATCATGGCAATTTGGTTGCCGCGCAGGTCACGCAGTCGTTCGAGCGACATCGTGTTCATCTCTTCGCCCTTGAACTTGATCGACCCGCCAACGATGCGGCCATTCACGCCCAGATCCTGCATGACGCCCAAGGCCACCGTGGACTTGCCGCAACCGGATTCCCCAACCAAACCAAGGGCTTCGCCGGGCATGATCGTGGCTGAAAAGTCCATCACGGCGGGGATTTCGCGCAGTCGGGTAAAGAAGGAAATGGACAGTTTGTCGATCTCGAGGATCGGTGCGTCGTTCTGGGGCGTGGCCATTAACTTATCCCTCCGATGGGCGGAAATTGGACGTATGGAATGCGTACGGACGGCGTACAGACACCGTAGGTACAGGCTGTCTTGACGGGGCTATGCCGCATTGCGCAGCTCAATCTTTCAGGCTTTCTTCGCGCAGGCCATCGGCCAGCAGGTTGAGACCCAGCACAAGACTGAGAAGGGCGATCGCGGGCGGCAACGCGGGGTGCGCATAGATCAGCAAAAGCTTGCGGCCTTCGTTGATGGTCGAGCCCCAGTCGGGGCTTTCGCTGGACAGGCCCAGACCGAAGAAACCCAAAGTACCCAGCAGGATCGTTGTATAGCCGATCCGCAGACAGAAATCGACGATCAGCGGCCCGCGCGCGTTGGGCAGAATTTCCCACAGCATGATGTACCACGCCCCTTCGCCGCGGGTTTGTGCCGCTGCGACATAATCGCGCGTGCGCAGGTCAAGCGTGAGACCGCGCACGATACGGAACACTGTGGGCGCATTCACAAATACGACGGACACAAAGACCACAAGGATGGAAATATCGAACAGGTCTAACCAAGTGGGCAGGAAGTCGATGACGGTGCCTTGCTGGTTGATGATCGACAGATAAAGCCAGCCAAGGATGCCAAGGACCGGGACGAGGATAAGGTTCCGCTTGGCTGGCTGTGTGTAATAGCGCGAGTTGAGCAGAACGCCGAAAAAGATCATCGGGAAGGCGAAAAGGAACGCGGCCATATAGGACGGGATGCCGGTTTCCACGATCTCGGGTGTGACGAGCAGGTAGAACAGCAATATCACCGGGAAGGCGAGGATCAGGTTGGCAAGGAACGACAATATCGTGTCGAGCCTGCCGCTGTAGTAGCCCGCAGGCAGGCCCAGCGTGATACCTACCATGAAGGCAAAGACCGTCGCCAGTGGCGCGATGGCAATCACGAAGGTCGAGCCTGCGACGACGCGGCTGAAGATATCGCGCGCAAGGTTGTCGCCGCCCAGCAGGTAGTGGGGGATGGCGCCCGCTATGCCTTCGGGGACCGGCACGCCGGGGATCTTGTTTTTCAGGCCCGAGACCTGGGACAGGTAATCATGGGTCGCGATCATGTCGAAGAGGCCGACAAAGACTGCGGTGAAGACCCAGAACATCACAAGGCCAAAGCCGATCATGCCGACGGTGCTGTCGAAGAGTTTGCCGTAAAGACCGAGGTGGCGTTTGAACCTGATTGAGGCGCCAAAGGTGACAACCAGCGCAATCCACACAGGCAGGAAGCGTTGTGACATTTCGCCGATGATCCCGACAGTGCCGTAGGGGGTGACCAGTGGGATGATCAAATAGGCCAGAGCCAGCACCAGAACGGCCAGAAAGAGGTATTTGTTTGCAGTTTCCGTCGTCCCGAGCAATCCACCGCGCGCCGCGAGTGTGCCATCGGCATTGGATTGCAGCGTCAGTGCCGGGGCGAAAAACCCCAGCACCAGTTGCGCGACCAATGTGACCGCAAAAAGTGCGGCTGCCATCCCGAGAACGGGGTTGAGAAATACGCCAACTGCGCCGGTCCATGTGAGGGTTTCCATGTCCGCTCTTCCTTATGAAATTCTGATGCGTGGGTTGAGGAAGACATAGCCAATGTCCGATATCAGTTGGGTGATCAGCACAACGAAGACCGACACCACCGAGACCCCGAGAAGCAGTTCGATGTCGTTGTTACCCGCCGCCTGGACAAGGACCCAGCCGAAGCCTTTGTAGTTGAACAGGGTTTCGACGATCACGACACCGTTCAGCAGCCATGGAAATTGCAGCATGATCACGGTGAAGGGGGCAATCAGGGCGTTGCGCAGGGCGTGTCGCAGCACGATGGTGGGAAAGCTGACCCCCTTGAGACGGGCGGTGCGTATGTATTGTGCGGTCATGACTTCGGTCATTGATGCGCGCGTCATCCGGGCAATATAGCCCATTCCGTACAGCGCGATGGTCATTACCGGCAGCAGGAAGTTTTCAAACGTCGCGTTTTCCATCGCAGAGGTTGCGGTGCCTTTGAACCAGTTCATCCCAAAGGTGGCGGTCGCAAAAACCGAGATGAACACAACGCCCGAGACGTATTCCGGCGTTGCCGTGCTGATGATGGACACGGTCGAAAGGGCGCGGTCGGTGCGTGATCCTTCGCGCATGCCAGCCAGCACGCCAAGGATCAGTGCGCCCGGCACCATGACCAGCATGACGCAGAGCATCAGTTTGCCGGTAAGCCCGAGCCGGGTGGCGACGATGCTGCCGACCTCGTCTTTGAAGACGGTCGAGTTGCCCCAGTCACCTTGCAGGATACCGCAAAAGGTCGCGGCGTCCGCGACGCTTTCGCCGGGGCCTGCACAGCGGGCGCGCAGGCCGCCGTCGGAGCCTTCGATCACATAGCCGGGCAGCACGCCAAGCCATTGACCGTATTTGACGGGCAGCGGTTGGGCATAGCCGCGGTTGGCCAGATAGCTGGTCACCGCTTCGTCCGACATACGCGCGTTGCCTTGCGTCTTGGCCAGCTTTTCAAGGTTTGGAGCAAGGTTGGTGAGCCAGAAAACGATAAACGTCAGGCAGAGTGCCGTGAGGATCATCACCCCAAGACGGCGCAGAATAAACAGTCCCATAAAGGCCCCTGTCGGTCAGGTGTGTCGGGTCGTTGCCAGACTTCATGTTATAGGACGGTCCCTGTTTGCCAGTGATCCGTACATCGTGAAACGGGCCGCCCCATGGGGACGGCCCGAAGGGTTTAGGCAGCGAAGGCCATTTTATAGATCTGCGGCAGATAGGCGATGTTCATTTCCCAGCCGACCATACCCGGCTTGGCATGGCGATACAGCGACCGCCAGTATGGCTGGATCGTCACGCCTTCGTCGCGCATGATCGCTTGCAGCTTGGCCATGACTTCACGGCGCTTGTCGGCGTCTGCGATCGCGTTGGCTTCGGCAAGCAGTGCGTCGAACTCGGCATTGGCAAAGCCGCTTTCGTTCCAGGCTTCGCCTGAGCGATAAGCGAGTGCCAGAATCTGCGTGCCAAGCGGACGGTGGTTCCAGTTGGTCGAGCTGAACGGGTATTTTGTCCAGTCGTTCCTGAAGGTGGAACCGGGGATGATGGTCCGCTTGATGTTGAACCCGGCGTCGCGCAGCTGGGCTGCGACGGCATCGGTTGTGTTCTTGCGCCAGTCGTCGTCGATGGACACGATTTCCATCTCGAAGTCCTGCATCCCGGCTTCGGTCAGAAGGGCAAGCGCGCCTTCGGGGTCGTGCGCGATGCCGGGGATATCGGCCCATTCGGGGTGCATCGGCCCCACGTGGAAGTTGTGCGCGGTGATCCCACGGTTGGCGTAGCCCAGTTCGAGACAGATGTTGTTGTCAACGGCCATCGAGATGGCGCGGCGCACGCGGACGTCGGCGTATGGCTTGATGCCGTCCACTTCGGCCTGCTGGTTGGGGCGGATCGTGATCGTCGCGCCGGAGGCCACTTCGGAGCGTTCCCAGCCAAGACCTTCCATGATGTCAACGAAGTCGCCGACTGTTTCGTACAGCATGTCAACTTCTTCGGCGGCGGCGGCGGCAACCCACGCGGAAGGGTCGGTGCCGTAGTCGATGAATTCGACACGATCAAGATAGGCGCCTTTGCCTGCGTCATAGCCCCACCAGCCGAAGCCTTCGTTGCGGACCAGAACGGCTTTGACGCCGACTTCCATCAGTTCGGGCAGGTATGGCCCGGTGCCGACAGGGTTGCCGACCATGTTTTCGGGATCGAAATCAGCCGGGGTGATGGCTGCGGGATAATCGGACATGCCCGCGATAAGCGAGATATCGGAGGCTGGCAGGTTCAGCTGCACGGTGTGGCTGTCCACGACTTCGACGCCGCCTTCGATGACTTTGCCGGTGACCTCGTCGATCAGGGTCGCAAAGCGGCCCGCCATTGAGTTGCCTTCGACGGTTTTGTCACACCAACCGATGATATTGCGCGCCACATCTTCGGCGGTGAAGTCATCGCCGTTGTTCCATTTCACGCCCTGACGGACGTTCAGCGTATAAACCGTTGCGTCATCATTCACATCCCAGCTTTCCAGCAGCATCGGCGCGAACGAGCCGTCGTTGTTGTATTCAACAAGGTATTCCAGCCAGCCATTCGAAAAGTAAGCAATCTGTGTCCAGTCGTAGGTACGGGGATCCTTGAGCGCGCGGACCTCCATCTGCATGCGCAGCGTACCGCCTTGCCGGGCGTGGGCTGCGGCATTTGCCGGTGTGGCCAGACCCAAAAGCCCGTAGGCTGCCGTTGCCGTCAGTCCCAGTGCCGTTGTGCGCGTCAGAAATTCACGGCGGCTGAGTTGGCCTGCCATTTCTTCTTGTGCGTACATCAAGGCGGCTGGGTGCATCGGCGGGGTGTTGGATTGCGTCATTCTTTTCTCCCTGAGAGGTCTTATTGTATCGCAAATAAGAGCGACAGCTTGCACTGCGCCCAAATTTCCGTCGGTGCCCATTCGGCACAACTTAAGCCATGAGGTCAACCAGCGCTTTGGCGAAACCTACGACATTTGCGACATATCACACGTTTGAAAACGACATTATCGCGCTGTGGGGCGTGCCGGTCTTGGTGCTGCGATGCAGCGTCGTATGATCATGCGCGCCGCACGGCACCGCCACGCCCGCGCCGAAAATCGGTTGGCGTTTGCCCTGATTTTCTTTGAAAACTGCGGGTAAAATAGGCTGCTGACTGGAAACCCAGCGTCTTGGCGACCGTTTGAACCGGTGTTTGGGTGTCGCGCAACAGGGTGCATGCCTCAAAATGGATGCGGTCGTTGAGCAGCCCGAGCGCGGACCTGTCGCAGGTTTGTTTGCAGCACCGCGTCAGATGGGTTGGCGTCACCTTCAGGGCGGCGGCGTAGGTGGCGACGCTTTGATTGGTGCGAAAGCGATGGGCGATCATGTGGGTGTAGCGGGCGACCAGTTTTGCCGCCGCAGTGCCCCGGCGCGCATCATTGGTGTCCGGCTCGCGTTTGGCCAATTGCCGCTCGACGTAGATATTGAGCAGCCCCAGATGGCACAGCGCCGCGCGCACATCGCCCGATGGTTTGAGTTCGCGTTCGATTGCGTCCATCAGGCTTTGGAGTTCTTTCTGGCGATCGACGTCGCGCAGGCGCAAGTGGAATGGGGTGGTGGGCCAATCTGCGTTGTCCGGCAGTGCGAGGATTTGCCCAAACACGGTTTGGCCGACTTCCAGACCATACATGGTGTGCGGCGGGATGAAGATCAGGTTGTTGGGGCCATAGCCATTGGTCAGGCCCGCAACGGTGATCCGCCCCTGACCTTTGGTGATCTGGATCAGGCGGGGTGTGGCGTGGCTGCGCATCGCCTCGGTACGCCAGCGCGATGCCTGCCCGCCATGGGTGAGCGACGTCAACGCAAGCGCTGACGGCTGAATATCGGTCATCAGGGTCATCAACTTTGCCTCAATGTTGATTTTCCGCAAGTCTGCGGGGAAACCCGTGGCACATCAATCCACGGCTTCATCAGCGAATCGCAGTGTTGCGGATATGTCAGCGCCGGCGATGGGGACCTGATGCCAGTTCTTGTGCCGCGCCCGAAACCAGGTGCGTTGCCGTTTGGCGTATTGGCGCGATGCGCTGATGGCCGCTGCGCGGGCGGTATCAAGGGATGTTTCGTCGCGCAGATGGGCGATAAGTTCGGGCGCGCCAATGGCCTTGGACGACAGGTGGGCGGGGTTCCAGTGCGGCAGCATGGCGCGCGCTTCGTCCAAGGCGCCATGGCCCAGCATCTGATCAAAGCGCCGGGCAATGCGGTCGTTCAACCAGTCCTTTGGCGCATCCAATGTGATGCAGATGGCCTGATCGGGCGCCAGCAGAGGGGGCGGCGTCGCGTCTTGCCAGTCGGCAAGGCTGCGGCCCGTGTTCTGCAAGACCTCCCATGCGCGTTGGACCCGCATGCGGTTCTGGGTGTCGATACGGGCGGTTGTACCGGGATCAAGATCAGCCAGAAGGTGCTGCAATGCCAGTGTATTGGCCTGCGACCTGAGTGCGTCGGGTGTGGCGGGGATTTCGGCCAGCCCTTGGGTCAGCGCGTTGAAGTTCAGCCCGGTGCCGCCGACGATGATGGGCCGTTTGGCGCCCTGCAGATAGGGGGCGATGTCACGCAGCCAATGCCCCACGGAATAGTCGGCATCAAAGGGGACATGGCCATATAGCGCATGTTCGGCCCGTGCCAGATCGCTGTCGTCGGGGCGCGCCGTCAGGATGCGCCAGCCGTCGAACACCTGCAGCGCATCGGCGTTCACGATCACGCCGCCCTGTTCCTGCGCGATGTGCAGCGCCAGCGCCGATTTGCCCGAGGCCGTTGGCCCCGCGATCAGGACGGGCATTTGCGGGGGAATGGTGATCACGCCTGATATCTCTTTGCGCTAGGACATGTGCCAGCCCTGCATGCCGTATGTCTTGGCGGGGATCAACATGCGATCCACGCGGCCTACCTTTCGGCGGCAAATGTGCCGTCATAGGTGGTGCCGTTGATACCTGTGTCGATGTCGGCGGCACCTGCGATTGCCCCGATGGGGTCGGTGAAGGTTTCCTGAAAATTGCCGTTCAGCGCCGCTGATGTGGCATAGCCGGTGCCATTATTCGTCAGGATCCCGAGCAACAGAAGGTCCAGATGAACGCCGGTCCCCATCGGATCCTGATCGCGGGCCAGATCGGCGCTGCCGGTCAGGGTGCCGGTGTAGGTGCCATCCGTTTCATGTTGGAAATTATAGGCCGTGCCATCGACGTTATCGGTCAGAAAGCTGACATCCAGGGTCAGTTCACCAACCAATCGGTTTCCGGCCATGTCGTCGGCGCTGATGAAACCTTGGTAGGATGCGGCGCCGGATGGGGGGAAGTCGGATTCTTGCGCGACGTTGCCGGGGACCGGCGGGTTGCCGTCAAGATCGACGTATTTGCTGCGCAGCGCAGTCGCGGCAGCGTCGATGTCGGCAAAAGACCGCGGTTCGAGCGGGTCGCAGCCGCCCAAAACGAGGGTCGATGCGGCAACGGCCAGTGCGGTAAACGGGTTTATCATGGGACCGGAACCTTGTCTTGGGATCATGCGAGTTTGGACGATCAGCAGGGTCATCGTATTGACATTGCTCAATACGGGTCGGGCCGTGCCGGGATGGGGGCCGCAGCTATTTGCGCATGCGGTGCTTTTGTCTGCGCGCTGCCATTGAACCTGCGGACGTTTTGCGACATTTTGCGCGCCAAACGACAGCGCATCAGGGGGACGCCATGAGTGAGACTGAGAAAACGGCATATAAGCGTGTCATGCTTAAGATCTCGGGCGAGGCGCTGATGGGGGATACGGCGTTTGGCCTGCATCCGCCGACCGTGCAGCGCATCGCACGTGAAGTGAAATCGGTGCATGATCTGGGTGTCGAGATATGCATGGTGATCGGCGGCGGCAATATTTTCCGCGGCTTGCAAGGCTCTGCCCAGGGCATGGAGCGGACGACGGCGGATTACATGGGGATGCTGGCCACGGTGATGAATGCGCTGGCGATGCAGTCGGCATTGGAAGAGCTGGGAATCCACACAAGGGTCATTTCGGCGATCACCATGAACGAGGTCGCTGAACCCTATATCCGCCGCCGCGCCGTGCGACATCTGGAAAAGAAGCGGGTTTGCATTTTTGCGGCAGGCACCGGGAACCCATATTTCACGACCGATACGGCCGCCACGCTACGCGCCAATGAAATGGCCTGTGAGGCGATTTTCAAGGGGACCAAGGTTGACGGTGTCTACGACAAGGACCCTGTGAAATATGATGATGCGGTGCGCTATGACAGGGTCAGCTATGACGAAGTGCTGCAAAAGCATCTGGGCGTGATGGATGCCAGTGCGATTGCGCTGGCGCGCGACAATGGTTTGCCGATTATCGTGTTTTCGCTGGATGAACCGGGCGGGTTCAAAGGTATCCTCGCGGGTGAGGGGACATATACGATTGTGCATGATTAGGGCGCGATTTGCACGAAATCTGCACGTTTGGTGCTGATTTCCTGACCTATACAACCGTGGTTTATTGCCGTAAAACGATGAAAAGCTGGGCAAAGCCGGCAGAGGATAGTGCAGACAATGTCAGATGATTTTGAACTTGATACCGATGACTTGGCCCGTCGTATGGATGGGGCAATCGCCAACTTGCGCGTTGAACTGGCGTCGCTGCGTACTGGACGCGGGTCGGGGTCCATGCTGGAGCCGATCATGGTGGATGCCTATGGTGCGATGACGCCGATTAACCAGGTGGGGACGGTGAACGTGCCCGAGCCGCGTATGGTGACGATCAACGTCTGGGATAAAGCCTTGGTTGGTAAGGTCGAAAAGGCCATCCGCGAAAGTGGTCTGGGGATCAATCCACAGCTGAACGGCACGATCATCATGCTGCCGATCCCCGAACTGAACGAAGAACGCCGCCGCGAGCTGACCAAGGTTGCGGGCCATTATGCCGAAAGCGCGCGGGTGTCGGTGCGCAATCTGCGGCGTGACGGAATGGACAAGATCAAAAAGGCCAAGGCCGATGGTCTGTCCGAAGATGATCAGAAGTTCTGGGAATCGACGGTGCAGGAATTGACTGACGCGCATATCAAGTTGGTCGATGAAACGCTTGAGATCAAACAGGCGGAGATCATGCAGGTCTGACGGCTCGCTCTTACAAGATAAAGGGGCCATTCATGCCCAAGCACGCAGACCTCAAGACCGGCCCGGGCCATGTGGCCATCATTATGGATGGCAATGGACGTTGGGCGCAGCAGCGCAATCGACCGCGTTTGTTTGGCCATCATGCCGGTGCGCGCCGTGTCCGCGAGATTGTGGCGGCCTGTCCTGATCTGGGCGTGAAGTACCTGACGATCTTTGCGTTTTCGACCGAAAACTGGAAGCGGACCCAGACCGAAGTCGCCGGGCTGATGAGCCTGTTTCGCAAATATATCGAGCGCGAGGCGAAGGCGTTGTTGAAAAACGGCGTCCGCGTGCGGTTTATCGGCGACCGTATCCGGCTGGATGTGAAACTGGTTCGGCTGATGGACGAGCTGGAGCTTTTGACCGCCGACAATGATCTGGTGCATTTGACCATCGCGATAAACTATGGCGGTCGCGACGAAGTGACCCGCGCGGCCAAGCGGCTGGCCTATGAGGTTGAGATGGGGCGTTTGACCCATAATGACGTTGATGCCGAGACGCTGTCGCGGTTTCTTGATACCCGCGTGCTGCCGGACCCGGATTTGGTTATTCGCACCAGTGGCGAGGCGCGGATTTCGAATTTCCTGCTGTGGCAGTCAGCCTATTCTGAATATGAATTCGTCGATACCCTGTGGCCTGATTTTACCGCCGTGGAATTTGCGCGGGTGCTGTCGTCTTATGGTCGCCGCGAGCGGCGCTTTGGCGCGGTGCTGGCGTGACCATGAAAGCGCCACTGACCAGCCCGCAAAATTGGGACGACCTGAAAGCCCGGACCGCATCCAGTGTCGGCATGACGGTTGTGGGTGCCGTTGGGGTGATCCTTGGTGGTGTGTGGTTCCAGATGATGGTGGTCTTTGTGACGGCCGTGATGATCTGGGAACTGTGGATGATGATCATCGCGGACCAGCCGACGCGGGGCATGTTGCTGGCCGCACTGGTGGCTTCGGTGATGTCGGGGCAGCTGGCTGATGGCACCTGGTGGGGCGTCTTGCTGTTTTTGGTCGTGCCTTTGATTGGTGCGGCCTTGTTGAAAAAAGAGCAACTTACGTTCTTTGCGTTTGCCCTTGGTATTCAGGTGGCTGGCTGGGGTCTTGTGCATTTTCGTGTCGATTTTGGGTTTATCTGGCTGCTTTGGCTGATGTCCGTCGTGATCATCAGCGATGTGTGCGGTTATTTTGCGGGTAAATCGCTGGGTGGGCCAAAGTTTTGGCCCAAGGTCAGCCCCAAAAAGACATGGAGCGGCACGGTGGCTGGGTGGATCGGCGCCGGTGTTGTCGGTGTTGTTTTCATGCTGTTCACCGATGCGAGCCCGTGGATTGTCGGGATTTCCATGGTTCTGAGCTTGGCCGGGCAGATGGGTGATATCGCAGAAAGTGCGCTGAAGCGGCGGATGGGCGTTAAGGACAGCTCGACGCTTATTCCGGGGCATGGCGGGTTGTTTGACCGTTTTGATGCGCTGCTGGGTGCGGCATTGTTCATGCTGATGTTGGCCGAGGTGGTGCAAGTGCCGGGGGTAGCCTTTTGAGGCGGATCACGCTGTTTGGCGCGACGGGGTCGGTGGGGCAAAGTGCGATTGATCTGATCGCACGGGATTTATCGCACTATGATGTTGTCGCACTGACCGGTGGGCGCAATGTGACGCGGTTGGCGGCAGATGCGGTGCGTCTGGGGGCCGATCTGGCGGTGACCTGCTACCCGGAATGTTATGAAGAATTGAAGCGGCTTTTGGCCGGCAGCGGCATTGAAGCGGCTGCGGGCTCCGATGCCATTGCCGAGGCGGCCGCGCGTCCTGTGGATTGGGCGCTGTCGGCGATTGTCGGGGTGGCGGGGTTGGTGCCGGGGCTGGTGGCGTTGCAGCATGGCACCACGCTGGCGCTGGCCAACAAGGAATCGCTGGTGACGGCGGGACCGCTGTTGCTGGGCACAGCCAAGGCGCATGGGGCGACGGTGCTGCCGGTCGATAGCGAACATTCGGCGGTGTTTCAGGCGCTGGTCGGCGAGGACATCGCCGCAGTCGAGCGGGTGATCATCACCGCAAGCGGCGGTGCGTTTCGGGATTGGCCGGTGGAAAAGCTGGCCACGGCAACGCTGGCGCAGGCATCAAGCCATCCCAATTGGGATATGGGGCAGCGGATCACGATCGATTCCGCATCCATGTTTAACAAGGCAATGGAGCTTATTGAAACAAAAGAGTTTTTTCACGTACCGCCAAGTATGATCGAGGTGTTGATACACCGCGAAAGCCTGATTCATGCGATGGTTGGGTTCAACGACGGCGCATTGATGGCGCATGTGGGTCCGCCGGATATGCGTCATGCCATCGGCTATGCGCTGCATTGGCCACAGCGCAAGTCGCTGCCGGTTGCGCGGCTGGATCTGGCAAAGATCGGTGCGCTGACGTTCGAGGCCCCTGACGCGGCGCGCTATCCCGCGCTGGCGCTGGCCACGCGGGTGATGGAAGAAGGCGCGCTGTCGGGCGCCGTGTTCAATGCAGCCAAGGAACGGGCGCTGGATGCTTTCATCGCCGCAGAGATCGGATTTTTGGATATGTCGCGCGTCGTCTCGGCGACATTAGACAAAATGTCCTCGAATGGGCTGCAAAATGCCCAAGTCACCCTAGATAATGTCATTGAGACAGATCGGCTGGCCCGCATCCACGCGGGCGAGGCCATCAGCCAGTTGGGATAATACTTTGGATTTGATGCAGTTTGTACCGATGTTCGGCAACTTCGCCTTTACGATGGTGGCGTTTGTCGTCGCCCTGTCGGTGATCGTGGCGATTCACGAATATGGGCATTATATTGTGGGCCGCTGGTGTGGCATCCACGCCGAGGTGTTTTCGCTGGGCTTTGGTCCCGTGCTTTGGAGCGGGAGCGATAAGCGGGGCACGACATGGCAGTTGGCCGCTCTGCCACTGGGCGGCTACGTGAAATTTCTGGGCGACGCCAACGCGGCCAGCGTCGGGACGGATGGCGCGGTGGACGAGGGCGATCTGCGCCGGACAATGCACGGTGCGCCGCTGTGGGCGCGGGCGGCGACGGTCGCGGCAGGGCCGATTTTCAACTTCATTCTGGCCATCGCGATTTTCACCGGGTCGTTGATGTATCAGGGCCGGTCGGTTGATCCTCTGACGTTTGGCACGCTGCGCGATTTGCCTGCCGGGTATGCCACCGATCTGCGGGCTGGCGATGTGATGCTGGCGGTTGAAGGGGTGCCCTTTGAGGGTGGAAACCTAGATGAACTGGTGCCGCTGAAGGATCGGTTGGATTATACGGTCTTGCGCGATGGTGACGAGATCACGGTGGAAGGTCCGTATTTTTTGCCGCCCGCCGTATCTGGTGTGATCCCACGGTCCGCAGCGGATGATGCGAACCTGAAGGTTGGGGATGTGATAACGGCGATTGATGGCACGCCTGTCTTTGCGTTCAATCAGATTGTCGAGATAGTGAAGGCCGCTGAAGGTGCGCCGCTGAACATGCAGATCATGCGTGATGGCCGCGTTTTGGACGTGGTCCTGACGCCGCGCGCCACGGATGAGCCTGCGCCCGGCGGCACGTTCGTGCGCAAGTACCGGATCGGTATTACCGGACAGTTGTTTTTCAACGAACAAACCGAAGTTGTCGGTATCGGTGAGGCGCTCTGGATGGGTGCGCAGGGGCTTTGGACAACGATGACGACGTCGCTTTCGGCGATGAAGCATATCATTTTGGGGCGGATTTCGACCTGTAACCTGTCGGGCCCGGTCGGCATTGCAGAGACGAGCGGGTCGATGGCATCGCAGGGCGCGCAAAGTTTTCTGTGGTTTATAGGTGCTTTGTCGGCCGGTGTCGGTCTGATCAACTTGTTCCCCATTCCCGTTCTGGATGGCGGACATTTGATGTTTTACGCCTATGAGGCCGTCGCTAAGCGCAAACCGAGCGAGCGTGCGGTGCGCATTTTCATGTTTGCGGGGCTATCGCTGATCCTGGCGATGATGTCGTTTACGATCCTGAACGACACATTCCTCTGCCCATAGGGCCCCGGTTCTGACATGATTTCGCCTTAATTGGTTGCTATTTTAGAAACAATTCGGAGTGGGGGTTGCAATGGAAAATGTTGTTTCTGGCTACAGGGCGTTACTGCTGCTGCTGCGGATCAATGTTGACTGGCTGGTTTTCGCACTGGCCTTGTTGGTTGCGCTTTATTGCGGGTCATACGTTATGTTGATGTGGCTTTGACGCCGACCACCAAATAAGCTTGTTTAAACGCGCCTATGGGCGCGTTTGTCATTTTGACATCCCGTGCTTTTGCGGCTACTCCAAGTAGTAACCGGGATGTGAGCACAGGCGATGATTATGCAAAAATTGATTTGGCGCGCTTTGGCGCGATGCGCGACAGTGGTGCGGCGATGCGGGTTTATTGTCATTTTGACGCTAACCGGGGTCAGTGCGCAGGCGCAGAGTTTTTCGTTCAACACCTTCGTGATCGAAGGCAATCAACGGGTTGCCGATGGTACGATCCTGACCTTTGCCGGAATCACGGCCGGTGAGGTGCTGTCAACGGCAGAGCTGAATGATGCCGTACAGCGTATTCGTGCCGCGGGCCTATTTGAAAGCGTGGACGTCACGCCGCAGGGCAGCACGTTGATCATTCGCGTCGTGGAGTATCCGACGATCAACCGGATCAATATCGAAGGCAACGCCCGGATCAGGGATGCACAGCTGCTGGCGTTGGTCCAGTCGCAGCCACGCCGCGTGTACAACCCCGCGCAGGCCGAACGCGATACAACGGCGATCACGCAAGCCTACGCCCAACAGGGGCGGATCAATGCGACGGTCACGCCGCGCATCATTCGCCTATCGAACAACCGCGTGGATCTGGTGTTCGAGGTGACAGAATCGGGCGTTACCGAGATCGAGCGCATTTCGTTTCTTGGCAATCGCACCTATTCCGAAGGCCGGCTGCGCCGGGTTTTGGACACCAAGCAGGCCGGTTTCCTGCGCAGCGTTATCGCGCGCGACACATATTCCCCCGAGCGTGTTGCACAGGACCAGCAGCTACTGACCGATTTCTACCGCTCGCGGGGCTATGCGGATTTCGTGGTGCAGAACGTCGATGTGGCGCTGACGCGCGAGAGAGACGCCTATCTGGTGACCTTCAATCTGCGCGAAGGTCAGAAATTCACGTTTGGCAACGTCACCGTGACAAGCACGATTCCCGGCGTGGACCCGGCCATTTTCCAAGAGGCGCTGCGGATTCGCACCGGTGTTACCTATTCACCGGTGCCAATTGATACCGACGTCACCCGTCTGGAACGGCTGGCGTTGCAGCGCGGCCTGAATTTTGTACAGGTCGAGCCGCGTATCACGCGCAATGACCGCGATTTGTCGTTGAACGTGGAATACGCACTGTTGCCCGGCCCACGCATTTTTGTTGAACGCATTGATATCGAAGGCAATGGTACGACGCTTGACCGGGTGATCCGCAATCAGTTCCGGGTTGTTGAGGGTGATCCGTTCAACCCGCGTGAAATCACCGAAAGCGCGCGCCGCATTCGCGGGCTTGGGTTTTTTGCCAATGCCAGCGTTGACGCGCGTCCCGGCACGTCACCCAATCAGGTCATCATTGATGTGAATGTGGTTGAGGGGCCGACTGGAACGCTGACGTTTGGGGCCAATTATAACAGTGATACCGGCGCTGGTTTGCTGGCGTCCTATAGCCAAAGCAACTTTCAGGGCCGGGGGCAAAAGTTGAGCTTTGATATCTCGACCGCCGAAAGTAACCGCCGGTTGGGGTTCAGTTTCAGTGAGCCGCAGTTGCTGGGGCGTGATCTGCGCCTTGGCGTTGATCTGTCGTATCGCACGACCAACAATGAAAACGCGCTGTATGATACAGAAACCGCGCGATTTAGCCCCTCGTTGAGCTTTCCCGTAAGCGAGAGCGGGCGTCTGTCGGTCTTTTATGCCTATGAATATACCGATCTGAGCGATGTATCTGCCAGCGCGAGTGTGATTATTCAAAATGAGGCGAACGCAGGCTCCGTGGGTACAAATTCACTGGGCTATGTGTATAGCTTTGACACGCGCCGCACCGGATTGAATCCGACGGCGGGTGTGCTGTTGCGGTTTGGTCAGGAGTTCGGGTTTGGTGACAGCCAGTTCATCAAGACGACAGCGCTGGCCGGGGCCGAGGCTAAGATACTGAACGAAGAAGTCACCCTGCGTGCAACGATTGAGGGCGGCTATCTGAGCTATCAGAGTGGAAATAGCCGCGTGACGGATCGTTTCTTTTTGGGCAGCCGGTTGATGCGCGGGTTTGAACCGGCCGGCGTTGGCCCTCGCGATGATCTTACCGATGACGCGCTGGGGGGTAACAGCTTTGCCGTGGCGCGGCTTGAAGCGGAATTCCCGCTGGGTCTGCCAAGCGAGTATGGTATCTCGGGCGGGGTGTTTGTGGATTACGGGTCGGTTTGGGATGTGGGCGAAACCTATGGTCAGGTCGTTCTTTACGATGACTTCACGGCGCGCACGGTTGCGGGTGTTTCGATCTTCTGGACCACGCCGATCGGGCCGTTGCGGTTCAACTTTACCGAGGCTCTTGATGTGCAGGAACGCGACAAGCCGAAATCGTTTGATGTGACCATTTCGACGAGTTTCTGATGGTGATCCTACGCGTTCTTGTTGTCTGGCTGTTGCTGGCGCTGCCGGGGGCAGCGCAGCAGGCGTCGCCGCAGGTCCTGATCGTTGACAGTGAGCGGCTGTTTTCGGAAACGCTTTATGGGCGCAGGCTTGCGGCCGATCTTGCCACGCAGGCGGCGGCGTTACAGGCGGAAAATGACCAGATCGTTGAATCGCTGACACAAGAAGAGCGCAGCCTTACACTGCGCCGACCGGAAATGACGGCTGATGCATTCCGCATTGCCGCCGAGGCCTTTGACGCCAAAGTGCAGGATGTTCGCCGGGTTCGGGATGCCAAGAACGTGGAGTTGCAGCAGGCGAGTATTGCCAGCCGCGCCCGGTTTGAAAATCGGGTGCAAGGGATTATCGCCACGATCATGCTAGAGCGCAACGCGGTTGTGGTGCTGGAACAGCGGACCGTTATTCTGTCGGTCCGCGCCGCCAATATCACCGATGATGCGATTGTGCGCATTGACGCGGAACTTGCCAACGGCGGCGACTAGCCGATGCTTGCCCGCTGCGGCGGGCCTTGCTAGTCAGGCTGCATCCGGTGCAAAAGCCACCAAGGACAACAAGGAGCTGCCCACTATGTCTGAACCGGTGACCGAAGCTGATATTCAGCTGATCCAGAAAATTCTGCCGCACCGCTATCCGTTTTTGTTGGTCGACAAGGTGCATAGTATCAACGGCACGCAATCGGCTGTTGGCATCAAGAATGTCACCATGAACGAGCCGCATTTTCAGGGCCATTTTCCGGGCAATCCGATCATGCCGGGTGTAACCATTGTCGAGGCGATGGCGCAGACGACTGCGGTCATGGTTGGCGCGTCGCTGGGGCTGACAGAGGGCAATTTGCTGGTGTATTTCATGGCGATCGACGGCTGTAAATTCCGCCGCAAGGTCGTGCCCGGCGATGTGCTCGAGATGCATGTGCAGACGACACGGGGCAAGCCCGGCGGGAAGGTCTGGCGGTTCAAGGGCGTGGCGACGGTGGGTGGCGAAATGGCTGCCGAGGCCGAGTTTACGGCCATGATGGATTTGCAGGGGTGACGGCGGATATTCATCCTTCTGCGATCATTGCCGATGGGGCGGTGATCGGCGCGGGCTGCGTCATTGGGCCGTTCTGTGTGATCGGCCCTGATGTGGTACTGGGTGACGGGGTGACGTTGAAAAGCCATGTGGTTGTCGATGGCGACACGCATATTGGTGACGCAACGGTGGTGTTTTCCTTTGCGGTGATCGGGGGAATTCCCCAAGACCTTAAGTTTGGCGGCGAAAAAACGCGTCTGCGGATTGGCGCGCGCAACCGTATTCGTGAGCATGTCACAATGAACACCGGCACAGCGGGCGGCGGCGGTGAGACACGTGTGGGCGATGATGGGTTGTTTATGGCGGGCTGTCATATCGCGCATGATGTCCAAGTGGGCAACCGGGTGATTGTGGTGAATTCCACGGCGATTGCGGGCCATTGTATCATCGAGGATGACGTGATCATCGGTGGGTTGTCTGGCGTGCATCAATGGGTGCGGATCGGGCAGGGCGCCATTATCGGGGCACTGTCGATGGTGTCAAAGGACGTTGTTCCACATGGTCTGGTGCAGGGACCGCGCGGTGTCTTGGATGGGCTGAACCTTGTCGGGCTCAAGCGTAAGGGCGTGGACCGGGGCGATATCACGGCGATGCGCGCCGCGTTTCAGGCGCTTAAGGATGGCGAGGGTACGTTTCAGGACCGCGCCCGCCGGTTGGCCGAGGAAAGCGAAAGCGCCTATGTGCAGCAGATGGTCGCGTTCATTCTGGGCGATACCGACCGCAACTTTTTGACGCCGGGCTGATGCTGGCGCTGATTGCAGGGACCGGTGATCTGCCGCCTGCCTTGGTGGCGCGGTTGGATCAGGCGCCGCTGATCTGTGCGATGCGCGGGTTTGAACCGGCGATGCCTGTCGATATTGGTTTTCGGATCGAACATCTGGGGAGTTTTCTGGCCACGCTGAAAAAGCGGGGTGTGACCCGGATTTGCATGGCCGGTGCGGTGCGCCGCCCGCCGGTGGACCCCGCCGAGATTGATGCGGCCACGGCGCCTTTGGTGCCGCGCATACAGGCGGCCCTGACCCAAGGCGACGATGGCGCGCTGCGGGTGATCATTGCGATCATCGAGGACGCCGGGTTCAGCGTTGTCGCAGCGCATGACATGGCCCCCGATCTGCTGCCCCGTGCCGGTGTGCTGACCAAGACCGGGCCTGCGTCGTCGCATACCGCCGATGCCTTTGCAGGCGAGGCCTGCGTGGCGCAGATGGGGCAGACCGACAAGGGGCAAGCCTGCGTGACCCGCGATGGGGCGGTTATCCTGCGCGAGGACGCGCAGGGCACAGATGCGATGCTGCAAAAGCTTTGCCTGCCTGATGCGGCGGCGCATGGGCCATATGACCCAACCGTTTTTGGATTGGATGTCGTGGTCGATCTGGCCGCGCATGTGCGCATCTGGCTGGCCGATCACCCTGAACCGCCTGCCAATGTACCGGGCGGTATTCTATTCAAGGCCCCGAAACCGGGTCAGGACCGGCGCGCAGATCTGCCGCTGATCGGTCCGCGCACAGCGATGCTGGCAGCAGAGGCCGGTTTGGACGGGATCGTGATCGAAGCCGGTGGTGTGCTGGTGCTTGACCTGTCCCGTGTACGGCGCATCTTGGACGCGCAGGGCATGTTTTTGTGGGTGCGGCCAAGGGGTGGCGCATGAGGGTCTTCGTGATTGCGGGCGAGGCATCTGGCGACAAGTTGGGTGCGGCGCTGATGGCGGGGCTGCGGCAGTTGCGCCCCGATGTGACGTTTGACGGTGTCGGCGGGCCGTTGATGCAAGTCGAGGGGCTGGTCAGCCGGTTTGACATGAACGAACTGAGCGTCATGGGTTTGGCCGAGATATTGCCCAAATATCGCGCGCTGAAGGCCCGTATTCGCCAGATGGCCGATGCTGTGGTTGAGACGCAACCCGATCTCCTGATCACGATCGACAGCCCGGATTTTTGTCTGCGGGTCGCACGGTTGGTCAAGGCGGCCAGTGTTATTCGGACGGTGCACTACGTTGCACCGACGGTTTGGGCATGGCGTCCGGGCCGGGCGGCGAAGATGGCGCATCATATCGATCATGTGCTGGCCCTGTTTCCGTTCGAGCCGCCGTTTATGGAAGCTGCCGGGATGGACTGCGACTTTGTCGGGCATCCTGTCGTGGCAGAGCCTGTCGCGACGCTGGCTGATGCGGCGGCGCTGGGTGTCGGCACTGTCGTTCTGGTCCTGCCGGGAAGCCGCAAAGGCGAGGTGTCGCGGCTTGCCGACAGGTTTGGTGCTGCGTTGGCGTTGATCGCGGCGACCGTCCCCGATGCGCGATTTGTGATCCCGACGACGGGCGGCGTGCATGCGCTGGTGCAGGAACGGGTGCAGCAATGGGCCGTGCCGGTGACCGTGCTAGCGCCCGGATCGCCGGACAAGGCGGCGTGGTTCAAGCGGGCCGATGTGGCGCTGGCCGCGTCGGGGACCGTATCGCTGGAGCTGGCGGCGAACGGCACGCCCATGGTGATTGCCTACGACATGGCATGGTTGAGCCGGATCATCATCAGCCGGATGTTGAAGGTGGATACCGTGACTTTGGTCAATCTGGTCAGTGAGACCCGCGTGGTACCCGAATTTATTGGCAAAAACTGTGACGCAGGGCCGATTGCGCAGGCCGTTCTGGCGGTTCTCGACAACCCAAAGGCGCAGCAGGCCGCAATGGATGTAACGATGGAGCGGTTGGGGCTGGGTGGCGAAGCGCCGGGGTTACGTGCGGCGCGCGCGGTACTGGCGCGGTTTGAGCAAGCGTCCGTCAAGCACGATAAGCCCAACGGCCAGTAGGCCAAAACCGGCATAGGGGCGCAGGGGCAGGGCCTCTTGCAAGACGGCTGCGCCAAGGACAATGG
>NZ_JAFMHJ010000088.1 GCF_017854565.1 Yoonia sp.
CTCTGAGGCCTGGGGTAGACGGCCATGCCCATGCCTTTGCGTTCTTCGGCCGGGTTCCGCAGTCGGTTCTTTATGATAACGACCGGTGTCTGGTCGCGAAGATCCTGCCGGACGGCTCGCGCAAGCGGACCAAGCTGTTCAGTGGGTTCCTGTCGCATTACTTCATCCACGATCGTTATGGCCGACCGGGTAAGGGCAACGATAAAGGCGCCGTTGAGGGGCTGGTCGGGTATGCCCGCCGCAACTTCATGGTGCCCATCCCTCATTTTGCGACATGGGAAGCCTTCAACCTGTGGCTTGAAGAGCAATGCCGCAAGCGTCAGGCTGATGTCTTGCGCGGTCACAGCGAGAGCATCGGGCAACGTCTGGTCCGTGATCTTGAGGCCATGATGGATCTGCCCGCGTGCCCGTTTGACGCCTGCGATCAGGCCACTGGCCAGGTGAACTCACAATCCCTGGTGCGCTACAAAACCAACGATTACTCGGTCACGGTTGCCTATGGCCACCGTGACGTCTGGATCCGGGGCTATGTCGATCAGCTTGTCATTGGCTGTGGCGGTGATGTCATCGCCGCCACCCCCGGTGTTGGGATCGCGAAGACATGGTCTTTGACTGTCGTTGTAATCCAGCGCGGTTTTTGCGTGTTGCAGGTAAGCCTGCTGATATGTGCGCAAAACAAGTTGCCGGTCGTTCGGGCTTAATTCTTCTGATTTGCCCTCTTTCTCACAGAAATCACTCAGGAGCCGGTCTTCATCGCCGATGTGGGTGAGGTTCACAAATGTGCCCAGATCGCGCTCAGCGGCCTGAATGACGTCCCGCAAAGCCTTCAGCCGGTCATCGTCGCGAGGTCCAGCATCAGCGACCCGCGCTTTGAACTTAATAAGCCGCTGCCGGAAGTGGTTTTGCACGTGCATGCGAATTTCTGGGTAGATCATGGCCTGTACCGTTGGCTGTGCAAGCAAGGATTGTCCAGTGACGATAAGTAGGCGCGCGAGGGTAGACGCAACCTTTGGGCATCTGGTTCCAAGTGATAGCTTGAGGTCCGCGCTTTTGTGGGAGGGATGCAATAACTCCGGAATTGGCATTCGGAAGTAAAAAATGCCGTGTCTAGAGGCGCTTAGATAGGCTGCATGACGCATGTGATTGTCTCACCAGTTTGTCGCACCGGAAAGCCAAGCGTTCTAAATCACTGTTTAAAAACAGAATGGTGGGCGACCCAGGAATCGAACCTGGCGTGCGTCTCCGCGAGGGAGTTACAGTCCCCTGCCACACCTTGCGGCCTGTCGCCCACTGATCGGCTGATTACCTGTGGCCCCATGGCCAGTCAACAGCAAAAGTGCGCAATTGATGATCCGGCTATCGCTTCTCTTCACACGACGTGCGTTGTCAGGTATCGGCTCTTGAAACAGAACGACGGGATCGGACAGAAAATGAAAAAGCCACAGTGGGTAATTGCGAAAGAGCAGGATAAGCGGGCGGCGTCAAATGAAACCGTTTGGCTGTTTGGCATACATGCTGTGCGTGACGCACTTGAGAACCCCGCGCGGGTCAAGCTGCGCCTTGTAGTGACCCGCAACGCGCTTGAAAGGCTAGGAGAAGCCGTGGCCGCAAGCGGGGTTGAGCCGGAAATTTCTGATCCTCGCAAGTTTGCGGCACCTCTTGATCCGCAGTCCGTTCATCAGGGTGCGGCGTTAGAGGTCAAGCCGCTGGATTGGGGGTCACTCGACGATGTTGCGTTGGGGCAGGGGCCGAATCCGCCACGCATTGTGTTGCTTGACCGGGTGACCGATCCGCATAACGTGGGGGCCATATTGCGATCGGCGGAAGTTTTTGGCGCGCGCGCGGTAGTGGCTGTGCAGCGACATTCGGCACCAGAAACGGGCGCATTGGCTAAAACGGCGAGTGGCGCGCTGGAACGCCAGCCGTATTTGCGGGTCCGCAATCTGGCCGATGCCATGGAAGCACTGAAAGGGATGGGGTATCTGATATTGGGCCTGGACGGCGATGCTGAACAGACCATTGAAGAGGTCGTCGAGGGCAAGCGCGACCGCGCCGTGGCCCTTGTGATGGGGGCTGAGGGTCCTGGCTTGCGCGAAAAAACGCGCGAGACTTGTGACGCGCTTGTGCGGATTGATGCCGCTGCCGGTTTTGGATCACTGAATGTGTCAAATGCCGCCGCCGTCGCCCTTTACGCTGCTAGAGGGTGATCATTGGGATGTTCACAACCTCTGATGCCGATCGGCACCGCGCCTGCGGCGACGCCCACCCTGTGACACGGTTGTCGGCAATACATCTTCGTGGGTAGATTTGCGGCTGAGCGTGGCATGTCGTGGGTGGGTCATATCTGCCACAAGGGCATTCTGGTGTTAACGCGCTCTTCACGATTGTCTGATCTGCTCTTTTGATCTGATTGTGACCGCCTATATCTTTTACAGAGGCGCGTTACAGGAACATATGCGCCTCGCCTCACTGTCCCTCGTTCCATAACTTGCGCCCGGATCGCACCGGGCGCTTTTTTTATTCCGCAGCGTGCGGCTAGGGTGCCAATATGGAATATTCTGACACATTTCTTCGCGAAATTCTGAAACGGACGCACACGGTGGCCGTGGCGGGTGTATCAGCGAACCCCATACGTCCAAGCTATTTCGTCGCCCGCTATCTGGGTTTGAAGGGGTTTCGGATTATTCCCGTCAACCCGGGTTTGGCTGGTCAGCGCCTGTTTGGTGAGACGGTCTATGGCGCACTGTCTAACGTCCCCGATGATGTTGATATGGTGGATATCTTTCGCCGATCCGAGGCTGTTCCAGAGATCGTCGATGCCGCCCTTGATCGCTGGCCTAAGCTGCAGACAATCTGGATGCAGATTGGTGTGGAACATGAGCAGGCTGCAGCGATTGCGCAGGCCCGCGGTGTCGACGTGATCCAGAACAGATGTCCGAAGATCGAATATCAGCGGCTTTTTGGCGAGTTGCGGATGGGTGGGTTTGCGACAGGTATTATTTCATCAAAGCTGTAGGGGCGCTGCCCCTCGACCCGAATTCCATTCGGGTCTCACCCCGGAGTATTTGCGGGACATAAGAAGACCTAGCGGCGGGCTTTTTCGGCAATACCTGAGATGCCTTGTCTGCGGGCGAGTTCAATAATGACATCATCAAGGCTGACATCACGCGAGGTCAGCATGACGAGCAGGTGGTAAAGAACATCCGCCGCCTCTGAGGTGAGCCGTGTCTTGTCGCCTTTGACTGCTTCGATGATCGCTTCGATCGCTTCTTCGCCAAATTTCTCGGCGCATTTTTCAGGTCCCTGTGACAGCAGTTTCGCTGTCCAGCTGCTGTCCGGGTCGGCGTCTTTGCGTGACGCGATCAAGATTGCGAGGTCATTGAGGGTCATGTGAGCCGGACCGGGATGCCGTGCGCGGCCATATGCGCCTTGGCTTCGCCAATTGTATAGGTGCCAAAGTGGAAGATGGACGCCGCCAGCACTGCTGATGCACCTCCTTGGGTAACGCCATCTACCAGATGGTCAAGTGTGCCGACACCACCCGATGCAATAACGGGCACGTTTACAGCGTCAGAGACGGCGCGCGTCAGCGGGATGTTAAAGCCAGCTTTTGTGCCGTCTCGGTCCATCGAGGTGAGGAGGATTTCTCCGGCGCCTTTTTCGACAACGGTCTTGGCGAATTCCACTGCATCAATGCCCGTCGCTCGCCTGCCGCCATGGGTGAAAATTTCCCATTTTCCGGGGCTGACTGTCTTGGCATCAATCGCGACCACGATGCATTGTGACCCGAACCGCATTGCCGCCTCTGCCACCACATTGGGGTCGGCGACGGCAGCGGAATTGAAGCTTACCTTATCGGCTCCGGCCAGCAGCAGATCGCGTACATCGTGGTGTGTGCGCACACCGCCACCGATGGTCAGCGGCATAAAACATTGCTCCGCCGTGCGGGTGGCCAGATCGAACATTGTCCCCCGGTTTTCCTGGCTCGCCATGATGTCCAGAAAACACAGTTCATCCGCACCGGCGGCATTATAGGCGATCGCGGCATCCACCGGGTCGCCCGCATCAATCAAATCGACGAAGTTCACGCCTTTGACAACGCGGCCTTCGGCGACGTCGAGACAGGGGATGATGCGGGTTTTCAACATAGGGATTGTTTAAGCTGATGCGGGGGTGGCGGCAAGCGCTGCCAGTGCGGCAGCCAGATCAATCGCCCCATCATAAAGCGCACGGCCCGAGATAGCGCCTGCGATGACACCAGTTTGTTTCAATGTGATCAAATCCGCCATTGACGACACACCACCTGATGCGATGACAGGAATGGTGACCGCACGGGCAAGTGCGGCAGTCGCATCGACGTTGGGCCCCTTCATTGCTCCATCGCGCAGGATATCTGTATAGATGATAGCCGCGATGCCTGCATCTTCGAAGGACCTGGCAAGGTCCGTGACCATCACATCTGTCTCTTCGGCCCAGCCACGGGTGGCGACGCGTCCATTGCGTGCATCCAGTCCCACGGCCACCTGCCCCGGAAAGGCACGCGCAGCCTCACGCACCAGAGCGGGGTTTTCGACGGCCACGGTGCCAAGGATCACGCGGGTTAGTCCCTTGGCCAGCCAGCGCTCGATCGTTGCCATATCGCGGATACCACCGCCAAGCTGGGTCGGGACCGGGCAGGCGGCCAAAATCGCCTCAACCGGGGCGGCGTTCACTGGCTCGCCTGCGAAGGCGCCGTTCAGATCGACAAGGTGCAGCCATGCGCACCCGGCGTCGACAAATGCGCGCGCCTGCGCTGCGGGATCGTCATTGAATACCGTCGTTTGATTCATGTCCCCATGCACCAGCCGTACGGCGTTCCCATCTTTGAGGTCGATAGCTGGAAAAAGTATCATAGCGGCATCCGTTTGCTGGTTGTGGCGCGTTTATGCACGGGGGGTGTCGAATTGCAATGTCGGGGCGGACTTAACGTTAATCTTGATTGGATGCCGCAGACCCGCGCATGGTTGCGGCATGGTCTTTGGGAGGACACAGAAATGAAGAAGATTGCGATGACAGCTGCAGCGCTGGTAACCCTTGCAGCCCCCGTTTTCGCCGACCCGTTAGAGGGAATGTGGCGCACTGCACAAGATGACAACTGCAATTCCGGCTTCATTCAGGTCGCGCCTTGCGGTCCGGCACTTTGTGGGACGCTGATGCAGTCGTTTGATGCAGGTGGCAACGATTTGCCTTCCGACAATATCGGGCGTCAGATCATTTCCCAGACCATGGCGAGAGTTATTGTCAAACTTGGTGTTTGAGGTTTTTGGGTCATGCGGCGATCTGGTCGGGGCTTGGGGCTTTGATCCCGTTTTTGAACGTGACGCCTGTGATGGCTTTGCTCAGGTAGTCAAAGCCGGGTAGCTTCCTCCAGTTTTGCTCGGCGCATTGTCCCAGCTTGAACATCACGTACAGCAGGCCATCGCGTGACAGGCAGCCCTTTGATCGCTTGGTGCGATGCCGGATCGTGGCGAAGGCCGATTCAATTGGGTTGCAGGTGCGGATGCTTTGCCAATGCTGGGCGGGGAAATCGAAGAATGCCATGAGTTCTTCGTGGTCTTTTTGCAGGCACAGCGCCGCCTTGGGATATTTGGGCTCGTAGATTTTGATGAACAAATCGAAGGCCTTTTCCGTATCATCTTTGGTCTCGGCCTGCCAGATGTCGTGGATTGCGGCTTTGGCCTTTGGCTGTGACCGCTTGGGCAAGCAGTTGAGCACGTTCATCGTTTTGTGTTGCCAGCACCGCGGCTGTCGGGCCGTGGGATAGACTTCATCCATGGCGGCCCAGAACCCTATGGCACCGTCTCCAATCGCCAATTTGGGGGCATTCATTCCCCGGCTGTTGAGGCTGAGCAGAACTTCTCGCCAACTCTGGGTGGACTCGCGCACCCCGTCCTCAATGGCCAGGAACCGCTTCTTGCCACGGGCCCCCCTGTGTCAGGGAAGTTGTCCGCTGCTCTATTTTTGTCTAATTTTCAGGTGGGCGGGATAGGACGATGATTTGGGATATTCACTGGAACGAAAATCGGCAGTGCTGAAGCGGATGTTACCGCCGAACAACATGGCCATTCGGCAGTTGTCGCAAGAGGAAGGGATTTCCGAGGCGACACTGCACAAGTGGCGGGCTGAGGCACGCGGTAAGGGGCAGCTTTTGCCCGACGCTGATGCTGGCCCCGAGGGCTGGTCGTCACGCG
>NZ_JAFMHJ010000007.1 GCF_017854565.1 Yoonia sp.
GCTACCACACTGGATTCACTAGATGAATCCCTCACAGAATTTGTGCAACAGAGCCGCGGAGAGGCCGAGATCCTCGTGCGGTTTGACCAGCCCGCAAGCGGCGCCACGCCGTTCATGTTCCATTGCCATATACTCGAACATGAAGATGCAGGCATGATGGGTCAGTTTACCGTTGCTTGACCTGCGCCCCGTGCGGACCGCAGCGTCGTCATTGTTCTTGATCTGGCAAATCGCCGGTGTCCGATGGTTGATATCGCGCCAGTCATTACACCGAATTCACAAGATGAATTCCGACAGCCGATCTATGGATCAAGCCTGTGCCACTTACCCAATGGCAGGTGATCCAGTGTCCAGTCGCCGATCCGCCAGCGCACCAGCCGCAGCGTCGGAAAGCCGATATGCGCGGTCATGCGGCGGACTTGGCGGTTGCGGCCTTCGCTGATCTGGACTTCGATCCAGCGGTCCGGAACGGATTTTCGCACGCGCACTGGCGGGTCGCGGTCCCATAGGGTGGGGGGGGGAATCAGGCGGACCAGCGCGGGACCGGTGACCCCGTCGTTCAGCGTGACGCCGGCACGCAGAGGTTGCATATCCGCGTCGGTGGGCGCGCCTTCGACCTGTACCAGATAGGTTTTGGGCAGCTTATGTTTCGGGTCAGCGATTTTGGCCTGCAATTTGCCGTCATCGGTCAGCACCAACAGACCCTCGCTGTCGCGGTCCAGACGACCGGCGGGATAGACGTCAGGCACGTCGATATAGGCCGACAGGGTCGGGCGCGGCGACGGGCTGCGCACATCGGTGAATTGTGACAGTACGCCGAACGGTTTATTAAAGAGAATTACGCTGGTCATACGTCTGATTAGCCTGATTGACGGGGGCTGGTCCAGCGGGCTGACGATGTCAGGTTTGCCACATGGCGTGTGCCGCGACTGCGTGCGGCCTCTTGTCGTGATGTGCCGCCGGGCTGGCGATAAAAAATACGGGTATTCATCATTGATTTCCAGCGCTTGTGCGGAAAATCTCACAGGCGGTTGAAATATCTCTTGCATCGAATCCGCAGTTGCCCCAAATGCGTTTTGAAGACGCCAACGCACGCGCCTCTGGCCGGTGATTGTCACGCACACGTGTTTACGTAGCGACGGTAACGTCTCCCTTGGAACTGAGCGGTCATATATGGCCGGGTCTACTGGAGATGACCAAAATGACTGTATATTCTTCTGGCGCCGCGGCGTCTGTCATTGCCGCAGATGCAAACCGCTTGGATGCCTATGTTGCTGCGCGCAGCTTTGATAAGCCGACGCTGGTGATGGATCTTGACCGTGTTGCCAAGCAGTATGATGCTTTGAAAGCCGGTTTGGGCCGCGCTGACATTCACTATGCCGTAAAAGCGAACCCGGCACGCCAGATCATTGCCCGGCTTGTCGACCTTGGGTCGCATTTTGATGCCGCATCGCGTGCTGAGATCGCGCTGTGCCTTGAGGAGGGCGCCGATCCATCGGAGGTGTCGTTTGGCAACACGATCAAGCGTGCGTCTGACATTGCCTGGGCGTGGGAACAGGGGATCACGCTTTTCTCTGCGGATGCCGAAGAAGAGCTGGAAAAGATCGCTGAAAATGCGCCGGGCGCTTCTGTCTACATCCGCCTGATCGTCGAAGTATCGCAGGCCGACTGGCCGTTGTCGCGCAAGTTTGGCTGCGACAGTGACACCGCGCTGCGCCTGCTGGACCTCTGCAAAGAATTGGGGCTGAACCCTGTTGGGTTCTCGTTCCACGTGGGGTCGCAGACCCGCCGTGCTGAAATGTGGGCGCCGACGTTGGACGCCATGGGTGTGATCTGGCAGGCCGCGCTGGACGCCGGTCACGATCTCAGCCTCGTTAATATCGGCGGTGGTTTCCCGGCGTTCTACGGCGAAGAAATCGACGCGCCGACCGCATATGCGGCCAAGGTCATCGAGATGGTCGAAGCCCGCTTCCCCAATGTCGCGCGTATAATGGCAGAGCCGGGCCGCGGTATGGTCGCAGAGGCGGGGGTGATCGTATCCGAAGTGATGCTGGTCTCGCGCAAATCTGATCGCGACATGCACCGCTGGGTGTATCTGGACATCGGGCGTTTCTCGGGTCTGGCCGAAACCGAAGGCGAGGCGATCCGCTATCAGTTTGAAACGGCGCGGGATGCCGATGCGACGGGCCCCTGCATCATGGCAGGCCCCAGCTGTGACAGCGCCGACGTGCTGTACGAAAAGCGCCCTGTCGCGCTGCCGCTGACGCTGAAATCAGGAGATCGTGTGTTGATCCGCAACACCGGGGCGTACACATCGACCTATTCGTCGGTTTGTTTCAATGGCTTCCCGCCGCTGGACGTCGTGGTCATCTAACTGCGCAAGCGGCACGCGGTATACCACCGTGTGCCGCTAAGCGTTTCTAAATTAACACCTTTTTTGTTTACAGTCTGCAAAACCCCGCTAGTTTACAGGTGAGTAATTTTGCAAAGGCTGGCCCCATGCCCCCGATTGCCGACCATCCACTACGCTATCCGATGGCCAATGAGCTGCACGCGCGACCGTTTCCATCGGTGGCGGCACCCAGCCGCGCGGCCTATCTTGCGATCAAGCCAGCCAAGAACGCGGCGGGCCGCGACAGGGCAAAGGACAGGACCCATCTGATTGATTTGCTGGACCGTTTCGGCGCCCAACATCCACAGCCGGATGCGACGCATTATTTCGGACAGATCGGCAAACATATTCTGAAGTGGGAAAGCCATACAGAGTTTGTGACCTACACAATTTTTGGCGATGGCGTCGCAGAACGGCCGTTTGACGTGGCAACCTTCGCGGTCTTTCCTGAAGATTGGTTGGCCGCAGCCCCCGGCACCCGGGTAACCTCTGCGCTGATCCGGGTCGAAGTTGCCGAAGGCGACGGCGGTCTGAGCGACAAGGCACATGATTGGTTTGTCCCTGAAAGTTTGGCGATAAGCCGTGTGCTGGAGGATGATCTGGTTGTGGCTGGCGATTTCAGGATTGATCCTGCGGGCCATATGCGGTTTGCAGTTTTTGCGCGACCTGGCACAGGCGCGCGCCGCATCGGGCGGGTCGTTCAGCGTCTGTGCGAGATTGAGACGTATAAAGCGATGTCAATGTTGGGCCTGTCGCGCGCGCGCGAACTTGGGCCGCGTCTGGCGGCGATTGATGGTACATTGTCAAAACTGGTCGGCGATATGTGTGGCCCCATTGCGGAACCGGCGGGGATGCTGCAATCGCTGCTTGAAGTGTCGGCAGAGCTGGAAAACATCGTGGCGCAGACCGCGTTCCGCTTTGGTGCGACAGGGGCCTATGAGACGATAGTCAATCAGCGGATTGAAGTGCTGCGTGAGCAGCGGTTTGCTGGCCGCCAGACCTTTGGCGAATTTATGATGCGCCGGTTTGATCCGGCCATGCGCACCGTGAAATCAACCGAGCGGCGTTTGCAGGCGATGTCCGACCGCGCCCTGCGGGCCGGTGATTTGCTGCGAACGCGGGTGGATGTGGAACGGTCAGCCCAAAATCAGGATTTGCTGACCAGCATGGACCGCCGCGCCGATTTGCAACTGCGGTTGCAGCGCACGGTTGAGGGGCTGTCGGTCGTGGCCATCAGCTATTACGCGGTCAATCTGGTGCTATATATGACAGGCCCGCTGGAAAAGACGTTTGATATCCCTAAGACGGTGTTGGCCGCGATCGCGACGCCGGTGGTATTGCTGTTTGTGTGGCTGATGGTGCAACGGATTCACAAAAAGATGGCGTAGGGCCGTTGTGCCTTTTGTGTGGCATGCTACCATTTTGCCGCGCGCAAGAGGGGCACGATGATTGATAGTATGAGACTTTGTCTGTTGGCGCTGCTGTCCGGCTCTGCGGCCTTGGCGCAGGAACTGCCCGCGCCGTTGACGGATGCCGATTTCAAACCGGTGCGGATCGAAGAAGTGCTGTTGGGTCAGCAGCTTTTCTATGATCCGATCTTGTCGGGCAATCGCGAGGTGTCCTGTGCAACCTGCCATCATCCGGCGTTTGGGACCAGTGATGGTCTGTCGTTGGGGATTGGCGATGGCGGGATGGGTCTGGGGACGGCCCGTGTGGTTGACCCCGTCAATATGCCTGAACAGCGGGTGCCGCGAAATGCGCCTGCGCTGTTCAATTTGGGCGCTTATGAATTCACCGTGCTGTTTCACGACGGCCGGATCGAGGTGGACGCGGATCGCCCCGGCGGCCTTCGCACCCCTTTGGACGCGGATATGGTCGCCGGGTTTACATCGCTTTTGTCGGCGCAGACGATGTTTCCGGTGCTCAGCCCCGATGAAATGGCCGGGCATTACAGCGAAAACGAGGTGTCCAAGGCAGTGCGCCGTGGTGTGCTGACAGGGCCGGGTGGGGCATGGGATATTATTGCCCGGCGGGTTGCGGATATTCCAGCCTATGCGGCGGATTTTATGCTGGTCTATGACCATATTGACGCGCCGGGCGCGATTGGCTTTGCTGATATCTCAAACGCGATTGCGGCGTTTATTGCGTCTGAATGGCGGTCTGATGGGGCGCCGTTTGATGGGGTGCTGCGGGGCGACGGCGATTTGCCAGCACCTGCTGCCGCTGGCATGGCTTTGTTTTATGGCGAAGCGGGCTGCGCGGGGTGTCACAGGGGCCCGTTTCTGACCGATCATCAGTTTCATGTGATGGGTGTGCCGCAGATTGGCCCCGGCAAGGCCGCCCGATTTGAAAGCCATGCGCGCGATGAGGGACGGTTTCGGGTGACGGGCAATCCTGCGGACCTGTATGCGTTTCGAACGCCCAGCCTGCGCAATGTCGCGCTGACCGCGCCGTACGGTCATGCCGGCGCAGAAAGGGACTTGCGCAAATTTGTAGTCGGTCATCTGGACCCGGCGGCGGCGTTGGCCACCTATGATATCGCGGCAGCGGTCTTGCCCGCGTTTGACGCGGATGATGCGCGTGGGTTGCACGATAATCCGGCAATTGCCGCCGCCGTAACGGTGTCACCGGTGACACTGCGTGATCACGATATTGCTGCTTTGATCGCATTTTTGCAGGCGTTGACCGATCCGGCGGCGCAGCAGGGCCATTTGGGCGTGCCCGATACGGTGCCCAGTGGTCTGCCCGTGGTCCGCCCACGCTAGGGTTTTGTCAGCGTGATTTGGCGGTCGGATTGTGTGCTGTGGCTGGACGCGGTGCCATCGGGCCATGTGATCGTGACGGTGGCGTTTGTTGCAGGCCCAAGGCCAAAGTGCAGTGGCAAGGCCTGACCGCCGGCATGACCGCCGCCGATGGTAACCTGTTGCGATTGTGTGGTTTCGGTTTTGACGCTGATCACCGCGCCGATGGCGTTGCGGTTGCCACCCGATTGGGACAGGGCGATCCGTAGCCAGTGTCCGGTGTCGGCGGTGACGTTGCGGTACAGCTCGATCGGGGCGCGCCGGTTCATGACGATCAGATCAAGGCGCCCGTCGCCATCGAAATCCACGAGCGCGGCCCCGCGCGAGCGGTCGGTGCTTGCGATGCCTGCGCCCCCCCCCGTTTCGGAAAACTGACCATTTTCATTTTGCATCAACAGGTTGTTGGGGTCTTGCATGGCGAGGCCCGGCATTTGGTCGACGTTGCCTTTGGCGATGAACAGATCCGCACGCCCGTCATTGTCCACGTCACCAAACTGCGCGTGCCAGCCGGTTGATGGCCGCCCGTCACCGCCGGTATAGGGCCGCTGCGCGTAGGTTCCGATGGCATAGGGGGCGGCGACGTACGTGCCGTCTGGCTGGGCGATTTGCAGCAGTTGATCACCCATCGACGTCATCATCACCTCGTCGCGCCCGTCACCGGTCAGGTCCCGGCTGGCGATACCCATGCCCCAAAGCGAGACGTTTTGCCAGCCGTCCGCAGGGCCGAGAAAGCGTTCATAGGCGATGTCCCACATTTGTTCATACCCGCCACGCACATAATAGTGCCGATCGTTGGAAATGCGCAGAGTGGGGCGCCCGCGGGCATCAATGCTGGCCAACATTGACAGCGGGCAAAATCCGGGGTTGAGGGGCGCGGTGGCATAGCCATCGGCGGTAGGGCGCAGGATGTGATTGCGATCACACGCCTCAAACGGGCCCTCTGGGTCAAAGCGGTCAACGTAGTTTCCGATGGCCATGGTGGGTTTGCCGTCCGTGTCCCACCACGCGCTAAACGCTGTAGTCCATTGATCATCCGCAGGGATGGTCAGGGCGTCTGTCGCGTCGCTAAAGGCGCAGTTGCCGGTGCCTTGCAGTACTATGTTGGGGCCGACGCGCATCACGAAAAGGTCCATCAGACCGTCGGCATTGATATCCAACGGGTAGGCACCGGTGACGCCGGTCAGCGCGGGGATGGTCGCGGCGACGAAGGTAAAGTCACCCATGTTGCGAAACAGGGCTGCGGGGGTTTCGCCACCGGCGGCAAAGACGTCAGGCAGCGTGTCGCCATTGCAGTCAAACACCGCCACGCCACCACCGACGAAATGTTCCCAACCGCCGCTGTAAATGTGATCAGGGATGCCCCCGGACCGGTTTTCGAACAGCGGGTCAGCACTGGCCGCCGTGGCAAGCAACACAAAGGGCAGGGCGCGTATCATGCGCGGCTTTCGCCCAAGGCGGCGTCACTGACGGCGGCAAGTGCGAGGGCGGTGGCGCCGCGTGCCCAAACCAGATCACCCCAAGCGTGGATTTCGATCCGGCACGGAGGGCGCCCGTCAGTGAGCGTGAGTTTATGCATTTCCGCCAGCACCTCGTCGGCATAAAGATAGTCGTACAGCATCCGTTCGCCGGACAGAATAATCAGCTCAGGGTCAAAGAGCTGGATGACATTGGAAAGGCCCACGGACAGATAGCGCCCCGCGCGGCGAAAGATAGTGCGCGCGGCTTCGTTCCCGGATTTGGCCTGTGCGAACAGCGCGTCCAGCATGGCATTAGGGCTTTGCGGGTTGCGGGGGTTGCGGTGCAGGGCGGTCGCGGCCTCGCGGGCAAGCGCGTAGTCGGCAAGGTATGCCTCAAGACAGCCACGCTGGCCGCACCGGCACAGCGCCCCATCAAGCTGCACCTTGGTGTGCCCCAGTTCCAGCCCCAAACCGCGCGATCCGCGAAACAGCCGGTTATCAAGAACAAGGCCCATGCCGACGCCATGTTCAATGGTCACAACGGCGAAATCAGACATGCCGCGCCCGGCCCCGAACCAAAGTTCGGCAAGCGTCAGCACGTTGGCGTCATTATCGACATGCAGCGGCACACCAAAACGCGCCAGAAAGGCACCCGCAAAGTCGTTGTCGCGGGTGGTCATAAGGGGCGACCATACGACCGTGCCGGTTTGGTGATCGACAATACCGGACATGCCCACGCCCACGGCGGAAATATCGGCCAGTGTTTTGCCTGCGGCGGCAAGGACGATGGCCATCAGCGCATCCATCTCTTCGAGCAGGTCATCAAGGGTCTTGCGGGTTGCGGGTGTTGGCAGCGTGGCATCTGCCAGCATCCGGCCTGCAAAATCGGTCAGCACAGCGGAGTGTTTTTCGTCCGACAGCTTGATGCCGATGACGTGCCGGCCCTCTGGCACGACCTCGAGTGCGACGGGTGGGCGCCCGCGCCCGGGATCGCGCGGCAGGCCATCCACCTCGCGCAGGAGCCCTGCCGCGATCAGATCGGCGGTCAGGGTCGTGGCGGATCCTGCGCTGATGCCCAAGGCGCGGGTGACATCGCTGCGCGCCGCGCGCCCGGCTGCGCGCACGTGTTCAAATATCTGCTGTCGCAACGGTTTTGCATTATCGCTGGCGGTCGACAACATCGGCCCGCAGCCGGATGTGCCCTGCGATTCGCTGTCGTTCAGTGATACTTCGTCATACATTATTCAGAGCCTGAACTATTGGGGCGGTTTTTCGCCGTTGAATTCGGGTGTTTCTGGAGTGTGCCCAATATTTCCGCACCTTAAAAGCGTTTTTTGCGCATTTTCAGCAATTTTTATTTTGACAACTGAATTTAATTGGTCTTCCCTTAGGGTGTAGGGTCAAGAGGCCCACGCCCTCGATACGTGGGGCTGCATTTTCTGGGAGGAACTCATGCATAAATCTATCATCGCCGCTGCTATTGCTGTCGCGGGTTTCAACTCGGCCGCTTTTGCCGAAAGCCACGGTATGACCGTTGGCGTCAGCTGGTCCAACTTTCAAGAAGAGCGCTGGAAGACCGACGAAGCTGCAATCAAAGCCGCACTCGAAGCGGCGGGCGCAACATATGTGTCTGCCGATGCACAGTCATCATCTGCCAAGCAGTTGTCGGATGTGGAAAGCCTGATTGCACAGGGTGTCGACGCCCTGATTATTTTGGCCCAGGACAGTGCTGCAATCGGCCCCGCAGTGGATGCCGCAGCTGACGAAGGCATTCCTGTCGTCGCCTATGACCGTCTGATCGAAGACAGCCGCGCCTTTTATCTGACCTTTGACAACGTCGAAGTTGGCCGCATGCAGGCCCGTGCCGTGTTGGCCGCACAGCCGACCGGCAACTACGTCATGATCAAAGGGTCGCCGACTGATCCAAACGCCGACTTCCTGCGCGGCGGTCAGCAAGAAGTGCTGCAGGCGGCCATCGACAGCGGCGCGATCACGATCATCGCCGAAGCCTATACCGATGGCTGGCTGCCTGCGAATGCGCAGCGCAACATGGAGCAGATCCTGACCGCCAACGACAACAAAGTCGATGCGGTCGTCGCATCCAATGACGGCACGGCTGGTGGCGCTGTGGCTGCACTGACAGCGCAGGGCATGGAAGGCATTCCTGTTTCGGGTCAGGATGGCGATCATGCTGCGCTGAACCGCGTGGCGCTGGGTACACAAACCGTTTCGGTTTGGAAAGACGCCCGTGAACTGGGCAAAGCTGCGGCTGAAATCGCAGTTGCGCTGGCGTCGGACGAAGGCGGCGACATGATGGTTGACGGGTCCGCGATATGGACTTCGCCTGCCGGGACCGAAATGAACGCCATGTTCCTGGCCCCCGTGCCGATCACCGCCGATAACCTGACGGCTGTGACTGACGCAGGCTGGATCACCGTCGAAGCACTCTGTCAGGGTGTGACCGACGGTCCGGCACCTTGTAACTAAGGATCGTGGTGGGGTTTCTTCCACCCTGCGGCCTCGCCTGTGACGGGCGGGGCCTTTTTTCCGAAATTCTTTGCAAACCGCAGGCTGCCTGTCACGATAGGGCAGCGCCGTGATGGAGCATTACATGTCTGATCTCACAGCCACCGATACCCCGCCAAAGCGTTCATTCTTACAATCGCTCGAGGTTGATACCCGCCTTTTGGGAATGATCGGCGCGTTTGCACTTGTGTGTATCGTCTTTAATATTCTGACGGATGGTCGGTTTTTGACGCCGCGGAACGTGTTCAACCTGTCGATCCAGACCGCGTCGGTCGCGATTATGGCGACGGGTATGGTGTTCGTCATTGTCACGCGGAACATTGACCTGTCGGTCGGCGCCATTCTGGCTGTGTGTTCGGCGACGATGGCCCTGACGCAAACGCGGTTTCTGCCCGATACGCTGGGTCTTGGTCTGGGGCATCCGCTGATCCCGTGGGTGACGATTGCATTTGGCATTGCGGTGGGCGCTTTGATCGGTGCGTTCAACGGGTGGCTTGTGGGTTATCAGGGGATTCCGGCGTTTATCGTGACGCTGGGCGGTTTTCTGGTCTGGCGCAACGTGGGCTGGGTGCAGACCAGCGGCCAGACCATTGGCCCGCTTGACCCTGTCTTTCAAGATTTTGGTGGCATCAACGGCACCTTGGGCACGCAGTGGTCGTGGGTTTTTGCCGGTGTTGCTGTGCTGACGACCTGCTGGCTGTTGTGGAGCAACCGGAAAACCAAAGTGGGCCATGGTTTCCCCGTCAAGCCGGTTTGGGCCGAAGTGTCGCTGACCGTGATCCTGTCGGGCGCGATTCTGGCCTTTGTGGCCACGCTGAACGCCTATGCTGTCCCTGAACGGGCCGTCGCGCGTGATTTTGCCGACTATGGTTGCGCCACTGCTGTCGGATGTAACCCATCGTATGGTATTCCCGTGTCGGTGCTGCTGCTGATTGCGGTCGCGGTCACGCTGACTGTCGTGGCGCGGCGCACACGGCTGGGGCGCTACATCTTTGCTACCGGCGGCAACCCTGACGCGGCAGAACTGTCGGGGATCAACACCCGCCTGCTGACGGTCAAGGTGTTCGCGATTATGGGTGTGCTATGTGCAATCGCCGCCGTGGTCGCATCGGCCCGGCAGACATACCACACCAATGACATCGGGACGCTGGATGAACTGCGTGTGATTGCCGCAGCCGTGATCGGCGGCACTGCATTGTCGGGCGGCGTCGGGACGATATATGGCGCGATTCTTGGTGCGCTGATCATGCAGTCACTGCAATCGGGGATGGCGATGGTGGGCGTGGATGCGCCCTATCAGAACATCGTTGTCGGCTCTGTCCTTGTGTTCGCCGTTTGGGTGGACATCCAATACCGCAAAATCACGGGAGCGAAATAATGACCCCATTGGTGCAAATGAAGGATGTGTCGATCTCGTTCGGTGGTGTCAAGGCTGTCGATCATGTGAGCATTGATCTGTATCCCGGTGAAGTCGTTGGTCTTTTGGGTCATAACGGTGCGGGAAAATCGACCCTGATCAAGATGCTGTCGGGTGCCTATAAAATGGACAGCGGCGAGATCTGGATCGAGGGCAAGAAGGCCGAAATCCATTCCCCCCGTGACAGTCGCGATTACAACATCGAGACGATTTACCAGACGCTGGCGCTTGCCGACAATCTGGATGCGGCGTCGAACCTGTTTTTGGGGCGCGAACTGACCACGAAACTGGGCTTTGTTGATGATGGCCGGATGGAAGCGGAGACGCGCAAGATCATGGCGCGCCTGAACCCGAATTTCAAAAAGCTCAAGGAACCGGTGTCGGCTTTGTCGGGGGGGCAACGCCAGTCGGTTGCGATCGCACGTGCGGTGTATTTCAAGGCCAAGATTCTGATCATGGACGAGCCGACAGCCGCCTTGGGTGTACATGAGACCAAGATGGTCGCCGATCTGATCCAAGAGCTGAAAAAACAAGGTCTGGGCATTTTCCTGATCAGCCATGACACGCGCGAGATGATGGAATTATGTGACCGGGTATCGGTGATGAAAAACGGACAGGTCGTTGGCACCGAACGGGTGGAAGACGTGACCGAGGATGACATCCTGTCGATGATCATTCTGGGCAAGAACCCGCGCGCCGCCGCCTGATGTTTATAGGCCTTGATCTGGGGACATCTGGCATCAAGGCTGTATTGATCGACGATGCACAGCGCATTTTGGCCGAGGCAACGCAGCCGCTGGTGGCCGTGCGCCCCGCGCCGGGTTGGTCAGAGCAGGAGCCTGCGTCATGGCTTGATGCCGCTGATGCCGCGATGAAAAAGCTGGGCGCGCAGGTGCCGCTTTCGCAGGTGCGTGGCATTGGGTTGTCAGGGCAGATGCATGGGGCGACCCTTTTGGACGCTGATGATGCCGTGTTGCGGCCCTGCATTTTGTGGAATGACACACGTGCGGCAGCCGAGGCGGCGGCGCTGGATGCGGACCCGCAGTTTCGGGCGTTGACCGGCAATATTGTGTTTGCGGGGTTCACTGCGCCCAAATTGGTTTGGGTGGCGCGCCACGAGCCGGATGTATTTGCCAGGGTGGCCCGTGTGCTGCTGCCAAAGGACTACCTGCGCCTGTGGTTAACTGGCGCGGCAGTGGCCGAGATGTCAGATGCCGCTGGCACCAGCTGGCTGGATGTCGCAAAGCGGGATTGGTCGGACGATCTGTTGGCGGCCACGGGGATGACCCGTGCGCAGATGCCGCATCTGGTCGAAGGCTCCGATGTGTCAGGGTATCTGAGGGACAAATTGGCCAGTCGTTGGGGACTGCCCAAAGGTGTGGTCGTGGCCGGTGGCGGCGGTGACAATGCCGCCAGTGCGGTGGGTGTGGGTGTTGTAAAGGCGGGCGATGCGTTTGTTTCGCTAGGCACATCTGGTGTGCTGTTTGCCGCCAGCGACGCCTATCAGCCGGACCCGGCGTCGGCTGTGCATACGTTCTGTCATGCGCTGCCCGATACATGGCACCAGATGGGTGTTATTTTGGCGGCGGCGGATGCTTTGAACTGGTTTGCCGGGGTGGCCGCTGTGCCCGCAGCGACGCTGACGGGGGGGCTCGGCTCGTTGCAGGCACCGGGGCGGACGGTGTTCCTGCCGTACCTTGGCGGTGAACGAACGCCGCATAATGACGCCAATATCCGTGGATCGTTCCTGCACCTTGATCACGGGACGGACCGGGCCGCATTGACCCGCGCGGTGCTGGAAGGGGTGACCCACGCGGTGCGCGACAGCTTTGACGCGCTGACCGCCACGGGCACCCGGATCAACCGGCTGATCGCGGTCGGCGGCGGGTCGAAATCCGACTATTGGGTACAGGCGATTGCGACATCTTTGGACATTGCGATTGAACTGCCCGTGGCAGGTGACTTTGGTGGCGCCTTTGGGGCGGCGCGCCTTGGTATGATGGCCGCGACGGGTGCTGGGGTCGAAATCGCGACCGCGCCCGAAATTGCCCGCACGATCGAACCTGACACCGCGTTGACCGGGGCCTTTGCTGCCGCTCATGCAAGCTATCGCGCCAGCTATGACGCATTGAAAGGACTGACATGACTGATTTCTTCAAGGGTATTCCTGCCGTCACCTATGAAGGGCTCGACAGCGACAATGATTATGCATTCCGCCACTACAACCCTGACGAGGTGGTGATGGGTAAGGCAATGAAAGATCATCTGCGATTTGCCGCCGCGTATTGGCATTCGTTTGCGTGGCTCGGTGGTGATCCGTTTGGCGGGCAGACGTTTGATCGCCCGTGGTTTGACGACACGATGGATGCGGCGCGCCTCAAGGCGGATGTCGCGTTTGAGATGTTTCAGATATTGGGTGTACCGTATTTTTGTTTCCATGACGCGGATGTCCGGCCCGAAGGTGACAGCTTTGCGCAAAGCACAAAGAACCTTGAGCAGATCGTTGATTACTTTGCAGAAAAAATGGATGCGACCGGGGTAAAATTGCTGTGGGGCACAGCGAACCTGTTCTCGCACAAGCGGTTCATGTCTGGGGCGGCGACAAACCCTGACCCGGATGTCTTTGCCTATTCGGCGGCTACGATCAAGACCTGTATGGACGCCACGATGAAGTTGGGCGGCGAGAATTACGTGCTTTGGGGCGGCCGCGAAGGCTATGAGACGCTGTTGAACACCGACATGGGGCGCGAACGCCAGCAGGCGGGTCGGATGTTGCAGATGGTGGTCGATTACAAGCACAAGATGGGTTTCAAGGGCGCGATCCTGATCGAGCCAAAGCCACAAGAGCCAACCAAGCATCAGTATGATTATGATGTGGCGACGGTATACGGCTTTCTCAAGGACTTTGGGCTTGAGGGCGAAGTGCAGATGAATATTGAGCAGGGGCACGCTATTCTGGCCGGACATTCGTTCGAGCATGAATTGGCGGTTGCGCGCGAGTTGGGAATTTTCGGGTCGATTGATATGAACCGGAACGATTATCAATCGGGCTGGGACACGGACCAGTTTCCCAACAATGTGCCCGAAATGGCGCTGGCCTATTACGAGGTGCTGCGCGCGGGCGGCTTTACCACCGGTGGCACCAACTTTGATGCCAAGTTGCGGCGGCAGTCGCTGGACCCCGAGGACCTGATCCTGGCGCATGTCGGTGGGATGGATGCCTGTGCCGCAGGCATGAAGGCGGCGGCGGCGATGCTGGAAGATGGCAAGTTGGAGGCGGCGCGCAATGACCGCTACGCTGGCTGGGATACGCCCGATGGGCGGGCGCTGCTGAACAGCGATCTGCATGGCATCATGCAAAAAGTGCTGGCCGATGGCACCGATCCACAGCCCCGGTCGGGTCGGCAGGAACGGCTGGAAAATCTAGTAAACCGTTATCTGTGACGGCCTTGCGCCTTTGACGCGCGCTGCCTAACCTGATCGTCAAAGGGACAGGCATCAGCGCGTGATCAGATCAATTATCAAGGCGCTTGGGCGCAGGCATATGGACGTGACCCTGCGGTCAGGCCCTGTGTTTGTCGTGCGGATCATAGAACGGCCGGGGCTGTGGATGGATGTGGCAGGTATTGCAGCGCTTTGTGCCGATTTGCGCTGTGTTGCCGCGCGCACGTTGGATGTGGGCAGCCTGACCTATGGCGTGTTTTCGGGCGATGCATCCCGGCTGGAAGAGGTGATCATCACTGTTGTCTACCGCCGCGATGGCACGCCGGTTGCCTTTAACGCATTGGCCGTGATGCAGTTGCAGGGCATGATGGGGCAACCCACCGAGGTGCTGCATCTGGGGTTGGTCATGGTGGACCCGGATGAGCGGTCCAAGAACCTGTCTTGGGTGCTCTATGGGCTGACCTGTTTTTTGATCTTCTTTCGGCGCCAGTTCCGCCCGGTGTGGGTTTCCAATGTGACGCAGGTGCCTGCCGTGGTAGGCATGGTGTCGCAGATGTTTTCCAATGTCTGGCCCAAGCCCGATGGCGGGCGGCGCACGCTGACCCATGTGCTTTTGGCGCGTCGAATCATGGCCGATCACCGTGATGTCTTTGGTGTGGGCTACGACGCCGGGTTCGATGAGGAACGGTTTGTGATAACTGACGCATATACCGGCGGGTCGGATGATCTGAAAAAAACCTGGGAGGCCGCGCCCAAGCACCGCGATGCGCGCTATAACGCGTATTGCGCGGCGGCGCTGGATTATGGCCGCGGCGATGATGTGATGCAGCTAGGGCAGATGGATTTGGCGGCGATGCGGGGCTATCTGGCGCGTGAAGTACCTAAATCGGCTGTTCTGGGGCTGTTGGTGGCTGGTGCCATGGTTGCGCTACGCCGGTTTGTCCTGCCGGGTCTTTATTGGGCTGATAGCGCGAACCAGTGGTCAATTCTGCGCCCCTGCGCGGGCCGGCAAAAATGATTGCTGCTGCGGGTATCATGACCGAGCTGTTCTTATCCTGCGCGGCGCTTGTCGGGCTGGCGGTGTTGGACCGGATGCTGACCCGGCGCGATGCGTGGGACCCGTTGAACCGGCGGTTCGTGTTTGGTGTGCGGGTGACGATGTTGCTGTTTGCCGGGCGCGCGCTGCTGATCGTGACCGGGGTGGCGGGGTTTCGTATCCTGGTATTGCTCGGGGCTGGGCTGATCCCGCTGGCGGTTTTGTTGCTGACCGAAGGCCTGCTGCGGCGCCATGCGCCCCGCTGGATCAAAGTGCTGATCGGGGGTGGGACGGTCATAAGTCTGGTAAGCGCTTTTTGGTATTCCGGCAGTATTGATCCGCTGCGCCTGATGGCCCTGCTGGCCTTTCAGATCGCGGGTTTTTGCGTGGCTGGTTGGTTGATCCTGCGCCGTGATCGGGCATCGCTGTCGGCGGGCGAAAACACGATGGTGGCGCGGTTGGGGCTGTCTCTTTTTGCGTTTATCCCGATGGCAGCGGGGGATTTTCTGATGGTGTATCTGGGGCTGCCGATCCAGTTTTCAGCGCTGGCGGTGTTGATCTTATGCTGGCTGGCAATTGGTTTGGGGCGGTCGCAATGGGGGCATGGCGCGACACTGGTCAGCCTTGGGATGATCATTGCGGCGGCAGTTCTGGTCGGATCGCTGATTGGGTTTTTCGGCACGTTGGGCCGTGATGGAACGCTGCTGTGCATTGCGCTGATCATGGCGGCGATGTTTCTGCTGGCGATTTTCAATGACGCGCGTGCGCTGCGATCGGAGGCACAAAGCCTTGGGCTTTTGCGCCATATGGCCGATGCCGATACCGATGATCCGCTTGCATTCTTGCGTGATCTGCAAGCGCACCCGCTGGTCGAAGGTGCCGTGGTTCTAAGCGCCGATAGTCTGGCAGGCTTGCAGGCGGCAACGCTGGCGGCGATTTTTGAGGCAAGCCCGGTGCTGCGGCGGGCGGCACCGCCCAATTTGGGTGCTGCTGCGGACGATCATATCGCGTATCTGTTCGCCCACTACAGTGCGACACATATCATGCGGGTTGCGGTTGCGCCGCCGGTTTTCATCGCGCTGTCCATGCCATCGCTTAGCGCGTCACCGATGGCAGAGTTGGAGTTACAGGTGGTACAACGGATGGCGGCGCTGATGGCTGCGCGGCCGGGAGGCATGAAATGAAAGAGTTACGCGACAAGGCAGTGCGGATATTTCAGGCCGGGGTTCGCGCGGCAGATCCTTACGCTGCGGTGCAAGCTGCGGCGGATCATGTGACCGACCGACCTGCGTTAATCATCGCAGTGGGCAAAGCCGCGCGGTTAATGGCCAAGGCGGCGCTGGATCGGTTTGCGGGTGTCCGCACCTTGGTTGTGACAAACTATGAAAATGCGGCAACTTTGGACGGGGCACAGGTTTTTGCGGCGGGTCATCCGGTGCCTGATGAAAATGGGGCGCAGGCCGCGCAGGCGGTGATTGCGGCGTTGCGGGCGGCGCAGGGGCCGGTGCTGGCGCTGATTTCGGGCGGCGGATCGGCTCTTTTGCCTGCCCCGACGGCGCCGCTGTCGCTGGGGGACAAGGCGGCTGTCAATGCGCTTTTGCTGGCGTCGGGGCTGGATATTCGGGCGATGAACCTGATCCGGCAGCATCTGTCGGACCTCAAGGGCGGGGGTTTTTTACGGCTGGCGTCACCGCAACCTGTTATGGCGCTGATCCTGTCGGATGTTGTCGGCGATGATCTGTCCACCATCGCCAGTGGACCAACTGTGGCCCCCATCGGAACGGGCGCGGAGGCGACCGCGCTGTTGAAAGACTGCGGTCTTTGGGCGCAGGTCCCGCAGGCGGTGCGCGACCATCTGACCAGCAAGGCGGCACCCAATGGCTTGCCACCGGCGGTCAATATCTTGGTTGGATCGAATGCGCAAAGTGTCGCGGCGATGGCTGCGGTTGCGCAGGATGCGCATGTCATTCCCGATGCTGTCGCGGGCGATGTGCGCGATGCGGCTGTGCTGATCTGTGACCATGCGCGCGTTGGCATCACCCTGTGGGGCGGCGAAACAACGGTGATGTTGCGCGGTACGGGGCGTGGCGGGCGCAATCAGGAATTGGCGCTTTGGATCGCGGTCGAGGCCGCAAAGCGTGGCTGGACCGATTGGGTGTGTTTGCAGGGTGGCACCGACGGGCGCGACGGCCCGACCGATGCGGCAGGTGGTCTGGTGGATCACGGGACCTTGGCCCGGATCACGGCGCAGGGCGGCAACCCAGAGGCGCTGCTGGCCAACAATGACAGCTATGCGGCGCTGGCGTTGGCGGGTGATCTGTTGATCACCGGGCCGACCGGGACGAATGTCGCTGATCTGGGGGTGCTGATCCGCAGGGGTTAATCGACGGGTAGGCCGCTGGGAACAGTGTCGGGGCGGCCCATGGGGCGGTCGCGGGCGGTTTCGCCGGTCAGGGCGTGCAGAAACGTGACCAGATCAGCGATTTCTTCGTCTGATAATCGGATCGGCTGGATATCAAGCGCCTGAACCTGCCGCGCCATTTCGCGGGTGTCTGCCCGGATCGCAAAATCACTGGCCGCGAGCCATGGAATGTCGGGCAATGCGACCATGCGGGGCTGCCATGCCGCGCGCGACCCGACCGGATCGCCGTGGTGGCGGATCATGCGTTGCAGCGTGGCAAAGGCGCCGTTGTGCCCATAAGGCGCGGTGAGCGCAACATTGCGCAGTGATGGGGTCCGAAACCGGTAAGCATCTGATAACAAGTTTGTTTTCACCATCCGCCCGACGTCACGCGGCAACGGATCAAAGGCGCGCGTGCGTCCCGGCCCAAAGGCTGGCAAGCCAAGCGCATGAAACGCCTGATCCGTGAACAGTGGTCCTGCGTGGCATGATGCGCAGCGATTGTTAAAGAAAAGTTGACGCCCCCGTTCGGCGTCTGGCGGCAGCGGGGTGCCGGTCAGCCAGGCGTCATAGGGGCTGTCATGGGATTGCCATTCGCGGGCGATGAACGCGCCAAGGGCGTTGCCGATTTCAACGATGCTCACATCACCCGGTTTTTCAATGTGATCAAAGGCTTGCACGAACATTTGCCCATATTCCGGGATGATGCGCACGCGTTTGGCGATGATCGGCCACGCGGTATCAATGCGGTTGTGAATGGCCCCGGCGATTTCGTTTTCGCGGGGGTTTCCCGCCATCTCAAACTGCGCCACGATCGGAAATAAAGCCTGCGCGGCCAATAGGTTATCCAAGCCTTGGGGAAGCCATTCTTCGGCGGGGCTGTCAAACCCGTTGCCGTAGATGTCAGAGCGCGACAAGCGACCATCGTGGAACAGCACACGAACGGAATTATGGCCAAGATTCCAGAGGCTTGGGGCGTTGCGGGGGATGCGTTTGCGCACCCTGTCCGCACCGGTGCCGGGGGTGCGGTCGGGGCCAACGCCCGCGCCGCCTTCGCCGATGCCAAGCGGCAGGCCGTCGCTGCCGCTATGATCGTGGTGGTGGCACGTGCCGCAGGAGATATTTTTGTTCCCTGACAGTATCTTATCATAAAATAGCAACTGGCCGATGCGGGCTTGATCCACGTCCGTGGGGATGTAATCATCGGGCAAAATCGGCTGAGCGGTGGCCAGATTGGCACCGAAAACCAACCAAAGGAGCGCCGTATGTATCGCGTACACAAGGCGTACATGGACTGTACGTACACGTGTCTGGCTTTGCTGTTCTGGGTGCTGCCCGCGCAGGCCGATATGGAACACGCGCGCAATCTGATGGAGGCGGGCCAATTTGCCGAGGCCCGCGCCGCGTTCGAGGTTTACGCCCGGTCGGGCAACGCCGATGCCGAGGAACTGATCGGCGTGATGTACGCCATGGGTCTGGGCGTCGCGCGCGACGACGAACGGGCGTTCGACTGGTATCTGCGGGCGTCGATGAAAGGGCATCCTGGGGCGCAATCCGGGCTTGGCTGGTATTATGAGGTCGGGCGCGGGCTGCCCGCGCCGGATATGGTCAGAGCGTACCTGTGGTATGCGCTGTCAGCAATAGGCGGGGACCCCGATGCGGTCGACAGTCTGGAAGAGATCACGCCACGGCTTACGGCGGATGAGCGGGCGCGGGCCGAGGTGCTGGTAGATGACTACAAGGTCTGGATGTATCCGTTTCGGTGAAGGGTGACATGCGATAAAAGTGATTGCGCTATTCACCGTGGGGTGGCGGGGTGAACCCCGCCCTACGGGGGCGCTGGATGTGAAAGGGCCGTCCAAACGGACGGCCCTTTTGCGTGTCGATACAAGTGCGACGTTTAGTTCAGGTCGCTTTCGTAGGCGGCGTCGAGGTCGGCTTCGGCTTTGGCTACGGCTGTGACAAGCGCGTCGAGGATTTGGTCGCCGCCGTCGACGTTGGCGCGGAACCAGTCCTGCACGGGCAGGGAGGCCGCGGCGAAGGCGGCTTTTTCATCGGGTGACGGCACGTAGAGGTCGCCGCCGCCTGCGACGAAGGCCTCGTAGGCTTCGATGGATTTACGCTTGGGTGACGCAAAGGTCGCCTGTTGCAACTGGCTGAAGCCATCGACGACGACGCGGCGCAGGTCGGTTGGCATGGCCATGAAGCTTGCGTTGCTCATCCACCAAAGCGCACCCATGTAGGCGTGCCCGTCGAGCGTGAGGTATTGCAGGCCCGCGTCTGGGAATCTCATGCCCATGATGTCGGTGATGCCATTCTTTGAGCCTTCGACAACGCCGGTCTGGAGGGATGTGAACAGTTCGGGCCATGGGATCGGTGTGGGCGATGCACCCATTGCGCGGACCAGTTCCTGTGGCAGGTCTGCGACCACGGTGCGGATTTTCAGGCCGTCCAGATCCGAGGGCTGTGTGACCCGGCGCTGTGTGTTGGCAAAGTTGCGCCAGCCGCCGGTGTTGCCGATGGTCATCAGGCGGATGGTGTTGTCGGAGGTTTCCAGCGCCATGTCACGCATGGTGCGGGTGAAGTCGCCGGTCAGCACGGCCTCGGCCACCCGGTCATTGGCCATCAGGTAGGGCAGGTCGAGAACCTGCACGTAGGGGAAGATGCCCGCAGCACCGCCGGAGGTGGAGATATAGACGTCGATGGAGCCTTCGGCGACGCCTTCGAGACATTCCGCACCCGTCGCGCAGAGCTGTGTGCCGATGAAGAGTTCCACAGCGATGCGGCCGTTGGAGGCAGCTTCGACGTAGTTCTTGAACACGACAAGACCGTCGTAATCTTCGTCATTTTCATTCGAATTGGCGGTGGCGCGGATGGTATATTCCGTATGCCCGGCCGCCCATGTGGCGAGCGGTGTTGCCAGAAGCGCGGCGGTTGCGGCCACGCGTGTGAAGGTTTTCAGCATTTTGTCCTCCCTTGGACGTTGAAAGATGGCCGGGTAAACCCCGACCTACGGTGATGGGCTTATGCAAGCCGAGAAGCCGATGTCCGGGCCGCAGCCGAGAAAACCGGTAAGATAGGGGACGGTCATCGAAATGGCCGGTATATAGGTGATAAGGAAGATCACGACCACCTCGACGGCGAGGAACGGCAGGATCGCGCGGGCGATGGTTTCGACCTTTTCGCCCGAGACTGTACTGGCCACGAAAAGCACCAGCCCCATGGGCGGCGTGGCAAGGCCGACGGTGAGGTTCACGCTCATGATGATGGCGAAGTGCACGGGGTGGACGCCGAGGTCGACAAAGATCGGGCCAAGGATGGGGCCAAGGATGATGATCGCGGGGCCTGCATCGAGGAACATGCCGACGATGAACAGCAAGATGTTGATGAGGAACAAAAGAACAAGCGGGTTTTCCGACAGCGACAGGATATAGTCTGACAGTATTTGCGGCGCATATGACAGGGATACGACGGTTTTGAACGATACCGCAGCGCCAACCAGCAGCAGTACCGCAGAGGTGGCCAGTGCCGAACGGGTCAGCACATCGGCAAGGTCGCGCAGTTTCATCGACCGCAGCACGAAGAATGACACGATCAGCGCGTAGGCGACGGCGACGGCTGACGCCTCGGTCGGGGTGAAGACGCCGACAAGGATGCCGCCGAGGATGATGATGGGGGTTTGCAGCGGTGCCACGGCCTTTTTGCAGATCATGCGGAAGTCATGAGACACGCGGTCCCGGTAGCCCATCAGCAAGATGTGCGAAACCACCAGCAGGACGGCAAAGACGACCCAGAGGTCGAGGGTGTGGATTTTGTCGCCCGCGTCGTTGACCGTGGCCAGACCGACGGATGTGGACAGGCCGCCGTAGATCGCCATCAGCAGGCCCGCGACATTGATCCGGATCAGCGCAAAGCTGACCCAATATTCAACCGGGGTCATTGTCTGGCCGGTGTGAACGATGCGCTCGGCCTTGGGTAAATCATACCGGTCGGCCATCAGCCGCACCATGATCATCAGCCCGACGCCCACGAGGATGCCGGGGACAATACCGGCGAGAAACAGTGCCGCGACGCTTTCGCCCATGACGTAGGCGTAGATGATCATGATGCCCGATGGTGGGATGATGGGGCCGATGACCGAGCTGGCGGCGGTGATGGCTGCGGCGAATTTACGGGTGTAGCCGTTTTTCTCCATCGCGGGGATCAGGGTGGAGCCAAGCGCGGAGGTGTCGGCCACGGCGCTGCCCGAGAGGCCCGCGAAGAGGATCGAGCTGAGGATATTCACATGGGCCAACCCGCCGCGCAGGTGGCCCATGAAGGCCTGTGAAAATTCGACCAAGCGCAGGGTGATCCCGCCCCGGTTCATGATTTCGCCCGCCAGCATGAAGAACGGCAGCGCCATGAGAGGAAAGCTGTCCATGCCGTTGTAAAGATTGCGATAAAGCCCTGCGACGACGTTGCGGCTATCGCCTTCGAGCATGATCAGCGCGATGGGGGATGCCAGCAGGGCAAAGATCACCGGCAGGCCGACCATGATCAGGATCAGGAAGATCGGAAGGAACCATAAAAGCATCAGTCGGCCCCCACGATTGTGTCATCACGCTGCTGGGTCAGGCGGTCGCCCTGGCCCAGCAGCGTGATGATTTGCCGGATCATCAGTTCGATATTCACAAGGATCAGCAAGTTCACCCCGACCCAGAGCGCAGCATATTGATAATTGTTCTGGAATTTCGCGCCGCATTTGCCGATCTCGATCCCGAAGGGCCACCGCAGCGAGGACGAGCAGCCGCGCCCGGAGAGGGTATCGACGTGGTTGTTCAAGCCGCGTTCCCACGCGATCACAAGCACCCAGAGTGAAATCGCCAGCAACAAGAGGCTCAGCAGGCCGGACAGGACCCGCGGCAAGGCCCGTTCGACCATGTCAATCGCGACGAAGCCCCCCTTGCGGTAGGCCAGCGGTGCCATCAGGCCGGTCATCCACAACATGCCGAAACGCGCGCCTTCCTCGGTCCAGTTGGGGGCGTCGTTGAGGACGTAGCGGAAGAATACCTGACCAAGGATCAGGCAGACCATGATGGCCAATGCCGTGACCGCGATGGCCCGACCCATGGACAACACAGCAGTGTTGAACCGTTGCAGCGGCCACAAGAGGCCAAACAGGACCGACATGCGGCTCCTCCCCTGTTGTGTATGTTGGGCGTTTTGCCCGTGTCGTAAGGGGGCGCTGCCCCCGTCCCGGATCAAGTCCGGGCCTCCCCCGGGATATTTCCCCTTCGGAAGAAGCGGTCAGTGTTCTTTGAAGGCGCCGTATCTGCCGCCATGGAAGACGAGCGGGTCACCGCCTTTGTGGTGGGCTTTGGTGACGTGGCCGACGACGATGACGTGGTCGCCCGCATCATGGGTGGCTGCGAGATTGCATTCAAAGGTTGCCAGCGCACCTTCGATGATGGGCATGCCGCAGTGCGACAGGTGCATCGGTACCTTGTTGATCGCGGTTTTGGAGCCGATGATCGCGGTGCAGATATCGCGCTGGTCGGCGGCAAGAATATGCACGGCAAAGCGCCGCGAACCGGCGAAATGTTCGAACCGTTTGGATGATTTGGCCGGTGACCACAGCACCATCGGCGGATCGAGCGAGACGCTGGCGAAGCTGTTGGCGACGATGGCAACGGGCCCTTCGGCGCTGTCGGTCGTGATGACGGTGACGCCGGTCACAAAGCTGCCAAGGGCGCTACGGAAGCTGTCGGCGTCGGAGCTGGGGTCGAATGTTGCGGATGTGATTGTGTCCATCAAGGGACCTCTTTTCCCAGAGCGGCGGTGTAGAGTTCATACCACGTTTGCCGGTCCATGTTGACTTTCAAAGCGTCGGATAACGCATTGATTCGGTTTAGGTTGTTGGTTCCCATGACCGGCATGATGCGGCTTGGGTGGGCCAACAGCCATGCCACGGCAACGGCGCTTGCGTCAACGTCATTTTCACGCGCGACTTTGGCCAAAGCGTCCTGTACGGCGCCTGTGCCGGTCATCATGCTGCCGCCGCCCAGAGGCGACCATGCCATGATCGGGGTGTCGCGTTCCTGCAGGTAGGCGACGTCGCCGTTGGTAAACCCTGCGTGTGCGGTCAGGGACAGTTCGATCTGGTTGGTGATCAGCGGGGTTTGCATCCCCGATTGCAGCAGTGTCCAGTCGTACTGTTTGAAATTGGACACGCCGACGCTGCGGACCTTGCCTGATGCAACAAGGTCGTCCAGTACGGCGCCGGTTTCGTGGTGGTCCATCAGCGGGTCGGGGCGGTGGATCAGCAGCGTGTCGATTTTGTCGATGCCCATCAGGCGCAGTGAATGGTCAACCGAGGCTGTGATATGCGCCCGGCTGGTGTCATAGTATTTCACCCGCGCATTCGCATACCGCCCGGCGGGCGCGATGATGTCGCATTTGGTGACTATTTCGATCTTGTCTTTGAGGTGCGGGGCGGCAGCCAGCGCTTTGCCCAGAATTTCCTCGGCCGCATAGCCGCCGTAGATGTCGGCCTGATCCATGGTGGTGATCCCTTGGGCCAGACAGGCGTCGATCTTGGCCTGAACATGGGCAGGGCTGGTGTCGGTGTCGTCGCCAAGCCGCCACATGCCATAGACGATGGAGCTAAACGAGAGGTCTTGGGTGATTCCAATGCGGTTCAACGGCGTGGTCCTGTGCCCAAAGGCGTGGCTGGTGTTTCGGTTGGGACTCGCCCGTATGCCTGGGGCAGCGAGCAGGTTTTCAAATGTGGCATGACGCGGCTGCCAAAGTGTCTGGCTTCGTCGATATGGGGGTAGCCTGAAAAGATGAAAGCACGGATGCCCATCTTTTGGTAGCCTTCGATTTTGGTCATGATTTGATCGGTGGAGCCGACGAGTGCGGCCCCGCAGCCGGACCGGGCGCGCCCGACGCCGGTCCACAAGCCAGGTTCGACGTAGCCGAATTTATCGGCCAATGCGCGGGCTTTGGCCTGATGGGCGACGCCAAGCGAAATGCTGTCGTGTGCGCGGTCGCGGATCAGTTTGCCATATTCATCGTCCAGTTTGGAAGCGATGTAGTCGGCATATTCCTTCGCCTCGGTTTCAGTGTCGCGCACGATCATATGAACGCGCAACCCGTAGTCCAGCGTGCGGTTGTGCGCAGCCGCGCGGGCGTGCACATCCTTCATCCGCTGGGCAAGCTGGTCGGTGGTTTCGGGCCACATCAGGTAGACATCACATTGCGCGCCGCACAGTTCGAGCGCATCGGGCGAGTAGCCGCCGAAATACAGCAGGGGGCCGCCGTTTTGTTGGTAGGGCCTTGCGGGGTCTGTGGGGACATTCGCGAATTGGTAGATATCGCCATCGTGGTCGATGGCGTCGCGGGTCCAGGCCTGCCGCAGGATTTGCACGACTTCGTGGCTGCGTTGGTAGCGGTATTTGCTGTCTGCGACTTCGCCGGGGAAATCGCTGCTGATCACGTTCAGGGTCAGGCGCCCTTTGAGCATGTGATCGAGGGTTGCCACGGTACGGGCCAGCATGATCGGGTGCATTTCACCGCAGCGGATCGCGGCGAGAAAGTTGATGTTTTCGGTCAGCGGCGCCATGCCTGCGACGAACGACAGCGTGTCTTGGCCGACCTGATAGGATGAGGGCGCGAGGATATTGCGAAAACCCTGCTTTTCGGCCTCAAGCGCGATGTCGCGGCAGTGGTCCCATGATGATCGCAGATCCCCGTCGGGCACGCCAAGGAACTGGTAGTCGTCGGAGCAAAGGGCCGAGAACCAGCTGACTTCGGCTGCATCCAGATCGGCACTGGTGACGGGCACGATGGACATTGATTCTGCTCCCCCCTTGGTCGTCGTTTCCACTTGCCTAGCATGGTAAGTTATGTGCAACAATAGTGTATCAATTTTCATGCGCAAGCCGGAGGAGGGGCGTGCCATGGTCAAGACCTCGGCTTTGCCAAAATACATTCAGGTCAGTGAAATGCTGATCCGCGAAATTGCGGCCGGGCATTTGGCCGATGGCGCAAGGTTGCCGCCCGAGCGGGATATGGCAGAGGACCTTGGCGTTGCTGTGGGCACGCTGCGCAAGGCGCTGGCGGATATCGAGGCCAAGGGATTGCTGGAGCGGTTGCAGGGGTCGGGCAATTATGTGCGCCACCGGCCCGTGGTGAATTCGGTCTACGCGTTCTTCCGGTTGGAGCTGTTGCGTGGTGGCGGGTTGCCCACAGCGCAGGTACTGTCGGTGGACCGGTTGGCCAAGCCTGCGGATGCGCCCGATTTCGGGCCGGATACGCAGGGGCACCGGATCCGGCGATTGCGGTCGCTGGATGGCGGTTTGATCGCGCTTGAGGAAATCTGGCTGGATGGCGGGCAGCGCAATGTGATTGGTCCTGATGACTTGTCTGAATCGCTGTATCATTTTTACCGGCATCAGCTGGGGCTGGTGATTGCCGCGGTCGAGGACCGGATCGGTGTGGCCGCGATGCCCGATTGGACGCCTGCGGCGTTTCATCTGCGTGCCGGTCAGACGGTCGGTTATGTTGAACGGTCAAGCCGGAATGCCGCGCATGAACCGGCGGAATTTTCACGCACCTGGTTTGATCCGGCGCGTGCGACTTATGTCTCTCGGATGGGTAAGGGTTAGGAATTTGGACGTTGTAAACTATGGGCTGATCGGCTGCGGGATGATGGCCCGCGAGCATATTCAGAATATCAATCTGCTGCCGCATGGCCGGGTATCGGTTGTGTACGATCCGGTGGCGGAGTTGGCAGAGGCCGCAGCGACATTGGCGGGTGACGCGCATGTTGCGGGATCGCTGGAAGAACTGCTGGCGTTCGCGGCGCTGGATGCGGTCGTGATCGTCAGCCCCAACCATCTGCATGTGCCGCAGTTGCGCCAGATCGTGCAGACCCGGCCCCTGCCGATCTTATGTGAAAAGCCGCTGTACACCGATCCGGCGGATGCACCAGAGATTGAGGCGCTGTTCGCGGGTTATCCGCATCCGGTTTGGGTCGCGATGGAGTACCGCTATATGCCGCCGGTGGCCGCGTTTATTGCGCAGGCGCAGGCCGCGACGGGGGGCGTGAAGATGCTGACAGTGCGCGAACACCGCTTTCCGTTTTTGCCGAAGGTCGGCGACTGGAACCGGTTTAACGCCAAAACCGGCGGCACGCTGGTTGAAAAATGTTGCCACTTTTTCGATCTGATGCGGCTGATCCTGTGCGCAGAGCCGGTCCGCGTCATGGCCAGTGCCGGGCAATCGGTGAACCATGTCGATGAGCGTTACGACGGCCAGACCCCGGATATTTGGGACAACGGCTATGTCATTATGGATTTTGACAATGGCGCGCGGGCGATGCTGGAATTATGCATGTTCGCCGAAGGCGCGCGCTATCAAGAAGAGATCAGCGCGGTGGGGCCAAAGGGCAAGATAGAGGCCTTTGTGCCGGGGCCGGGGCGGTTTTGGCCCAAGCTGTTGGGCGACGCGCCGGTGCCGCAACTCGTCATCAGCCCACGTGCGCCCAAGGGGCCGTTTGTATCGGAAATTCCGGTTGATTCGACGCTGTTGGCGGCGGGGGACCACAACGGGTCCACATTCTATCAGCATCAACGCTTTAACGCGGTGGTGCGCGGCCAGGGTGTGGTCGAGGTCACTGTGGCCGATGGCGCCAAAGCGGTTGCGATCGGCATGGCCGCACAACACAGCGCGTTGACCGGGCAGGCCGTTCAGATGTGATCGGCGCACCTGAGGAGGGTCTCACGCCGATCACATCACGTCGGGAGGGACGTTAGTTTGCGTTGGACGACAAGATGACGATGCAATCTTGGCCTTCGCAGGTGATATGCTTGGCGGGGACATTGATGTGGCCCGCAGCCGTCGCAACCAGATATGCGTTGTTGTGGAAGCCGACAAAGTCACCACGGATTGTGACGGACCCATTCTTGAATGTCAGCGCGATTTCGTTTGCGCTGGCGACTGCCGGCATCACGGCAAAGAGTGCCATGGCTGTGAGTGTGTGTGCGATTGTGCGTTTTACGTGTGACATGTGATAGAGCCCCCAAGGTTTCACTTATGTTGTCTTCACGTTAGCGCGAACTGCGCCCGGGGTGGTCATAGTAATGGCGGCGCGCGGGATAGGTAAAACTACGTAGGGTTCTACGTAGTTACGTGGTCAAAGTTGCGTTTATCTGGTGATTTATGGTCCGGCCTGGTGATGGAACGCCGGGCCGCAGGTGTGAAAAGCGGCGCTGCAATCGGGTTGCGCGCCGCTTGACGTTTGTTTGGTCGCGGCCCCTGCTGATTGGCAAGGGCAGCTATGGGGGGGCGATCAGGCCAGATCGAAACGATCTGCGTTCATCACCTTGGTCCAGGCCGCGACGAAGTTGCGCACAAAGGCTGGCTGTGCGTCATCGGTCGCGTAAACTTCGGCCAGTGCGCGCAGTTGCGAGTGCGACCCGAAGACCAGATCAACGCGGGTGCCGGTCCATTTCACCGCACCAGTGCTGCTGTCGCGGCCTTCAAAGATGTCTGCGGCGTCGGAAAGGGGCGTCCAGGTGGTGCCCATATCCAGAAGGTTGGTGAAGAAGTCGTTGGTCAGCGCGCCGGGTTTGTCGGTAAAGACGCCGTGTGGCCCGCCGTCGGCATTGGCACCAAGGACCCGCAGACCACCGACAAGCACCGTCATTTCCGGTGCGGTCAGCGTCAGCAATTGCGCCCGGTCGAGCAGCATTTCTTCGGCGGTGACTGTATAGGCGGTTTTCTGATAGTTGCGGAAACCGTCAGCGACAGGTTCCAGAACGGCCGATGATTCAACATCGGTCTGGTCTTGGGTGGCGTCTGCACGACCGGGTGCGAAGGGCACCGCGATGTCCTGACCCGCGTCTTCGGCGGCCTTTTCAATGGCAGCGGAACCGCCCAGCACGATCAGATCGGCCATGGACACTTTTTTGTGGCCAGCGCCCGCGTTGAAGGCGGATTGGATGCCTTCGAGCGTGGTCAGCACCTTGGCCAGCTGCGCAGGCTGATTGACTGCCCAGTCTTTTTGCGGGGCCAGGCGGATGCGCGCACCGTTGGCACCGCCGCGTTTGTCAGAGCCGCGGAAGGTCGCCGCAGAGGCCCAGGCCGTGCTGACCAGTTCCGACACCGACAGGCCGGAGGTAAGGATCTTGCCCTTGAGGTCTGCAATATCCTGCGCGTCGATCAAGGCGTGATCAACGGCGGGGATCGGGTCCTGCCACAGCAGTTCTTCGGCGGGGACATCGGTGCCGAGGTAGCGGGCAACCGGCCCCATGTCGCGGTGGGTCAGCTTGTACCAAGCGCGCGCAAAGGCATCGGCGAATTGATCGGGGTTCTTGTGGAACCGTTCCGAGATGGCGCGGTAGGCGGGGTCCTGACGCATGGACAGGTCAGTCGTGGCCATCATGATCGGCACCGGGCCAGAGCCGTCAACCTGTGGCGCGTGGTCTTTTTCGGCAAGGTTCCTTGCCTGCCATTGGTTCGCGCTGGCGGGGCTTTGGGTCAGTTCCCATTCGTAGCCGAACAGGACGTCGAAATAGGACATGTCCCAGGTGGTCGGGGTGGGGGTCCATGCGCCTTCGAGGCCGGATGTGATCGTATCGACGCCCTTGCCGGATTTATAGGCGTTTTTCCAGCCAAGGCCCTGTTCCTCGATCGGGGCCGCCTCTGGTTCCGGCCCGACGAGGTTTGCGTCGCCTGCGCCATGGGTTTTGCCGAAGGTGTGACCGCCCGCGACAAGCGCCACTGTTTCTTCGTCGTTCATGGCCATGCGCGCAAAGGTTTCGCGGATGTCGTGGGCTGCGGCGAGTGGATCAGGGTTGCCGTTCGGCCCTTCGGGGTTGACGTAGATCAGGCCCATCTGCACGGCGGCAAGCGGGTTTTCCAATTCACGGTCGCCCGAATAGCGTTTATCGCCAAGCCATTCGGCTTCTTCGCCCCAATAGATGTCTTCTTCGGGTTCCCAGACGTCTTCACGACCGCCGCCAAAGCCGAAGGTTTTGAAGCCCATCGTTTCAAGCGCTACGTTGCCGGTCAGGATCATCAGGTCGGCCCAGGAGATGGCGCTGCCATATTTTTGCTTGATCGGCCAAAGCAAGCGGCGCGCCTTGTCCAGATTGCCGTTATCGGGCCAGCTGTTGAGCGGGGCAAAACGCTGTGTGCCCGCGCCCGATCCGCCGCGCCCGTCGGCGGTGCGGTAGGTGCCGGCGCTGTGCCACGCCATGCGGATAAAGAAGGGACCGTAGTGGCCGTAGTCAGCGGGCCACCAATCCTGACTGTCGGTCATCAGCGCGGTCAGATCTTTTTTCAGCGCGTCCATGTCGAGCGCGTTAAAGGCCGCGGCATAGTTGAAATCAGGGTCCATCGGGTTCGACTGCGGGCCGTTCTGGTGCAGGATCCTGAGGTTGAGCTGATTCGGCCACCAGTCGCGGTTTGAACGACCGCCTGCTTGCACGGCGCCGTGCATTACCGGGCATTTACCTGTGTTACTTCCGTCCATAGTAGTCTCCGATCTTGAGTGGTTTTTAAGGGCGCTGGTCCGCATCCGGGACCGTGATTTGTTGCGTGACTATCCGTGTGCTGTCCGGCGTTTAGCAAAATTGGTCCTGTCGCGCCAGCGTTGCGCGGGGGGCGAAATCAGGCATGGTTGATGTGATATTGGCCGACACTTTGCGTTTCTGCGCGAAACATAGCAAAGTCTTGTGATAGTTTTAAGTTGCATTTACTAATGGCTGCGATAACTTTTAACTATGCTAAATCTGACCTTCAAGCAGTTGCGTTATTTCCAGGCGCTTGTCCGGTATGGGCATTTCGGGCATGCGGCGGATGCATGTGCGATTTCGCAACCCGCGCTGTCGGTGCAGATCAAGGAACTGGAAACCGCGCTGGGCATGATATTGTTCGAGCGGACGGCCCGGCAGGTGCGTCTGACGGCCTTTGGTGCGGAATTTGCGTTGCGGGTCCGCGGGATTGTGCAGTCGGTGGATGAACTGGGTGATCTGGCCCGCGCCGCACGGGGGCGGCTGACGGGGCGGTTGCGCATCGGGGTGATCCCGACGATCGCGCCCTATCTGTTGCCCACGATCATCGGCGCCTTGCATCAAAGCCATCCCGATCTTGATATTCATGTGCGCGAAACGGTCACGCCGCGCCTGATTCAGGAACTGTCCGACGGGCGGATTGATACGGCGGTTGTCGCGTTGCCGCTGTCTGAGCCTGCGTTTACCGAAGTGGCGCTGTTTGATGAAAATTTCGTGCTGGTGCGGCCGGATGCCGACGCGGGCAAGCCGGTGCCGAGCCGCGACAGCCTGCGCGCGATGCGGCTGTTGTTGCTGGAGGAAGGGCATTGTTTTCGGGATCAGGCGCTGTCGTTCTGCAATTTTGGCGGGGCGGTGCCGCGTGAGGGGTTGGATGGGTCATCCTTGGCGACGTTGGTGCAGATGGTGGGTGCGGGCATTGGCGTGACGTTGATCCCCGAGATGGCGGTGCGTGTTGAAACCCGGTCCGCGCCGGTCTGTGTGGTGCGGTTCAACCGACCCCGGCCATCGCGAACGGTCGGGATGATCTGGCGCAAAACCAACCCGCTATCGGCGCAATTGTTGGAATTGTCAGAGGTCGTGCGCCAAGCGGGTGCTGATTTGCGCAAGTTGCCCTAGGGGGATGTGGTAAAGTGGCACAGGGACTGCCGCAGGTCCGGGGGATGAAGCCCACGCCCGATCAGCACGATTTGATTGTCGGTGTCGGTGGCGGTGGCGCGGTCGGGCAGAACTTCGGGTGATTGCACGGTCTTGCGGACGGTTTGCAGCAAGAGCCTGCCTGCGGGCGTCACAACCACGCCTTTGACGCGCATGATTCGCACCCCGTGGACATGCAGGAGCGCCGATAGCCAGACGGTGAAGGCGGTCCAGTCGGGCACGGCGCCCAGATCAAGGCGACAGGGAATAATCGGTCTTGGGTCCGCACCGGACAGGTCCGGCACGGGCAGCGGTGGTACGTCCGGCGCGGGTGGCGGTAGCGCAACCTGTGATCCAAATGCGGTCGCGGTGAGCGTCGCACCGGGGTTGAGCGACCGGAGCGTCGCCACCAGCCGTGACAGATCATCGTGCCGGGCGGCATCGGTTTTGGTCAGGACGATGTCATCTGCGGCCTCGATCTGCGCGCGGCCCAGCCGTTCGTGGCGCAGTTGGGCGATGATATGCAGCGCGTCGGCGGCGACGATAATCTGGGCGATAACGATCTGCCGGACAAGCATGGGGTCGGTCTGGATCATGGTCGCGATGGCGGCGGGATCTGCCAGCCCGCTGGTTTCCAGCACGATCCGCGCAATCCGGCTGGACGGATCGCTGATTTTGCTGCGGTCGTCACAGAGTTGGCGCAATGTGCGGCGCAGGCTGTCCTGAGCCGCGCAACACACACATCCGCCCGCCAGAACGGTCAGCCCGTCCGCCGCCCCCAGCAGGGCATCGTCGACGGGAATTTCGGCGGCTTCGTTCACGATCACATGCACCCGGCCAAAGCGTTTCTCATGCAACTGATGGCGCAGCCATGTGGTTTTGCCGGACCCGAGGTAGCCGCCCAGGATGGTCAGGCGGATGCGGCCATCGGGCACCTTAGACATCGCTGGTCAGAAATTTGGGATCAAGCGGATCAAAGGGGGTGCCGGTCATCCGCTCGGCCTCGATCCAGAGCTGTTCGAGATGGGGGACGATGGTTTGCGCGCCGGTGAGCGTGGACAGTTGGATGCCGGGCACCAGACCACCGTCGTGGACGGTCAGCCCCGTGCCTTTGAGGACGCGCCGTAGGATCTGCGCCCTACGAAAGCGTTCGCGGATGCGATCCGGCGCGGTTGCCGCCCCGGCTTCGGTCCAGTGGCCGGGGGCTGCAGGAAAGCCGCAACTGGCGCACATCAGATGACTGCAGGCCGTGCGGCATCCGCAAAAGGATAGCGCGCCCGGAAATCATCTGCGATGGCGTCAAACGTCATCCATTCACAGCCTTCGTGGCCATTGATGTATTCGATCAGCCGCTCCAGCATCAGCAGGACCTGTGGGCGACCGGACACATCGGGGTGGATCGTAAAGGCAAAGACCGCATAATCCATCTCGCGGTAGACCCAGTCGAACTGATCGCGCCACATCTGTTCGATGTCGCGCGGATTGACGAAGCCATGGCTGTTGGGCGCCTTTTTCATGAACATCATCGGCGGCAGGTCATCGACGTACCAATTGGCGGCGATATCAACGAGGTCGATTTCATGGCCATGCTTGAGCGGGTGCATCCAGTCGGCGGCGGTTTTGGTGTAGTCGATCAGGTTCCATTCATCGCCCACACGGGCATAGAAGGGCTGAAAGTCGCGGTAGCCTTGGCTGTGATCGTAGGAAAAGCCATATTTTTGCAGCAAAGCGGCGGTGGCGTTCGACATTTCCCACCACGGGGCGACGTACCCTCTGGGGGTCTTGCCGGTCAGTTTTTCGATCAGTGCGATGGATTTGACCAGCACGTCTTCTTCTTGGGTCGGGGTCATGGCGACGGGGTTTTCGTGCATATAGCCGTGTGCGCCCACCTCGTGACCTGCATCGACGATCATCTGCATTTCCTTTGGGAACGTCTCGAGGCTGTGGCCGGGGATGAAAAAGCTGGTTTGCATGTCGTATTTCTTGAACATCCGCAAAAGGCGGGGGATGCCTACCTCGGTGGCGAATATGCCGCGCTGGATGTCAGAGGGGCTGTCGCCGCCGCCATAAGAGCCGATCCAACCCGCGACGGAATCGATGTCGGTGCCAAAGGCGCACATAATTTTCTTAGTCATTTTGGGTCCTTTTGATGGGCGTCAGACGCCGATGGGCATGTGTTTGGGGTCCCGTGCGACGGGGCGCGGCGCGACCAGTTCTTTCCATACCGAAAGCGCCTGACTGATGGGGGGGAATGGCGTGCGTTTGATGTAAGTGCCGTGGCCGGGCTGCGGCTGACGCGGGGTGCCTGCGTCCCAGACGACCGTGCCGCGCGACAGGGTAAAGCGGGGCAGGCCGGTGACGTCGAACCCTTCGAAAACATTGTAATCAATTGCAGATTTCTGGGTCTTGGCGCTAATCGTCTTGCTGGCGTCGGGGTCCCAGACCACCAGATCGGCGTCAGACCCCACAAGGATCGCCCCTTTGCGGGGATAGATGTTCAGGATTTGCGCGATATTGGTCGAGGTGACGGCGACAAATTCATTCATCGTCAGCCGACCCGTGGCGACGCCGAACGTCCACAAAAGCGATAGCCGATCCTCGAGGCCGCCAGTGCCGTTGGGGATTTTGGTAAAGTCGCCGACGCCCATCCGCTTTTGCGCGGTGGTAAAGGCGCAGTGGTCGGTTGCGACCACGTGCAGTGATCCCGCAGCAAGACCTGCCCAAAGCCCGTCTTGGTGGTGTTTGTTGCGAAACGGCGGTGACATGACGCGTTGTGCGGCATGGTCCCAACTGGGGTGCGCATATGCGCTTTCGTCCAGCAAAAGGTGCTGAATCAGGGGTTCACCCCAGACCCGCTGGCCTTTTTGGCGAGCGCGGCGGATCGCCTCGTGGGCATCTTCGCTTGAGGTATGCACGACGTAAAGCGGCACACCTGCGGCATCGGCGATGGTAATGGCGCGGTTGGCGGCTTCGCCCTCGACGGATGCGGGGCGGGAATAGGCGTGCGCCTCGGGTCCGGTGTTGCCTGCGGCCATCAGGCGATCTTGGAGGCTGGCGATCAGGTCGCCGTTTTCGGCGTGGACCAGCGGAAAGGCCCCCAGCGCGCCTGCGCGGGTGAAGGACGCGAACATTTCGTCGTCATTCACCATCAACGCGCCCTTGTAGGCCATGAAGTGTTTGAACGTGTTGACGCCGCGATCCACCACGACGGCCATGTCGTTGAATATCTGTTCCGACCATCCGGTGACAGCCATGTGGAACCCATAATCGCATGAAGCCTGACGCGCGGCCCGGTCGTGCCATTGGTCAAGCGCGGTCAGCATGCCGTCGGCACCGGGGATGATGTGATCGACCACCATCGTGGTCCCGCCCGAGGCCGCGGCAAATGTGCCGCTTTCCCATGTTTCGGCGGTGGTTGTGCCCATAAAGGGCATTTCAAGATGCGTGTGCGGGTCGATCCCGCCGGGCATCACGAAACATCCGGAGGCATCGATGACGGTATCGCCCGACAGGTCGGGGCCAATCGCAGTGATCGTTTCACCTGCGATCAGAATATCGGCGACATAGGTGCGGTCTGCGGCGACGATTGTACCGCCTTTGATAACGCAAGACATGGGGTTCTCCTTTGGACGTTCATGGCGCTGGGGTGCGGGTGGTATAGGCTGCGGCAATGTGCCGGGCCTGAGTCAGCCAGATGGCGTCGCGTTGGCCGGTGATATGGGTCAGCGCACGCCGCAACTGACGCAGACGTCCGGGCTGGCCGATGATATAGGGATGCAGGGCGATGCCCATGACCAAAGGCTGCGCTGCCGATTGCGCCAGCATTTCGTCAAAGGTGTCGATGATCATATCTGCGAAATCCGCGGCACTGTCCTTGCGCGCGATGATGGCGGGGATGTCGTTGATTTCCTGAGGGTAGGGCACCGCCAGAAGCGGGCCGGACCGAGTGCGCATCCACACCGGTTGATCGTCCATGCACCAGTTCAGCGTATAGGCATATCCCGCTTCTTGCAGCAGATCAGGGGTGACGCGGCTTTCGGCGATCCAAGGGCTGAGCCAGCCTTTGGGTGCGGTGCCCCGGGCGCTGGTGAGTGTCGCGGTCGCGTGGGCGATCATGGCCTGCTCGGTGGTTTCATCCATCGTGCTTTGGCGTTCGGAATTGGTGCGCCCGTGGCCTGCGATTTCATCGCCGCGGGCATGGTGGGCTTGCATCAGGGTGGGCGCATGATCGTACATGGCGCTGTTGGCCAGCACCGTTGCGGGCAGGTCCAGATCATCCAGCAGATCAAGCAACCGCCACGCGCCCACGCGATTGCCATAGTCGCGCCACGCATAGTTCAGGATGTCGGGCTGCGGCCCGCCGGGGGCCAGTTCGGCACCCAAACCGGCCCCGAAGGCAAAGTGTTCAAGGTTCACGCCCAGATAAACCGCGAGCCTTTTGCCGGTTGGCCAGTCAAAATCGGGCCGTGCGTGGATCGGCACATAGGCGTAGCGATCGTGGTGGGGCAGGGTCATAGGGGCGTCTCGGCCAGACCGGCCCGGTCCAGCAGGATTTCGGCGCTGTCGTTCCAGACCTGCGTGCTGATGATTTTGCCATCGCGCACGACAAAGGTGTCGATATAACGGTTGGTTTCAAACGGTGTGCCATCTGGCCATTCGCCATAAAGATGGCCGGTGTTATAGATGTGAATATCGCCTGTGGTCGCATCAAGGGCCGCATCGGTACGCAAAAACCTCTTTTTCACCCATTTGTAGCGCTGGGCGTTGAACGCGGCGGTATCGGCGGGGGCGGTCATATGTCGCCCCCCGGTAAAGGTGATCTGGAAATTAGGCCCGACATAGGCCGCTGCCCCGGCAGGGTCCGGCACCATGGAGCGTTCCAGATATGCCGCGACGATGGTGCAGGCGTCGGAGATTTGGTCCGTCATAAGATTGCACCTATCTGGACGGCGGCGCGCACCCCGTCGATCAGGCGGACGCCGATCCGGGGGCCGGCAGCGGCGGGGATATGCGTCATGCCCGCGCATCCCAGCACCACAGTTTGCACATTGTCTTCGGCGACGGCGCGTTTGATTTCAGCGATGATCCGGGCGTTGGCGGTGTCCGCATCGGTGTCCAACGCCAGCACCGGCACGCCGCTGGCGCGGACCCGGCCAAGGCTGCGCGCAAGCCCGTAGGCCTGAATGTTTTCGTGCAAAACGGGGATCGACACGTCGAGCGTCGTCACCACCGAAAAGCGCGCTCCGGCGAGTGCGGCCAGATGGTAGGCCGCTTGGCCGATGCCAATGACAGGGCAGGTCGCCATGGCGCGGGCGGCATCCAGCCCGGTGTCATCGAAACAGCCGATAATGATGACGCGCGCGCCTTGGTGCGATGCCTGCGCGACCAGTTTCAGCAGCGGCGGCACGCAGGCGATGCCATCAGCGGGCCCTTGAATTGCGGGCGGGCCGTCGTGGGATGTCCAGCCGGTTATGGCCACGCCCGGGCAGGCATCGCGCGCGGTTTGCACCATCGCGTCGGTCATTGACGCGGTGCTGTTGGGGTTGATGATGATGATCATAACATGCCCTTGCCCGCGTCCGATCCGGCCTTGGCTTTGCGGCGCGTGGTCCAGAGTGCGACACACAGGAAGATGCCGATGATCAGCAGCGAAAATACGGTCGTCAGTGTGCCAAGCGCATAGAGCACGGGCGAGGTGACGTTGGTGGTCATGCCGTAGATTTCCAGCGGCAGGGTGTTTTTGCTGCCCGAGGTCAGCAGGGTCCGTGCAAATTCATCATAGCTGAGCGTGAAGCCGAAAAGCGCCACCCCGATCAGCGAGGGCGCGATGATCGGCAGCACGACATGGCGCAGGGTTTGCCATGACGTGGCACCTTGGTCGCGGGCGGCTTCCTCGTAGCTTTTGTCAAAGCGGTTGAAGACGGCAAACATGATCAGCAAGCCAAACGGCAGCGTCCATGTCAGTTGTGAGCCAAAGCCCGACGTGGCCCAGTGGACGGCGATCCCGGCTTGGGAAAACATCAGGCCGACGCCCAGCGAAATCAGGATCGACGGGATCACCAGCGAGGTGATGATCAGGTAAAACAGGATGTTTGCACCGGGGAATTTCTTGCGAAAGGCCAGCCCGCCCATGACCGATACGACCACCGTGGTGACCATGACCATCATACCCAGCACAAGGCTGCGGCGGAAGCTGCCCCAGATGTCGCCGACGGCTTGTTGTTCGAACAGGTCATGGAACCAATACAGCGACACGCCGCGCATCGGGAATGTCAGCCCGCCGCCGGGGCCCTGAAACGACAGCACAGCGATGGTCAGGGTCGGACCGTAGAGAAACAGTAAGAACAGCGCAAAGAACGCGGTCAGCACGTAAAATGAACGGGGACGGGGTTCCATCCTATAGCTCCTTTCGGATATCGACGAACCGCAGCAGGATGCCGATTACCAGCAGCACCGTGAGCAGCAGCACAATGGCCGTCGCCGAAGCAGAGGGGTATTGCAGCAGGGCGATATCGTTCGAGATCAGGCGACCGACGTTGGCCGATTGACTGCCCGACATGATGCGCACCGTAAAGAAATCGCCCATCACCAAAGTGACCACAAAGATGGTGCCGATCATGATGCCGGGTTTGGTCAGCGGGATGATCACATTCCACAGGATTTGCGCACCGTTGGCACCGCCGTCGCGCGCCGCCTCGATCAGGGATTTGTCGATCCGCATCATCGTGTTGAAGATCGGCACGACCATGAACAGCGTGTAAAGATGCACAAAGGCCAGCACGACGGAAAAGTCGCTGAACAGCAGCCAGTCCAGGGGTTCGTCGATCACCCCCCACGAAATGAGGGTGGAATTGGCGATCCCGTTGCGCCCCAGGAACGGGATCCACGAGATCATGCGGATGATGTTGGAGGTCCAGAAGGGAATGGTGCAAAGCAAGAAAAGCGCGACCTGCCACGTCAGTGTCCGGATATGAAACGCAAGATAGTAGGCCACCGTGAAACCGATCACGCATGTGAACATCCACGTCAGCAACGCATATTTGAACGTGTTGAGGAACACCGTGTAAGTCACTGGTGAGCTGAATAAAAATGTGTAGTTCTCAAGTTCGAAGGCGGGGATGATTGAAAATTCGGTTGCCCGCCAGAAACTGACGACGGCGATCATGATGATCGGCAGCACCAGAAAGATAAGCAGGACCACCGCAAGAGGTGACACCATCAGCCAGCCCATGAGGCCATTTTGGGAGCGCAGTTTTTGCATGAGGGTCCGGGGGAAGTGTTGCGGGAATGGTGGGGCGCCATCACGGCGCCCCACGGCAGATTGCATCAGGCTGCGACGAATTCGTTCCACTTGCGGACCATGTACTGGTTTTCGTCCATGACGGAATTCCAGCAGGCCACGGCACCCATACGGTCGTAGAATGATCCGCCATCGCGAACAGCGCCGGCGCCTTCCATGATGGTGCCCTGTGGGCTGACGATGTCCCCCTGCGAGGCCTTGCCTTCGAACCAGAAACCCCATTCGTCGTCGGACATGAAGTCCTTGGAGGTTTCGGGAACGGCGGAATAGTAGCCCTGACGCATCAAGAATCCGCCGGCCCAGCCGGACAGGTACCAGTTGATGTATTCATAGGCCGCATCCAGTTTGGCCCCATCAAGGCCAGCTGCCAGACCCATGCCGCCACCCCATGACCGGTAGCCTTCTTCGAGCGGCTGGTAGACACAGGGAATACCCTGGCTGCGGACGGCGGCAATGGCGGGCGACCACATGGATTGGATGACAACCTCGCCCGATGCCATCAGGTTCACGCTTTCGTCAAACGATTTCCAGAAGGCGCGGAACTGGCCGTTTTTCTTGGCTTCGGTAAAGATGGCAAGGGTCAGGTCAATTTCTTCGCGGGTCATATTGCCTTTGTCGGGGTAGGTGTATTCGCCCATGGATTCCACGACCATCGCCATGTCCATGATCCCGATTGACGAGATGTCGAGGATCGACGCCTTGCCTTTGAATTCGGGGTTCAGCAGTTCGGACCAATTCGTGATCGGACGACCGATCAGATCGGGGCGGATGCCCAAGGTGTCGGCGTTGTAGATCGTGGGGATCAAGGTCATCCAGCCGGATTGTTCCTGCACGAAATCGGTGCCGTTTGCGCCCGATGTAAAGCCGACGGTGTGCGGTGCGGTGCCTTGGGCGATATTGCTTTCCGGGGTCAGCTTGCCGGACAGGAAGGTGCCGGCGATCTTGTCGTAGTTGGCGATGCGGCTGGTATCCATGGCCTGCAGGTTGCCGGTTGGCCACACCTTTTTGCAGATCCAATATTCAATGTCGGCAATGTCAAAGCTGTTGGGCTGGGTCGCCACACGCTGGGTGACTGCGTCACTGTCGAGGGCTGTCATCTCGAGGGTGATGCCCAGATCGTCAAACGCCTTTGCCGCGATTTCATTAAAGGCGGACACCCCGGTGCCGGCCTGACGCAGCACGATGTTGGACTGCGCCCACACCATGGGTGCGGCCAATGCGGTCGCGGCGGTCGCAATGCCGGTTTTCAGCAGCGTGCGGCGGCTGAGGCCATTTCGTTTCGTGTATCGTGTCATTGATCTCTCCTTGTCGGTGGAAATGCCGCTTTTACGCGGTCAGAGGGTGAAGGCTGTTTGCGTCCCAGGTCAGACCGATCCGGTCGCCGGGGTTGTGCGGGTGGGCAAAGAAATCAGCGTCAGCGATCAGCGCTGTCACTTCTTGATCTCCGGCGATTTTTGTCAGGACGGAAACATGGGTGCCCTGATATTCGATGGCGAGAATATCGGCGGCAACGGTGCCTTGGTCCGGTGCGGTCGTCGTGACGGCATCTGTGCGGATGGCAAAATGACCTTCGGGCAGCGCGATCACGTTATGCCCGCCCATGAATTGCGCGACAAAGCGGGTTTTGGGGGCGTTGAACACCGTGCGGGCGGGGCCTGCCTGTTCGATCACCGCGTTGTTCATCACCACGACCTCGTCGGCCAGCGCCAATGCTTCGTCCTGGCCATGGGTGACGTGGACAAAGCTGATCTGCAGCTCTTTTTGCAGTTTGCGCAATTCGGCCCGCATGCGGATGCGCAGGAACGGGTCGAGCGCTGAAAGCGGTTCGTCCAGCAGCAGAACCTGAGGGCGGGTGATCAAGGCACGCGCCAGTGCCACGCGTTGCTGTTGCCCGCCCGAAAGCTGATCGGGCAGCCGGTCGGCAAGGGCGGACAGGTCGACCAGTTCGAGCATTTCGCCGGCTTTGCCATAGCGCTCGGGTTTGTCGATGCCTTTCATCTTCAGGCTGAAGGCCACGTTGTCGCGCACGCTGAGATGCGGAAACAGGGCATAGCTTTGGAACATCATGGCGGTGCCGCGTTTGGCGGGGGGCAGGTGGGATATGTCGCGCCCAGCCAGCAGGATGGACCCGTCACTGACGCTTTCGTGCCCGGCGATCATCCGCAGGGTGGATGATTTGCCACAGCCCGACGGCCCGAGCAGGCAGGTGTAGCTTGCCGATTTGAAGTGATGGCTGACCGCATCAACGGCGACGGTCGTGCCGTACCTCTTGGTGACAGAAACCAGTTCCAGGTCTTGTAAGATCACGCTGATGTTTCTCCTGTGTTGTCTCATTCAGGCAGCAGGAAGGGGCGCGCGGGCAAAGGTTGATGGAATATTAATGGGGCTGAGTCTTGGGTATGTCGTGATTTTGATCGTTTGCCGGATGCTGCGCTCAAGAATTGGGCGCAATATTGTATACAATCAGAAGACGAGGCGCGCACAATCAAGGATCTCTTGTTCAATGCACCTGTGTCTGACATCAGCAACAGGCGAGGATCGTCATGACAAACAAACCTGATATTGCCACGATTGACGCGGCACACCGGCCCGCCCGCGTCCAGACTGTGGCTGATGCGGTGTCGCTTGCGATCCATGAACACCGGCTCGCGCCGGGAACCAAACTGGGCGAAGATGACCTGGCTGAGATCTATGGGGTGTCGCGCACGATCGTGCGTGCCGCGTTGCAGTCGTTGGCCCATGGCCAGCTTGTCGAAATTCGGCGCAATCGCGGGGCTTTCGTGGCGCAGCCCAGCCCCCACGAGGCGCGCGAAGTGTTCGAGGCGCGCGAACTGCTTGAACCGCGCACGGCCCGTTCTGCGGCGTTGCATGCGACGCCTGCCGACGTGGATATCCTGCGCACGCATATCGCAAATGAACATGCCGCGATTGCCGTCAAAGACCGTGGGCGGGCGCTGTTTTTGTCCGGTCGCTTTCATATCGAGATCGCGCGCATTGCCAATCAGGCCACGATCGCAGGGTTTATCGAGACGCTGATTGCCCGATCATCGTTGATTATCGCGCTATATTGGCGCCGCGAGAGCGCGCTATGTGAAAGCCATGCGCATCATTCGCTTGTGCAGGCCATCGCGGACAATGATGGTCAAAGGGCCGAGGAACTGATGCGCAGCCACCTTGTGGACCTGCATTCGACGTTGGATCTGCATCACGCGGCCCCCACGGGCGCGACGCTGAAGGACATCCTGCGCTGACATCGGACCGGGGTCCGGCACGGGCGCGAAAAAGTTTGGTCCCAATTGTCCTAGGTCAAAGTACCGCGCCTGCGTTTGGCCCATCATCACACCGTAACCATGTTGCCGGCCGGGCGTTCTTTGCGATGCAACGCGGGAATCGCTGCCATCAGTGGCTGGCGAAGGGGCTGAAATGAGTAAGAGAACAGCAAGACCCAAGACCAAATCGGTCGCTGGGAAGAGAGCGACCGCGCATGCGCTGGTCCCGGTTGTTGTCGCGCCCGGTCGACAGAGCCGTCCAGAGCATCCGCACCAGAACCTTGACCGGGGGGTGCGTGCGGCGGCTGCGCGGTTGAGCGGCGGCGTCGCGACCCACGCATTTGTTGAAGCCTGGACCGACTGGGCGCATCACATGGCCCAATCGCCGGGTCGTCAGCTAGAGCTCATTGAACATGCGCAACGCAGCGCGCTGAAGCTTATGACCTATGTGGCGGACACAAAACACGATGGGCAACCGCCCTTTGCCCCCAAAGGCTATGATCACCGCTTTGACAGTGAGGGCTGGAACGAGGCCCCGTTCGAGATGTGGAAACTGGGCTTTCTGGCGATGCAGGACTGGTGGGACCTTGCAACTGATCGCCTGCGGGGGTTGCAGCCCGATGATGCGGACCGCACCCGTTTTATGGCGCGACAGACGCTGGATCTGGTGTCGCCGTCGAATTTCCCATGGCTGAACCCCGAGATCATCAATGAGACGGTCGCGACCGGCGGTCAGAACCTGCGCGACGGTGCTGCCAATTTCGCCCATGATTTCATGAAAACGGTGTCGCAGGCGCATGAGGCGCCGCCGGAGGGCTATCAGATTGGCAAGGATTTGGCCTGTACGCCCGGTCAGGTCGTGTTTCGCAATGATCTGTGCGAATTGATCCAATACGCGCCACAGACCGAAAATGTGCGGTCCGAACCGATCCTGATCGTGCCGGCGTGGATCATGAAATACTATATCCTTGATTTGTCGCCGCATAACTCGATGGTGAATTACCTTGTGGGGCAGGGGTTCACTGTATTCATGATTTCATGGTGCAACCCCACGGCGGAGCAGGCCGCATTGTCGCTGGAAGATTATCGGCAGCGTGGCGTGATGGCGGCGCTTGATATGATCAATGCCATCGTGCCGGATCAAAAGGTTCATGCTGTCGGCTATTGTCTGGGCGGCACGATGTTGGCGATTGCGGCGGCGACGATGGCGCGCGGAGGTGATGACCGGCTGGCCACGATCACGTTGATGGCCGCACAGGTCGATTTTGCCGAAGCCGGAGAGTTGCTTTTGTTTCTGGACGAAAGTCAGGTGGCCTTTCTCGAGGACATGATGTGGGATCAGGGCTATCTTGATCGGCCACAGATGGCGCGGGCCTTTTCGACCATCAGGTCCGAAGACCTGATCTATTCGCGGGCCGTGCGCCGGTATTTTCTTGGGAAAGAGGATCTGCCGACGGATATGGGCGTTTGGGTGGCGGACACGACCCGCATGCCCGCCCGGATGCATGCGCAATATCTGCGTGGCCTGTTTTTGGAAAACCGTCTGTCGGCGGGGCGTTTTGCCGTTGAGGGGCGGGTGATAGCGATGAAGGATATCGCGGCACCGATGTTTGTGATCGCCACCGAGGACGATCACATTGCGCCGTGGCGGTCGGTTTATAAGACCCAGTTGTTCACCGACTGTGACCTTACGTTTGTGTTGACCAGCGGGGGCCACAACGGCGGGATCGTCAACGAGCCGGGCAAATCGGGGCGTCATTTCCGGATGTCGCACCGCTCGCAGGGCGCGCTTTATGTGGGGCCGGATGCCTGGCTGGCACAGCGCGCGGCAATATCGGGGTCATGGTGGCCGGAATGGAAGGACTGGCTGGACGATCAAAGCAGTGGCGAACGATCCGCGCCAGCCGCCTGCGCACCGGGGCAGGACCATGCGGTGATCATCCCCGCACCGGGCACCTATGTGCATCAGACATGACCATGGCCACGCTGGCAAAAGATTGCGTTCGGTCAATCCGCAGCACGCAGCTTGTGGCATTTCCATCACTCGAAAGACGCGCATGTTTGCAGGGCCACACCCGATCGCAGTCATGGAGACCCAAGACGCTATGAGCACCCGGCAAGCATCCCAAACGGACACATCGACCGATGGGCAGATCGCGGCCATTCGGGGCGGTGTGGTGGATGTGATGTTCGACGGGCCGATGCCGCATATTCATGACTTGCTGTATGTCGGGGGTGTCGCGTTGGAGGTGGCGGCGCTGATTGGTGGTGGGCTGGTGCGGGCTATGGCATTGGCGCCGGTGCGTGGTCTTGGGGTGGGTATGTCGGTCAAGGCGACAGGAGGGCCGATTATGGTGCCTGTGGGTGATGCTGTGTTGGGGCGCATGCTGAATGTATTCGGTGCCCCGATGGACGGGCGCCCGGCACCTGCAAGCGCCGAAATGCGGTCCGTACATCAGGCACCGCCCAAGCTGAGTGATCGTGTCACGCGCTCGGAAATACTTGAAACCGGGATAAAGGCGATTGATTTGTTGTCGCCGATTGAGCGGGGCGGGAAAACGGGGCTGTTCGGTGGGGCGGGGGTTGGCAAGACCGTGCTGATCACCGAGCTGATCAACAACACGGTGCAGCATCACAAGGGTGTCAGCCTGTTTTGCGGGATCGGCGAGCGGTCCCGCGAGGCGGAGGAGCTGTACCGCGAGATGGGCGAGGCCGGGGTGCGCGACAAGACGGTGATGTTGTTTGGCCAGATGAACGAACCGCCCGGCGTGCGGTTTTTGATCGGCAACACAGCACTGACCATGGCCGAATATTTCCGGGACGATAAGGGGCAGGATGTCCTGCTTTTGATCGACAATATTTTCAGGTTTGTGCAGGCCGGGGCGGAGGTGTCGGGGCTGATGGGGCGGATGCCGTCACGTGTGGGGTATCAGCCGACACTTGCGACCGAGCTTGCCCAACTGCAGGAACGTATTTCGTCGACACGGCGCGGGGCGATCACGTCGATCCAGGCGGTGTATGTACCCGCCGATGACTTTACCGATCCCGCTGCTGCGCATATTTTTTCGCATTTGTCGGCCTCGGTGGTGCTGTCGCGCAAACGGGCGAGTGAGGGGCTTTATCCGGCGGTTGATCCGCTGGCGTCGGCGTCGGTTATGCTGTCGGCATCGGTGGTGGGGCAGCGGCATTATGATATTGCGCGCGCGGTTCGCCGCACGTTGGCGGAATATGAGGAACTGCGCGACATCATCGCAATGCTGGGCCTTGAAGAGCTGTCGGGTGCAGATCGCGCGACGGTGGCACGCGCACGGCGTTTGGAGCGGTTTTTGACCCAGCCGTTTTTCACAACAAGCTCTTTCACGGGAACGGATGGCAAGCTGGTGCCGGTCGCCGATACGCTGGATGGCTGCGAGACGATCCTTGGGCAGACCCGGTTCGACCTGCCGGAAAGTGCCTATTACATGATCGGCGATCTGCATGATCTGGAGGATGCCGTATGACTATGGCCACCGATATGCACGTGACACTGCGGCTGCCAACCAAGGTGTTGTATGACGGGCGCGTGATACGCATCAATGCCGTGGCAAAAAATGGCGCCTTTGGGATCATGCCCAACCACATTGATTTTGTCACCGCGATTGTCCCGTCGGTCATGACACTGGGGCTGGCGGATGGCTCCGAGGAAATCTTTGGTCTTGATGAGGGGCTTTTGGTCAAGAAGGGGCATCATGTTGCTGTGGCCGTGCTGCGTGGCGTTCATGGCGATGATCTGGGCACGTTGCAGCAGACAGTGCAGGACAGTTTTATCGAGATGGATGAGGACGAGCGGCGCGCGCGCTCTGCTTTGTCGCGGCTTGAGGCCAATATCGTCCGGCGCTTTGCCGAGCTGCGAGAGCCGCAGCCATGACGATCAAACCCGACAAACCCGCCGACGATATCGTCCAGCATGCCAGACGGAAAAAAGCCGCGCGCGATCATCCCGGACCCAGTCCGCTGCGGGGCATAGGCACCTTTGGCATGATCGGCTGGTCGATTGCCGTGCCGACGGTGGGCGGCGCATTTCTGGGGCTTTGGCTGGATCGGGTGGCGCCGCAACGCTTTTCATGGACCATCGCGCTGATCCTTGGGGGCGTGGTGTTGGGCGCGTTCATCGCCGGCATGTGGGTTGGCAAGGAGGGGCGGGACGAATGATGTCGGTTGACTGGAATGCGGTGATGCTGGGGCTTGGGATCGGTGCCGTCGTCAGTGCGGCCTTTTTCAAAGGACTTGCCCTTGGGATGCGTCTGGCGCTGGGCGCGGCCCAGCCGATGGGCGTGTTGTTGGTCAGTGCGGGGCTGCGGATCATGGCGCTGCTGGGCGTCGGCTGGGCCATCGTCTGGCAGGCGGGGCCGTGGGCATTGGTTGCGTATGGCACGGCGTTTTTCATCATCCGGCTTGTCGCCACAACGTTTGTCAGGGCTGGGTTGGGCGCCGGTGGCACGCCATGACGCTGACGCCTGATCAGATCATCGTTTTCGTCGCTTGGGGCATATCGGTCAATGCGACGGTTGTTTTTACCTGGGTTGTCATGGCGTTGCTGACGGTTGCATCAATGCTGATCACCCACAATTTGCGCCCTGATGTGCCGCCAAGCCGTTGGCGCACCACGTTGGAGGTGATCGTTTTGGGGATTCAGGGGCAGATACATGAAATCACCCGGCGTCCCGCACGCCAGTTGCTGTATTTTTCGGGGACGCTGTTTCTTTTTATCGCCACGTCCAACCTTTTGATGGTTGTTCCGGGCTTTCAGCCGCCGACGGCATCGCTGTCAACGACGACAGCATTGGCCCTGTCGGTCTTGGTGGCTGTGCCGTTGTTTGGGATCGGTAGCCGGGGGGTCGTTGGATACCTGAAAACCTATCTGGAGCCGTCTTTTGTCATGCTGCCGTTTAATGTCATCTCGGAGTTTTCGCGCGGTATCTCGCTTGCGATCCGGCTTTACGGCAATATCATGAGCGGCGGCGTCATTGCAGCAATCTTGCTGAGTGTCGCGCCGTTTTTCTTTCCCGTTATCATGGACGTGCTGGGTCTGCTGACGGGATTAATCCAGGCGTATATCTTTGCGATCTTGGCGACGGTCTATATTTCCAGCGCGACAGCCGCCACAAAACCTGCCCAGCCCGAAGAGGAAACACAATGACAGAACTTGCCATTATTGCGGCCATATCAATCTTTACCGCAGGATTCACCGTGTCATTTGGCGCATTGGGGCCTGCCCTTGGCGAAGGGCGTGCCGCGTCCACCGCGCTGAATGCGATTGCGCAGCAACCAGACGCCGCACCGACGATTTCGCGGACATTGTTTGTGAGCCTTGCGATGATTGAATCCACGGCGATCTATTGTTTCGTGGTCGCAATGATCCTGCTTTTCGCCAATCCATTCTGGAACGCGGCGCTGGCGGCCGCACAGGCTGCGGGCGGGTAGCTGTGTCAATCGACTGGATCACCGTCGCCGCCCAGCTGGCCAATTTTCTGGTTCTGGTCTGGCTATTGAAACGGTTTCTGTACCGTCCCATTCTGGACGGCATTGATGCCCGTGAGGCCGAGATCAGCGAGCGGATGAAAGAAGCCGCGCAAACAAAGGCCAAGGCCGAAGCGGCACAGTCGGAGTATCATGACCAGTTGGCGGCCTTGCATTTCGAACAATCGGAAATGACCGATGAGATGCGCCACAAGGCAGAAAAGCAGCGCGATGCATTGTTGGCTGAAACGCACGAGCGGCTGGAGCAGGAGCGCGCCGATTGGCAGGCCCATCTTGAAGAAGAAACGCGCAAATATACCGCCAAGCTGCACCGTGCTGGCGCGGGCGCGTTGTTAGCTTTGACCCGTAAGGCGTTGACTGATTTGGCAGATGAGAGTTTGGAGTCTCGGATCGCGCATCATTTGTGCGAGAAAATCGCGTCGATGAAACCAGACCTGCAGCGTGCGGCGGGAGATGGCCCCGAGGCCGTTATCGTCAGTCATGATGCTTTGTCAAAAACGGCACAAGATGAAATGACAGCACAGCTCGGGGCGGTTTTTCCCAAGGCGTCATTGCGGTTTGAAACGGATGCCGATCAGGCACCGGGGGTTATCGTGCGCATCGGCGGCGCGCAGCTTTCGTGGACTGTGGACACCTATATCGAGGGTCTGGATGCGCTGATGGAGGAGCAGTTCGCAGTGATACCGGACGCCAAGGTGCCGTCGCATGTACACTGAAACGAGGATGACGGCACCTGCGCCGAACGTGGTTTTGGACGCGTTACTGGCAAGCCCGTCGCCTGCGCCGCGACTAAGCGAAATCGGCAAGGTGGCCGAGGTGGGGGACGGTATCGCCGTTGTCACCGGCTTGCAGCGCGCGTTGTCGGAAGAGGTGCTACAGTTTTCAGGCGGCGTGCAAGGTATCGTGCTTGACGTTGAGCCGGGGCGTCTGGGTGTTGTTCTGTTGGGACCTTCGGACCGCATTGGTGTTGGCGACAGCGTCGTTAGGTCGCACAAAGTGGTCGGGACGAAGGTAGGTCCGGGGCTACTGGGTCGTGTCGTGGATGCGCTTGGCGCGCCGCGCGACGGCAAGGGCCCGATCAACGCGCAGGCGGTGCGACCGGTCGAGGCGGAAGCCCCGAAAATTCTGGATCGCGAGGCCATCACACGGCCTCTGGCCACAGGGATCAAGGCGATTGATGCGGCGGTGCCTGTGGGGTTGGGACAGCGCGAGCTGATCATCGGGGACCGGCAGACCGGCAAGACATCGTTGGCGGTGGATGCCATTATCAACCAAAAGAACACCGATGTGATCTGTATCTACTGTGCCATTGGCCAGCGCGGTGATGCGGTTGCAAAGGCGATTGGTGCGATCCGTGCCGGTGGCATGATGGAGCGCACGATCGTCATCTTTGCGGGGGACGAGGACGCTGCCGGTCTGGCATATGTCGCGCCCTATGCGGCGATGACGATGGCCACGTTTTTTTCGGACCAGTCCAAAGATGTTCTGGTGGTGATGGATGATCTGACACACCACGCGCGATCGTACCGCGAGTTATCGCTCTTGCTGCGTCGCCCACCGGGCCGAGAGGCATTTCCCGGCGATATCTTCTATATTCATGCGCGACTGCTGGAACGGGCAGGGCAATTCACCAAAGCGGCGGGCGGCGGGTCGATCACGGTTCTGCCGGTCGTCGAGACGCAGGCCGAAAACCTGTCTGCATATATTCCGACGAACCTGATTTCTATCACCGATGGGCAAATCTATCTTTCGCCACGGTTGGTGCGGAAAAACCAGTTTCCGGCAGTTGATCTGGGGGTTTCCGTGTCGCGGGTGGGGGGGAAGGCGCAAAGCCGGGCATTTCGCGCCGTGGCCGGGAACTTGCGGGTGATGTTGTCGCAGTTTGAGGAACTGGAGGATTTCGCCCGGTTCGGCACGCGGTTGGATGATGAGACGCGGGCGCGTTTGACACGCGGTGCCGCTGTCCGGTCGGCGCTGCGGCAAGCGGAACGCGATCCAATGCCCGCTATTGAGCAGTTGGCGGTTTTGGTCGCCGCGATAGACGGGAAGCTCGATGGGTTGAGTGACCTGCAGTCGTCACAGGTCATGACGCGTCTGCGCGCGGCAGCAGCGAAAGACCTTGGTGATATTGCCAAACGGATTTCGCAGGACGCACCGCTCAGCGATGACGACCGCAGCCGGATGGTCGCGCTTGGCGAACAGGCGCGCAAGGCCGAAGGAGGGTCGTGATGGCGCAGACGCTTGAAGCACTGTCGCGCCGGACGGCCAGCATGCAAGGTATTCGCAGCATCGTTCACACGATGAAAACCCTTTCGGCGATCAATGCCGCACCCTATGACCACGCCGCGCGCGGGATCGAAGCCTATCACGACACCATTCTGCTGGGTCTTCAGGCGTTTCTGGCCCGCTATGGTCCGCTTGACATGTCGGGGGCAAATGTCGCGACGCGGGTGCTGGTTGTTTTCGGGTCTGACCACGGCCTGTGCGGGAACTACAACGAGGCGCTGGCGACCCATGTTGCGCAATATCTTCAAAGCAGGGCGGACGAAGACACCAGCGTTCTGTGTGTTGGGGCGCAGATGGCCCACGCGCTGTCGGATGAGGGGATCGCGGCAAAAAGCACATTTTTTCCACCCGCGTCCGTTGATGGGATTGAGCGGCTTGCCAATCTTCTGACGCGGCATCTGGACGATATCAGACAGGCGATGAACCCGCGTGAAATGGCTATTTCGCTTGCTTATTTTGCCCGTGAAACCCCCAATTCACAAAAACCACAGGTCAGGGTGCTGTTGCCGCTTGATCCGGAGCTGATTGGCAAACTTGCGCACGCGCCATGGCAATCGCGCAGTCGGCCATTTTTCTCCATGGCACCTGATGATCTGCTCAGGGAGATCATCCGCAACCATCTGTTTGCAAGCATTTTTCGCGCGGCTGCCGACGCCTTGGCGACTGAAAACGCAGCGCGACTTGCGTTGATGCAGCAGGCCGAGAAATCGGTTGATGACCGGCTTGAAGAACTGGTGGCAGATATGCGCACGATGCGGCAGAGTGAGATTACCAGCGAGCTGATGGATGTCATTATCGGATTCGAGGCATTCAAAAAGAAAAAAGATCGCCCGTCGTAGGCTGTTTTCGACCTAGGCCGCTTGGGTGCGCAGATAGGCCGCAAGCGCGTTGAAGCTGCGCATTTCGGGATAGTCGGTCTCTGGCATATCAAGGTTGAAGCGTTTGCCCAGTGCGGTGACGAGGTTGAGAAAATCCATGGAGTCGATGTCAAACTCGTCGCGCAGGTCCTGTGCGGGATCAATATCGTCAAGGCTGATATCGGGCGCGATGCGGTGCAGCTCTTGGGTCAGGGCGGTTTCAATATCCTGATCTGTCATAGTGTGTCCGGCGTTTGCAGGTTTTTGTCGATGGTATTGAGAAACAGCGCACCGCGACGGCCATCGCTGACGCGATGATCGGCGGCCAAAGTCACGGTGGCTGTCAGGCGCGCAGCGACCTGTTCGTCGTGGACCCAAGGCCGCATGGCAGGGGTGCCGATGCCGACAATGGCGACCTGTGGCGGGTAGATGATGCCGTAGAGCCGATCCACGCCGCGATCCCCAAGGCTGGTGAGGGTGATCGTGGCATCGGACAATTCGCGCGCGCGAAAACGCCCGGCGCGGACCCGCGTGATCAGGTCCCGCATAGATGTCATCAGATCATCGAGACGCTGCGTGTCGGCATTGAAAATCGCGGGGGCCACCAATCCGCCGCTGCGCAGGCTGATGGCAAGACCTGTGTGGACCGCATCGCTTTGATGAAACCCATCATCGGTAAAGTGGCCATTCATTTCCGGGACTTTGACGACCGCGTTTGCGATGGCTTTGAGGTAAAGTGCGCCCAGCAACAGCCGGTCATCCGGCGCGCGATCTGCGTTTTCTGCGCTGACAAAGGCCTGCGCGTTGGTCAGATCGACAGTGTGGGACAGGTAGTAATGCGGTATGTCGCGTTTTGAGCGCGTCATCGCGGCGGCGATGGCGGTGCGCATGTCGGTCTGTGCGGGTGGCCTGTCATTTTGGGTCAGCATGGCAATGTCGGACCGGGTAATGGGTGCGCCGGATCGGGTTGCGACGGTGCTTGGGTCGATCCCGGTTTGCACCGCCAGACGGCGCGCCGCAGGGCTGATGCGCCGGCGCGGGCGGTCATCGGGGATCGGCGTGTCAGGTGGGCCGGGTTTGGGCGGGGCCGGTTTGGGCGGGGCCGGTTTGGGCGGGGCCGGTTTGGGCGGGGCAATATCCGGGATAGCCGGTGCCGCTGCGGCACTTTCGCCCTTTTCCCGGATCATGGCGAGCGGCGTGCCGACGGCGACGTTGGTGCCGATATCGACCAGCCAATTGTCCAATATGCCATCTTCGAACGCTTCGATCTCGATCACGCCCTTTTGGGTTTCGACGGCGGCAATGATATCGCCGCGCTGTACCGCGTCGCCCGGCGACACAAGCTGTTCAACCAAGGTGGCGTCCGTCATATCGGCGCCCAGCGACGGCATGAGAAATGCGCTCATGGGGTGGCGCCCATCAGGTGTTTGACTGTTGCCACGATCTTGGCGGTTTGGGGAATGGCGGCCTGTTCGAGATGTTGCGCATAGGGGATTGGCACCTCTTCGCTGCAGACACGGGCCAAGGGGGCGTCCAATTCGTAAAATGCGTCTTCGGCCAGCCGCATACCGATTTCGGCGGACAGGCTGCCGCTTTTCCAGCCTTCATCGACGATCACGGCGCGCCGGGTTTTGGTCACGGAGGCGATGATGGTTGGCATGTCCAGGGGGCGCAGGCAGCGCAGGTCGATGACTTCGGCAGATATGCCGTCGTTGGCCAGCTGATCTGCGGCGTCCAGCGTTTTGAACAGCGAACCACCATAGGTGATCAGGGACACATCCGTGCCAACCCGGCGGATTGCGGCGCGGTCGATGTCAACGGCACCTGCGTTTGCGGCGATGTCACCTTCGCGGTTATAGAGCATGACATTTTCAAATATCAGAACTGGGTCCGGGTCCTGCAATGCGGTCCACAGCATGCCTCTTGCATCGTCCATGGTGGCGGGGGCAAGGACGCGCAGGCCGGGAATATGGGCATACCAGCCTTCTAACGAATGTGAATGCTGTGCGGCCAGTTGTTTGCCCGCGCCTGTCGCCATGCGGATCACAACCGGCACGCCAAACTGGTTGTTCGACATATGGCGCAGTGTGGCAGCCGTGTTCAAAATCTGATCAAGGGCCAGAAGCGAGAAATTCACCGTCATCAATTCGACGATGGGGCGCATCCCGGCGATGGCGGCACCGATCCCCGCCCCGGTGAACCCGGATTCAGACAGCGGTGTGTCGCGAATGCGATCTGGCCCGAACTGGTCCAACAGCCCTTTGCTGACAGCATAGCATCCGCCATAGTGGCCCACGTCTTCGCCCATCAGGAAAACACCGGGGTCGCGGGTCATGGCATCGACGATCGCGGCTTTCACGGCCTCGCGGTAGGTTGTTTTCATCATCGGGCCGGGGGGCGCGGGAACCGGCGGTGCAGGGCGATCCGGCGAGGTGACAAACCGTGTCAGTGATTGCACAGGTTCGTCGGTTCCGGCCTCTGCAAAGGCCACGGCCTCTGCGATCTCTTCATCAATGCTGACGATGATCTTCGACACTTCATCGGCGTGTACAAGGCCGCTGTCCTGCAACCACGTCTGAAACCGCAAGATGGGCCCTTTCTTGCGCCATTCTGCGATCTCCTCCTTGGAGCGATAGAGTTGTGCGTCGAACATCGAATGGGCGCGAAAACGGTAGGTGCGACATTCGAGGAAATACGGTTTTCCGGTCTTGGCAATGTAATTCAGGGCGCGGCGTGCGGCGACTTCGACGGCGACGATATCCATGCCGTCAACGGCTTCGCTCTGGATGCCATAACAGGCAGCTTTTGCGCTGATGTCGGTTTGAGATTCAGACAGGTGCAGTGCCGTGCCCATTGCATAGCCGTTGTTTTCGCACACAAACATGACGGGCAATTGCCATAGCGCGGCAAGGTTGAGGCTTTCGTGAAATTCGCCTTCTGCGGCGGCACCTTCGCCGGAAAAGCAGGCGGTGACGGTATCGTCCGTGGGACTTAACCTATCGGCCAGTGCCAGCCCGACCGCCATGGGTAGGCCGCCGCCGACGATTGCGTTACCGCCGTAAAACCGGTGATCGCGGCTGAACAGGTGCATGGATCCGCCGCGCCCGCCAGCGCAGCCTTCGGCCTTGCCGAACATTTCCGCCAAAATGCTGCCCATGGGGATGCCGCGGGCCAGAGCATGGCCGTGTTCGCGGTAGGTGGCGACAACGCGATCCTGAGCGGAGAGCAGCGGAATGATGCCGGCGGCAATGGCCTCTTCGCCATCGTACAGGTGCAGAAAGCCGCGGATTTTTTGCTGGGTGTACAGTTCGGCGCATTTGTCTTCGAACCGCCTGATCCGGATCATGTCTTTGAGCAGGCTGCGCACGTGCTCGTGATCAAGCCGTGGTTTGAGATTGGTCATTGCTCATCACTTTCCAAGGTCGAAATGTCACCTTCGGGTAAGCCAAGTTCGCGTGCTTTCAGCAGGCGCCGCATGATTTTGCCGCTGCGGGTCTTGGGCAGGTTGGTGCGGAATACCATTTCCTTTGGCGCGACGGCCGGACCCAGCCGGGTGCGGGCGTGCCCCAGCAGTTCCAGAAGCAGCTGATCGGTGGGTTCAATGCCGGGTTTGAGCGCGACAAAGGCTTTGACGCGTTCACCCGCCGTTTCATCCGGCACGCCGATCACGGCCACCTCTGCGACGGCGGGATGTTCCATCAACGCGCTTTCGACCTCGAACGGTCCAATCAGATGGCCCGCGCTTTTGATCAGGTCATTGCTGCGACCGACGAACCAATAATATCCATCGCTGTCGCGCATCGCCAGATCACCGCTGAGATACCAGCCATCCCGAAAACATTTGTCGTAGCGCGCGGTTTCGTGCAAGTAGCCGCGCATCATCGACGGCCAACCTGGACGCAGCGCCAGTTCGCCGATGGCGCGCGGTTCGGTCAGTTGGCGCAGGCCGTCATCAGATGTCGCGACGATGCCGGCCTTGATCCCCGGCAATGGCTTGCCCATAGAGCCGGGCTTGACGGGCATGGCGGCGAAATTGGCGATCATGATGCCGCCGGTTTCCGTTTGCCACCAGTTGTCATGAAAGGGCATGCCAAAGGCACTGTTGCCCCAGATCACGGCTTCGGGGTTCAGCGGTTCACCGACGCTGGCCATAAAGCGCAGAGACGTGAAATCATGCCCCTTATGCGCGTTTTCCCCGGCCTTCATCAGCATGCGAATGGCGGTGGGTGCTGTGTACCAGACGTTCACCGCCTCTTGATCCAGAATATCGTACCACCGCGCGACATCGAATTCCGCCTCGTCAACGATCATGGTCACACGGTTCGTCAACGGGGCGATGATCCCATACGATGTGCCCGTCACCCAGCCCGGATCAGCGGTACACCAGTAGGTATCGCCGGGCCTGAGATCGAGCGCGAAGCGACCCGTGATGTGATGGGCCACGACGGCATCATGCACATGCACGACGCCTTTGGGTTTCCCGGTGGTGCCGGAGGTGAAGTGCAGAAGTGCGGTATCTTCGGGGTCCATTGCTTCGGTGGCAAAGCGGTCCGATGTGGCATCCATCAGCGTGGACAGGCGTTTGGTATTGGCCGCGTCGCCATCGGTGAGAAAGACGCTGCGCAAATCGGGCAACGCGTCGCGCAGCGCGCTGACCTTGCGCTTGTAAAGCCGTGCGGTGGTAATCAGGGCGTTTGCGCCGCCAATTTCCATCCGGGCGCGAATGGGTTCGGGGCCAAATGCCGAAAACAGCGGGCAAAAGACGCAGCCTGCTTTCAATGTGCCAAGCGCCGCGATGTAAAGCTCTGGTGTGCGGCCCAGTAATGCATAGACGCGGGCGCCTTTTTCGAGGCCCTGATCGCGCAGGACATTGGCAAAGCGGTTGGTCAGGTCCGACAGTTCCTGATAGGTAAATACCGTCCGGGTGCCGGATTTGGAAATCCAGCGCAAAGCGACCTGTGGGCCGTGGCCGGCAAGCACGTGCCGCTCGATCGCTTCGTGGGCGATATTGAGGCGGCCCCCGGGCAGGCCATTGATCAGCTTGCGTGCGTCATTCCATGAAAAACTGTCATATACGGCGGCGTAATCGGCCATATTGGCCGCATTTGCCACCTGTTTGGATTTTGGGATTGTGCCGTATTCCATGTCTTCTGCCGTCCTGCCAACGCGGGTTCAGGGCGACTGTAGCGCCGTGCATGATATTGCCGGGTGATCAAGATCAATTCGGTGCCGCCGTGGACCGTGCCGTGGGCTGTGCCGTGCCCTGCGCGACCAAGCGGACCACCGCGCGGGTCGATTTGCCCTGACCGGGAAAGCGCAGGCTGGTCGGGTCGGAGGGTGCCCCGTCGATGCGCAGCTCCACATCTGCGTGGCCCAGATGGTCCGGGTCCTCGATGATGATTGTCAGATCGCCCTGCGGACTGCGCAAATGCACCGTTGCACCGCCCCAATCGGTTGGCATGCAGGGTTTGACGATCACGTTATCGGCGATGAATCGCAGCCCCAGGATACCGTGGATCGCCAGTTGCCAGGTCCAGCCCGCGGCACCGGTGTACCATGACCAACCGCCAACCCCGATCATGCTGCCGCCGGACACATCGCCGGGCAGCACATAGGGTTCGCGCAGATAATGCGCCGCATCGCCGACTGTCGCGGTGCGCCGGATCGGATTGATCGTGTCGAAGACCTGCCATGCGCGGTCACCATCCCCAAGGGCCGCAAAGGCCAGCCCGATCCATGTCGCCGCATGGGTATACTGGCCACCGTTTTCCCTGATGCCGGGGGGGTAGGCCCGAATGTAGCCGGGGTCGCGCAGGGTGTGATGGAACGGCGGATCAAGCAGGCGGATGAGGCGATTTTCGCGGTCAATCAGCCGGGTGGCCGCCGATTGCATCGCGGTGCGTGCGCGGTCGTCGGGTGGGTCGCCTGACAGAATGCGCCATGCCTGTGCGATCAGGTCAATCTGACATTCATCATTCCGGTGGGACCCCCATGGTTCACCGCCGTCATCGAAGGCGCGCATGTACCACGCCCCATCCCATGCAGTTTGGTCAATCGCTATCCGCAGCTTTTCGCAATGCGTTTGCCAGCGTGCGGCACGGCTGGCCTGATCCGGCCAAAGCTCTGCCAATGGCGCAAACAGGCGGGTTGTCGCGATCTGGAACCATGCCAGCCAAACGCTTTCGCCCTTACCATCATCGCCGATCCGGTCCATGCCGTCGTTCCAGTCGCCGGTGCCCATCAGGGGCAGGCCGTGTTGCCCGGTGCGGATCATCCGGTCCATGGCCCCTGCGCAATGTGCGTAAAGCGTGCCTGTTTCGCCCGGATCGAACTGCGCATAGCGGTCATGTTCGTCAGGCCCGAGCGGTGGCCCGGACAAAAACGGTACTTCTTGGGTCAGGATGCCGGTGTCGCCGGTGGTTTCGACATAGCGCGCGGTAACATACGCAAGCCACAGATAATCATCGGAGCAGCGTGTCCGCACGCCACGTCCCAGCGGCGGATGCCACCAATGCAGCGCATCGCCCGCATCGAACTGGTGCCGCGCTGCGCGCAAGATCTGGTCGCGCGCGCGGGCCGGGTCGGTGAACAGCACCGCCAGCACATCCTGCAACTGGTCGCGGAACCCGTAGGCACCGCCTGCCTGGTAAAACGCGCCCCGTGCCAGCAGCCGGCAGGCGATGTTCTGATAAGGCAGCCAGCGGTTGACCATGAGATCCAGCGCCGGATCAGGTGTCTGCACCTGAACCGCATTCAGCCGACTTTCCCAGAATGTTCCGACATCGGTCAACGCGGCTTTGGTTGCATCGGGGTTGCGCCATCGGGTAATCAGCGCCGCCGCCATTTCCGGGTTATCGGCCTGGCCAAGAATGAAGACGACCTCTTTTGTCTGACCGGCGGCAATATCGAGATGGACCTGATAGGCGCCGCACGCCTCGCTGCCGGGTGAAAAGCTGCCGCCAAGATCCCAGCGCTGCATTGCGTCGGGGGCGTCCACCGTGCCCTCTTTGCCCAGAAACGCAAGTTTGTCACCGGTGATGCTGTGCGGATCGAGCGAGGCAGTCAGAAAGGCGGTCTTGGTCCCAAATTCCGGGTTCCAGCCATTGCGCGCCATGATGGCTTTTGTTGTCGGGTCATAGACACACCGCACATGCGGCTTGGACACGCTTGCCATCGCACCCAGCAGCCATTCGACATAATAGGTTGCGGTGATCCGGCGGTTCTGGCCCGATACATCGGTCATACGCAGCCGGATCAGCTTGACCGGCGCATCAGGCGGCACGGTCACGCGCAGTTCCTGTTCCAGTTGCTGACTGTTCTGCCGCCAGACCGTGTAGCCGGTGCCGTGCCGTATCTGGCAGGTCACTGCGCGGCCCAACGGGGCTGGCGTCGTGGTCCAGAACTGCGCCGTCGCTTCGTCGCGCAGGTACATGACTTCGCCCGGTGCGTTCGTGACCGGGTCATTGGACCACGGGGTCAGCCGGTTTTCCCCGCAGTTGTCCGCCCAACTGAACCCCAGCCCGCTTTCGCTGACCATGGTGCCAAAGGCTTCGTTGGCAAGGATATTGCACCATGGCGCGGGGGTGGATCGGCCCGGATCAAGCTGGATCACATAGTCGCCGGTGTCCCGGTCAAAACCGCCGAATTCATTGTCGAAATCCAGCGCGGCGGGCCTTGGCAGCGGTTGGGCCGCAGCAAAGCTGATGGTCTGGGTCGGCTCAAAAACCGGAACGGTCGTGGTGTGGGCCAGGATATCATCCAACCGTTTACTGAGGTCGTGCACGTGCTGATCAAATGCCACGTAGGCGGCGGCCACAAAGGCGCGCCGGACCTGTGGCTGCATCTGATCGGCACCGACAAGATGGATTCCGCCGCGTTGCCCCAGAAACTGTTCTGTCTTCGCTTCGCGCAACAGCGACATGACCTGATCGCGCAGTGGCGCGTCGTAGCCTGTCATGCTGGTGTGCAGGACCACCAGATCTACCGACAAACCGCGGTGCCGCCAAAGGGATTGCGCGCGCACCAAGATATCAAGCAGCGCCATGTTGTCGATATCGGCCATTTCGATCAGCAAGATCGGCAGATCGCCCGAGATGCCAAACCGCCACAGCTCTGGCTGGCCTGCCCAATCGGGTGCGATGCCGTCGGGCACTTTGCGCAGGCGTCCTGTGGGTTCGAGCAGCAGCGAAGACAGGACCTGCATCTGTGGCAGGTTTTCGGGCGCGATATCCAAAATGCTGAGGTTGCGGGCGGTTGCCAGTGACGCCTCGCGGACGACCCGTGCGACCGATCCGATTGAAAACCGCGTGGCGCAGTCCAGCACCGCGCCACGCGACGGACCGGCGACTGTGAGGAACGCAAACCGCTTTGTCTCAAGCGGTTGCAGGCATACCTGAACCTGCAACGCCATAATCGGATCCAGCACCCAGCCCGTCGTTTGTTGCAGGCCATGGCGGATACCGTGGGGCGCGCGCAGGCTGCCGTTGCGCCCGATAAAGTGTGCGCGGTCGGTATCATAGGAACGCAGGGTGATTGCCGGATCGTCAAACAGGGCTTGGTGCAGCAGGACCGGCGGCTTTGTTTCGGGCCGCTGCGGGCGTCTTTGGAACAAAAGGGCGTGCTGGGCGGCAATGAAGGTGCTGCCGACAAACAGTTTGCTGAAGGCCGGGTGACGTTCATCGTCGTTCGGGGCGCTCAGCACCACCTCGGCGTAGCTGGTAAAGTCGATTGTTCGGATGCGGTCGCTTTCGTTGGTCACGGTAATTTCGCGGATTTCCACGTCGTCGGACGGGGCGATGGTCAGCTCCATCCGCGTGGCGATCTGATGGTCCCGGCGAAAGGTTTCGATCATGTGGTGATGAAAGACGGTTTTGCTGTCCTGACCGCTTTGTCCGGTGGGCATGCGCCCGACCGACCACAGGTCCGGGGTGCCCGGTTCGGTGATGTAAATCCAGATGCCGTGCTGGTCCTGTGTCGGTGAGGGCTGCCACCGTGTCATCGCGTCGCCGCGCCAGAACAGGCCGCCTGCGCCCGCTTCGGATACTCTGGTGGACAGGTTGCCGTTGCCAAGGATATGCATCAGCGGGATTTGCGCATGCGGTGATGGCACCCACGGGGCAGGGATCGGGGCCGTTTTGTGTTGGTCGTGGGGTTCCCAGGTTTCGTCGATCCGCCCGACCTCGACCGGGGCTTCCCATGGGACGCGTTCCTGAAGTAAAAGGTCCACGGCGCGCAGGGATTTTTCGCGCATGGTCCGGCGGACGTGGATGTCATCCAAAAGGACGTTGGCGATGGCGGCCATCGTCATCCCCTGATGATGGGCCATGTACGTGCGAACCTTGACGAAATCGGCAGCGCCGGACAGGCGTCTTGCGGTATAGTCGATCGCGTCGATGAAGCCATAGCTGCTGGATGCGCCCAAGGCTTCTAGCTCTGCAAGGTTCCTTGCGGCGGTGCGGGGCCATGCGCAAAGCGCCAGCGCGGTTGCATAAGGCGCAATGACAAGATCGTCGGTCAGGCCACGACGAATGCCAAGGCCGGGCACACCAAAGGCCCGATACTGGTAATTCCCTTGCGCATCGGTCGCCCCGTAGGCGGATTCCGACACCCCCCATGGCACGCCGCGTTCGGTGGCATAGCCGCGCTGATACGCCACGGCGGTCATTTCGCTGTCGCCAAGCAGGGTATCGCGCCGCGTCGGCAGAAAAAGCGACGGCATCAGGTATTCGAACATGGAGCCGTTCCACGACAACACCGCAGGCTTTCCCTGAATGCGGGTGATGGGGCGCCCGAGTGAAAACCAGTGTTCGATCAGCACGTCATGTTTGGCGATGGCAAAGAAACTGGCGATGCGGGCTTCGGTGGCAAGCAGGTCATAGTGGTTGTGATCAAGCTGACCCACGCTGAGGTTGAAGCCGATCACGAACAGCCGCACCGCAGGATCGTAGAGAAATTTGAAATCCATGCCATAGGCCAACGTGCGGGCGCGGTCTGCCAGATCATGCAGTTCGTCCTGCAGCACCTTTTGCCGTGCCGCAGCGTCCGACAGCGCCTGTTGCAGCGCGCCCAGCCACGCGACGTCGGTGTCATCGGTGTGCCTGTCGGACAGGGTTACGTTGATATTATGCGCCGCAAGGGCAATCTGCCCGGACAGGTCCGGCATGCCCATGTCAGGCTTGAGAGCCTCGTTGAGTTGGTCACGCAGTGGGTGCAGCCGGGGCGGGGCCTGATCGAGCAAATCAAGGTAGGGATGATAGTGACCGATATCGCGCGCCATCGCGTGCAATTGTTGGTGCAACGCACCCAGCCATACCTGAATGTCATGCAGCGCCTGCGGTGGCGGATATTGCTGCTGCCCGAGGGCCGCCAAAACGGCGGCGTCGAGATCGGCCCATAGCGCGTCACCGGGGTTGATGACTGCGACCGAGCGGTCTTGCGGTGCGCGCGACATATCGTCGATGCGTTTGAACGCCCGCTGCGCGCAGCGATCAAATTCGACGGTGGCAGCCTTGGGCAGAAATTGCATCGCATCGACAAGCAGTTCAAGTGTCGTGCGCAGCCCCGCCCGGCACGCAGGCGGTATTGCAGGCTGTTGTGCGGCCTCATCGCAGCCTTGCGCCAGCGCGATCAGCGCCATGGCAAGGTTGCCACTGTCGACGGTCGATACATACTGCGGCTCGAGAGGCGCGAGGGTGCGGGTGTCGTACCAGTTCAGGACATGACCCCGATGCGTCTTGAGCCGGTCGAGGGTGTCAACGGTATTGCGGGTGCGGACCAGCAAGTCATTTGTGCCGATAAACCCCAGATCCCGCGCGGACAGCGCCGAAACCAGAAACATGCCGATATTGGTTGGCGACGTGCGGTGGGCGATGACCGGGTTGGGGGTTTCCTGAAAATTGTCCGGTGGCAGCCAATTGTCCTTGGGACCGGTGAAGGTTTCGAAAAAATGCCATGTGCGCCGTGCGGTCCAGCGCAGGAACAGGCGCTGTCCGTCTGTCAGTGTTTCGCGGCGCAGGACCCGTGGCCGCGCCGTCCAGACCGCGATTTCCGGGGCGATAGACCACAACAACAAGATGGGGGCCGCCGGCCAAAGGGCCATATAATCATACAGGGCCAGATAGCCGCCGATGGTGACGGCAAGGGCGGACGACGGCCACATCAGCCGCCACGCGGTCGCGCGCACCGTCTGGTTTCCGACCAAGGCGGCGTGGTGATCTGCGGTGGTCCATTCGAGCAGGTTTTTCCGGCTGACATAGACCCGCCAGAGCGTGGTCATGGCCGCCGTCACGCTGATCATCGCGTCGCTGACCAGAAACGCTATCAACAAGAACCACCGCCCGCCGCGTTCGGACATCTGATGGATCGCATCGCCCGGCAAATCGCGGTGAAGCCGCCCGGTCAGCAGCCCGTAGACCGCGCCGATCAGATAGCTGGCAGGGGCTGCAAGGGCCAGGAGCGTCCAGACAAGTGCGCTGCCCGGCAAAACCGCCCAGCCTGCGACAAACAATAACAGCAAGGCGGGCGAAATCAGGCTGCGGCGCAGGTTATCGACGATTTTCCAACGGTCCAGTCCGGACAGCCGATTGGGCAGGTGCAGGCCCGATGCGCTGGGGACCCGGCGCCCCAGCCATGGCAGAAGTTGCCAGTCGCCGCGCACCCAGCGATGCAATCTCGTGGCATATTGGGGGTAAGTCTGCGGAAAATCCTCGTACAGGACGATATTGCTGACCAATGCGGCACGGCCAAGAATACCTTCAAAAAGATCATGGCTGAGGATGCTGTTTTCGGGAACGCGATCATCAAGGCTGCGCTGCATGGCGGCAATGTCGTAGATGCCTTTGCCAACGAATATCCCGGTGCCGAAGGTGTCTTGATAGACGTCCGACACCGCCCTTGAATAGATATCTATCGCGGTGTCGCCGGCGTGCAGATGCGCAAATTCAGTGCCGCCGATCGCCGCGAGAATAATCTCGATCCGCGGTTGCATGATCGTGTAACCCGACGACACACGGTCGGTCGCAGGATCAAACGCCGCCCGGTTCAGTGGATGCGCCATTGTCCCGACCAGCCGTGCCGCAGTGCCCGGTGGCAAGTTGGTATCCGCATCCAGCACAATGGCAAAAACACAGTTGCGCAGGGCGCTGATCTGACCTTTGCAAAGCGTGAATTCTGTTGCGTCATCATGCAGGACGAAGGTGTTGAACGCCTCGAGCTTGCCGCGCTTGCGTTCGCGGCCCATCCAACACCCTTCGTGCGGATTGTAGAGGCGGTCCCTGTGCATCACGTAAAACGGGCCGCCGTCCGCGTCACCGTATCGCGTGTTCAGCGCACCGATTTCTGCGGCCAGACACTGGGTGATCTTGTGGTCATCGGGGGTATGCTGCGCGTCTGCATCTGCAAAGTCCGAAAGGACGACGAAATGAAGCGCAGGGTCTGGGTTTGAGTGACGCCGGATTTCCAGTTTTTCGATGATTTGGGCAATTTCATTGCTGTCCTTGATGATCACGGGCACGATCACCGCAGTGGCAATCGCATCCGGTATCCCCGTGCTGAAATCCAGCTCCGGCAATGCCTGCGGCGTCACCAGAACGGTGATCAGCCAATGAACCAGCGTCACGCTGAGCATTGTCGCGGGCAATAGCGACAGTACGATGCCGCCCACCCACTGTGCTGCGCTGGCATCCATGGCGGACAGGTAGGCAATCGGCACGATAAACGCCGCAAGCGCCATGGCAATCAAGGCCGTCGCATACAGATGCGCCGCATGGCGGGCCGCGCTGCCGCGCACGGCGTCCAAGAAAGTCTGCCTGCAGCCGATGGCGGTTTCCAGTGCATCGCGGCCATTGTCAATCAGCCAAAACCCAACGTGATGACCGCGTTCGCCCGGCGCTGCGTCATTGGCAAGCTGGACAGCGACGGCGGCCACCTCGACCTCGGACAAGGCGCTGCGGTCGGCAAGGTGTTCAACGGTTTTGCGGTAACGGTCGCGCGATTGAAATGTCATCTGCGCATAAATGCCGGCGGGATCTGTCGCAAGGGTGGCTTCGACCCGGCTGGTCAGATCGACCAGATCCGCCCATTTTATTCCTTCCACGGCCATCAGGTTTGTGATCGCATGTGCAATCGCATCGGTGGGATCAGCATGCAGTGGATCAAGGTCAAGCGGGACCGGAGCGTGCAGTTTGGGTGTCAGCCGGGCGAACGCCTGCATCAGCATTTCGAGACTGGCCAGTCGCAGCATGGATGGCAACGCCCAGAGTTCTGCGTGGCTCAGCGCCGACACGGTCTGATAATCGTTCAGATACGACACCAGCGTTTGCGCAGACATCCGTTCGTTCGATCGGGTCGCGATATCGGTCGCAATCAAGAACACCCGCGGGGCGCTGCGGCCGCTTGGGTCGTGACCCACGGGCAGGCGCCGGTAGAACGGTCGCGGCAGATCGCTGTCCAGTCGGCGGATCGCGCGCACCACCTGATAGCTGTTATCAAGAAGCCAGTCCGCCGCCCGGTTATGCGCCGGAGGGGGATCCGCACAATAGGCCTTTGCCTTGTCCAGCCAGTCTGGCAGCAGGGACAAGCCACGATAGATGGCCAGTTCGTTGGGTGGGCCGTCGGTGACGCGCATCGCGCGCGCATAGGCCTGCACCTTTGATTGCGGATCGGCATGCAGTTTTGTTGATGTATGTGCGGTCATTGGATCGCATTTGAAGGAGGCCGGACACCTTTGGATTTCGCGTCGGTGACAATGTGTGATCCGTTCGTCCGGTGCTGTTGACGGACCATGAGGACCGGCACCTGCGCATGATCCAGAACGTAGCTTGTCACATGCCCTGAGGGAACATCAGTGTAGCCGCTTTGGCCGTGCGACGCCATGACCAGCAGGTCGACGTTTCGGCGGTTCACTGTCTCAATCAGCGCGCGCCGGACATCATCGCCTTCGACGATGGCCGTTTTGACCGAAATGCCACAGTCGTGCAGTGCGTCTTTGACGGTGTTCAGGTAGTGCCGCCCGACCTGTCGTGCCCGCTGCATCAAGCGGCCCTGCAACCTGTCCACCTCGTCGTCCGGGGGGCCGATTTGGGGCATGTCGGGTTGGGCTGTGACATGGCAAATGGTCAGCGTGGCCTTTTGCGCCTTGGCCAGTCGCACCGCCTTGGGCAATGCGCTTTCGGCGATTGATGATCCATCAAGTGGCACAAGGATTTGGCTATAGGTCTGCGGTGTCTGTGCAAAAGCGCTGCGCGGCACCATCAGGACCGAGCCGATATCGGCTTCGATGACGCGGCGCGCGACATTGCTGGCGTAAATATGCTGTGCTGTGTCGGTGTCGTGGCGACCATCATCGTGCTGCCCCGAAATAACGGTGATATCCCCGGCTTTTTCTGACGCCCGCGCGCAGATTTGATCCGTGGCATGACCTTCGAGAATGCAGATTTCGATCTCGCTGTCGGATGTCTGGTAGTGCTGTGCAAGATCGCTCAGTCGCGCGCGCGCTTCGCGCCGACGGATTTCCCAATCCACCGGGTCAAGGTGATTGGCGGCGCGGGGTTTCGCGGATTCAACGACATGCAGCAGGACCACTTTGCCACCGAATGCAGTGGCCATCGTCAGCGCATGCGGAATGACACCGGCGCACAGCTGGTTTTCGTCGATACATACCAAAAGATCGGCTGGCGGTCTGTTGTCGTGGTTCGTGCATGATGGTTCCGGCGTTGTGGACATTGGCGCGCTGGCAGTGGCAGAACTCATGGCAAACCTCGCTTTGCTTGGCGTTTCGGGTATGTCGGGCACAGGGATGGCGGCGCCCTGTCAAGGCTACGTCGATATGCCGTTCGTCAATTGATATGGGTCAACGCGCCCTGTCGGTGCCGCGCCCAAACGCGGTCTTTGTTGCGCAAAATGTTGGTGCGGGGGCGTCACAGCCCGAAAAGGCATGTCTCATCCTCGCGGGTGCGCGCAGGTGTGGCCAACTGCCGCCCGGCGTCGGCAGACTTTGGCCATTTCCGTGCCGGCAAATTTCTATCGTTGGTTTTAGTGCGTGGTTGGGGCAATCTGAGGGCGGACCAGTGATCCACCTCGGCACCACATCAATGCAGCATATGAGAGGTCGAAATTGGGTATCAGTCACCGTATCCATCTGCAAAAGCTGACGTCTGGCGATGTCATCCCGCGGGCACCGCATGTGGCGCCGGGAAAAGAATTGCCACTGCGATTGCGTGAACAGGTCCGGGCGTTGGGGCCGATGCCAAAAACCTGCTTGGAGGTTTTTGTTGATTTGGGTCTGAGCGACGGCGAAATCGCACGCTATTTTGATGTGCCGCAGGCGTGTATCACAAAGCTTTGCGATATTTGGTGCATGCGTCGCTGACGTGGCTTGGCGAAAATCGACATGTGCAGCCCCGGCTGCTGATCTGTCATTCGGCGGCCCGACGGGCCAGATCGCTGTGTGGTGTCTGGTAAAGGTAATCCCGCGTCAAAGGTACGGCGTCGATCTTTTTGGATAGCTGAAATTGAAACACGGCTTGGCGTCCATGCCGGAATGTCTGTTCACAGGCGGCCAGATAAAACCGCCACATCCGCACAAAGCGTGCATCGTAAATGCTTTGTACTTCTGCGCGGTTCTGTTCAAAGCGGTCGAACCAATGGCGGAGCGTATAGGCATAGTGCAGCCGCCAGCATTCGATATCGGCGGCCCATAAACGCGCGTTTTCAACGGATGTCATGGCTTCTGACATCGTGGGGATGTAGCCGCCGGGGAAGATGTATTTGGCAATCCAAGGGTTCGTCGCATCCGGCGGGCCAGCCCAGCCGATTGTATGGACCAGCGCAATTCCATCGGGCGACAGGCGGTCCCTGATCGTTTCGAAATAGGTATCGAAATACGGCAGGCCGACATGTTCGAACATCCCGACGGAAACGATCCGATCAAACGTGCCTTGCACGCTGCGGTAGTCGCACAGCCTGAATTCCACCTTGTCCGACAGCCCTTCACGGGCGGCGCGTGCGGTCGCGCTGGCGTGCTGTTCCTGTGACAGCGTGATGCCAAGGACCTGTACGCCGTGGTCCCGCGCAAGGGTCAGCGCCATACCCCCCCAGCCACAGCCGATGTCCAGCACCCGCATGCCGGGCGCCAGCATTAGCTTGCAGGCGATATGGTTCTTTTTCTGGATCTGGGCCTGTTCCAATGTGTCGGTCGGGTGGCGGAAATAGCCACATGAATATTGCCGGTCGTCATCAAGAAACAAATCATAAAGCCGACCCGAAAGATCGTAGTGATGCGCCACATTGCGTTTTGAACGCGTGACGATGTTGTTTTGCGCAACATGCCGCAGGGCGATCCGGAGTTTCAAAAGCGGCTTTTGCCACCAGACCCGCGGTGCCGCATTCAGGTTCCGCACGATCATGGCGAGAAAACCCTGAATATCGTCCCCATCAATGCTGAGAGAGCCGTTCATGTAGGCCTGGCCAAGGGCGAGTTCGGGATTTAGCACCAGATGCCGGACAGTGGCGGTGTCGTGCAGGCGCACTGACAGCGGCGCACCGTGCCCGTCGCCGTAATGACGCAGGCCACCGGACGGCATCGCAACAGTCAGCGCACCGTGTCGCAGCATGGATTTCAACATCCTGTCAAGGGCTGCTTGCCACATCTGATTTCCCTTCGGCTTGGGTGTCAAAGCTGTAAGACCACACAGATCAATCTGTTGTCGGCGACTTGGCCGCGTTTATCCGTAGCAGGGGCGGCGTCATGCAAATTGAGCGAAATCAAAGCGTCCTTGGTCATTGCGCTTAGAAATCACGTAAGGATGGAGGGTTTCATGATGTCGGACACGATAGCCAAAATGCACCAGGACAATCGCGTCATCGTGGCGAAATTGGGCGAAGTCGCCGATTTGCTGGACCAACAGGGGGCCGATCCGTTCAGGGTCAGGGCCTATCGGGAGGCGGCCGCGTATATCTCGGATTTACCGATGCCACTTCGCACGGTTTTTGCGTCGGGTGGCTCAAGGGCTTTGGAAGCCTTGCCGACGATTGGCCCTTCGATTGCCACTGCGATCATCGAAATTCTGCAGACCGGGGATTTGCGGCTGCGCGACACGTTGCGCGGCGGCCTTGACCCCGAAACGCTGTTTCAGACCGTGCCGCAGATCGGGCCGCACCTTGCCGCGATCATCCACGACAGGCTGGATATCAATACGCTGGAAGCATTGGAGGTCGCGGCCCATGATGGCAGGCTTGCTGAACTGCCCGGTTTCGGACCGCGCCGGGTGCGCGGTGTGCAATATGCGCTGGCCGAACTTCTGGCGCGGCGCAAACGCATTGGCGCCGCGCCGCTATCCCCCAATCCTCCGATTGCGCAGACGCTGGACGTCGACCGGGAATATCGTCAACGCGCAGCGGACGGGTCATTGCCGATGATCGCGCCGCAACGGTTTAACCCAGACCAGAGGGCCTGGTTGCCAATTTTGCACACCGAAAGGGGCGACTGGCACTTTACCGCACTGTATTCGAACACGTTGCAGGCACATCGGTTGCAACGCACAAAGGACTGGATCGTGATCCGGTACGAAAAAGACAACGAGGGGGCGGCCCAGTGTACGGTCGTCACAGAGCACCGCGGTGATCTGGCGGGCAAGCGTGTCATTCGTGGGCACGAAGCGGCCTGCGCCGATCATTATGCCAAAGAACGTGCTGTGTCGCCTCAATGATCTTGTGGGCGGTCATGGGTCCATATGCCGGGGTGGATGAAACGGGCGCCTGATTTTCGACGAACTGGGTTGGGGCGTGGCCCGCCTCGGCGATGGACCGGGGCGGTATCGCATGGCGCTTCATGATCTGGTCACGCGATATAAGCAGCCATGCAGCCCCTCTGGGCCGCATTTTTCGACGTCTCATCAAAGGCTACCTGCCGACGGGTCATGACAAGGCCGCCGCGTCAGTTTTTTGCGGGGGCGAAGATGTCGGCGTATTGGTCCCGCAGGATATTTTTTTGCAGCTTGCCCATGGCGTTGCGCGGAAATGCGTCAACCACGATCAGCTTTTTGGGCAGCTTGAAACGGGCCAGTGTGTCACCCAAAGATGCCATGATCGCGTCCACCGAAGGTGTCGCGCCGGGCGCCGGCACCAGCAGGCCAATCGGGCTTTCGCCAAAGTCGGGATGGGGCACACCGATGACCGCGCTTTCAAGCACGCCGGGCTGCGCGTCGAGGACCAGTTCGATCTCTTTGGGGTATATGTTGTACCCCCCCGAGATGATCAGGTCCTTGTTGCGTCCAACGATACTGACATAGCCCTGATCGTCGATCCGCGCGAGATCGCCGGTGATAAAGAACCCGTCGGGGCGCAGTTCTTCGGCGGTCTTTTCCGGCATCTGCCAGTAGCCTTTGAAGACATTCGGCCCGCGCACCTCGATCTGGCCGATTTCACCCTGCGGGACCTCTTTGCCTGTCGTTGGATCGGTGATCTTCAACTCGACGCCCGGCAGCGGAAAGCCCACGGTGCCCGCGCGGCGTTCGCCATCGTAGGGGTTGGAGGTGTTCATGTTGGTTTCGGTCATCCCGTAGCGTTCCAGAATCCGGTGACCGGTCCGTTCTTCAAAGCGCATGTGCGTTTCGGTCAGCAGCGGCGCGGACCCGGACACAAAAAGCCGCATATGTGCGGTCAGCGCGGCGGTGAAGCGCGGATCGTCAAGCAGCCGTGTGTAGAACGTGGGCACGCCCATCATCGTGGTTGCTTGCGGCATATGCGCGATCATTTGATCTAGGTCGAATTTGGGCAGAAATATCATCGACCCGCCCGCGATCAGGGTGATGTTGGTGGCCACAAACAGCCCGTGGGTATGAAAGATCGGCAGGGCATGCAGCAGGACGTCCTGCGCGGTAAAGCGCCAGTACCTTGCAAGAGTCTGCGCGTTTGACAGCAGGTTTTCCTGTGTCAGCATCGCACCTTTCGATCGGCCCGTGGTGCCGGACGTATAGAGAAACGCGGCAAGATCGTCGGCGCTGCGCGATGCTGTGGCAAATACCTCGTCTTGGTGTCTGGCCCGATCTGCAAAGCTACCTGTCCCGTCGGGGTTCAGGGTATTGAGCACGGCGCCATGCGCGGCGGCGACCGGGGCAAGCGCGGCTGCGGTTCTATCTGTTGCCAGCACGAGTTTTGCGCCCGAATTGCCGATGAAATAATCCAGCTCGGCTGCGGTGTAGCCCGTATTGAGGGGGAGAAATATCACACCTGTTTGGGCGCAGGCGGCATAGACGGCCAGCGCCTCGGGCGATTTTTCGATCTGCGCGGCCAGCCTGTCACCCGATTCCAGACCCAATGCGGTGATCGCGTGGGCAAAGCGCGCGGCCATGCGCAGGAAAACGTCATGCGTCAGCGTTTCGCCGTCAGGCAAATGCAGAAAAGGGGTCGATTTTCCGGTGTGTTGTCCAAAAAGCGTATCATAAAGCGGGTTGGCCATGGTTATTTCCAGATTGTCAGGCGTTGGTGGGAAGCGCCTTGCGCGCCAGCGAGCGCATGGTTGCCGAGGCGGCGACTTTGTGGGTGGTGGCGAAAGCTTCGTGATTTTCGGTAATACGCGCCAGATCGTAGAGGTAATTCACCATCGCACCACCCGACTGCGCCAAGCCGTTGGGCGACAGGTCGGCGCCAGCATGGACATCGTGGATAGACGCCCCGTTCTTGAGATGAAAACGCGCAACCGGATCGCGCGGCAGCCCGCCTTCGCGCTTGGACTCAAGCAGGTAGCGTGCCGCCAATCCCCGTAGCGCGTCGGTGTCGCCGGTGCTGCCACCGTGCCCGTTTTCCGTGATCCACTGCATCAGCCCCGGAATGGGTGAAAGGGTGACAAAGGTCTTTAGCTGGGGCAGGGCACGGTTCAGATCGCTGGCGACCTGTTTGATCAGCGAATTGCCGAACGAAATGCCCGCCAGACCTGCCTGACAGTTCGAGATCGAATAGAAAACCGCCGTATCGGCCTGTTTCTCTGTCAGCAGGTCGCGGCCTTCTGTCAGCACGGAGTGAATGGAGGTGGGTATCCCCTTGGTCAAAGCCACTTCGACGAAAATCAGCGGCTCATCCGGCATCGCGGGGTGGAAAAAGCCGAAACAGCGCCGGTCTGTGGGCTGAAGCCTGCGGCGCAGATCATCCCAGCTGTCGATGGCGTGGACCGCCTCGTAGGCGATGATCTTTTCGAGAACATGCGCCGGGCTTTCCCAGTTGATCGGACGCAGGACCAGAAAACCACGGTTGAACCAGCTTGACAGCAGATGTCGCAGATCGGTGTCCAGTTTGGCCAGGGCCGGATCGGTTTTGATAAAGCGCAGCAGGTCTTTGCGCATGGCCACGATCCGCCCGGTCGCACCCGGTACTTGATTGAGGCGGCGCGCGAGCTCCTGACGTGGCGGTTCCGCTGCCATCATCAGGCGCCGGTAATGCACCTCTGACCCGTCGGCCGCATAGGCATTTGTCGCCTCGGATACGGCGGTGGTATCAATATCCATGTCCACGTTGAGAAACGTGAAGAAGGCCCGTTTCTGCGCGTCGTCCATCGCGGCGTACTGATCAAGGATTTGGCGCGCCAGCGCATAGCCTGACACCTCGCCGCGGCTCCCGATGAGATCGCGGCATAGTGTCTCAATCGTTCGTCCATCTGCCCGTTCGCCGCCCAAAACAGGTATCCGGCGGTCGATCAGCGTTGATAGAAGATCGGCAAGCAAGCTCATAACGCCGGCCCCATCAGATAGTCGGGCAGCCATGTTGCAAGGCTCGGAAAGACGCACAGGATGACAATTGCCAGAACCATGCAGCCCACAAACGGAAGCGAACCGAATAGGATTTTCTTCAGGGATATGTCAGGCGCAATGCCGTTGATGACATAAAGATTCAAACCCACCGGCGGCGTGATCAGCCCGATTTCCATGTTGATGGTCAGGATCACGGCGAACCAGATCGGATCGAAACCCGCGACCGTGATAATTGGCAGCAGGATCGGTGCGGACATCAAGATGACGGCGACAGGGGGGAGGAAAAACCCAGCGACAAGCAAGAAGACGTTGATGATCCCCATCAAGACCCAGCGGTTGACGTCCAGATCGGCGATCCAGCCCGCGACCGATTGCGTGACGAACAGTGACGACAACATGAACGAGAACACGCCAGCGGCGCCGATGATGAACAAGATCATCACGGATTCGCGTGTCGAGTCGCGCAGCACCGCCCAAAGGGCCTGAGGCTGATACATCCGGTAGACGATCATTGCCACGACGATGCACAGCAATGCACCCACGGCGGCCGTTTCAGATGGCGTCGCGATGCCGCCGTACAACGCATAGAGAACACCGATGATGATCCCCAGAAACGGCAGGACGCGCGGCAGAATTTCAATCTTTTGAGCCCAGCTATAGTTGATGCCCGACAGGGCGACACCTGCAGCGCCACGGCGCCATGTGTCGTAGATGGCCCATGCGATGAACAGTGACACCAGCAGCAGACCGGGTAACACACCGGCCAGAAACAGCCGGCCAATGCTGGTTTCCGTGGCGATGCCGTAGACGATCATCGTGACGGATGGCGGGATCAGAATACCCAATGTGCCGCCCGCTGCGATTGATCCGGCGGCCACTTCATCAGGGTAGCCGCGCTTGCGCATTTCGGGAATGCCCATTTTGCCGATGGCCGCACAAGTGGCGGGGCTTGACCCTGACATCGCCGCAAAAAGCGCGCATGCTCCAAGGTTGGACACGACAAGGCCGCCGGGCACCTTGGTCAACCAGCGCTCCAACGCCTCGTAGAGGTCGGGGCCAGCCCGGGTGGATGAGATTGCGGCACCCATGATGATAAACATCGGGATCGACAGAAGGGCGAAACTGTTGAGTTCGCCGTAAAACAGCTCTGGCAGGGCGACGAGCGACCGCGCGCCGTCAAAGATCAGCAAGAACCCTGCCGCGACGATGAGCAGGCCAACACCGACCGATACCCCGGAAAACAGCACCAATATGGTGCAGACGGCGACCAGCAGGCCAACGGCAAGCGGATCCATCAGTGTCTCCGATCTTCGGCGGCGACTGGCACCGCGATATCTTCGCCTTGGATGACCATCCACAGGTCGGCGACGAGTTGCAAAAGAAACAGGCCAAAGCCCAGCGGCACGGACAGGTAGGGAATCCAAAGGGGGACAGCCCAGACTGTCTCGGATTTCCAGCCACGCGCCCATGCAAAGTGCCACATGTCATAGGCGTAATAGAGCATCACGGCGATCATGCCGCTGGTGATGACCAATGTCAGAACCGCCAGAATGCGGCGGCCTTTGGGGCCAAGCAGAGTCGGGACCAGATCAACCCCGACATGGCCCTTGAGCTTTTGCACATAGGGCAGGCCGATCAGCGTGGCACCGATCATAAGATAGATGACGGCTTCGGTTTGCCAGATTGTTGATTTTCCGAGAACGGCGCGGACAAAGATCATCTGGCATGTGATGAAGACCGACGCGAGGATCATCATCGAAGCGATAATGCCGCTGACCGTCGAAACATGTCCGATCAGCCGCACAGGCAGCGGTTGTAAAGAGGCAGAGCGATCCACTGGGCGGGCCTTCCTGAAAACATTGATTGCGCCTGCCGGGCGTTCCGGCAGGCGCAATGTCAGATTATTCGACGGCAAGCGCCAGATCGAGAAGCCGCTGCCCGTCCGGCGTTTCTTCGACGAAGGCCGGGTAGGACGATTCAGCGGCAACCGCGCGCCAAACGTTGAAGTCGTCTTCGGTCATTTCGGCCAGTTCAACGCCGGCATCGGAAAAGGCCTTGGATGCGACTGTGTCGCCCAGCTTTGCCTGCTCAAGATAGAATGCCTGCGCATTTTCCCCGGCTGCGACCAAAGCCGCCTGCTGTTCGCTGCTTAACCCGTCAAAGGTCGTCTTGTTCATGATCAGCGGCTGATACATGAACCACAGTGCATAATCGCCCGCAGGTGTGTAGCATTTCAGCTGCTCATATAGCCGATAGCTGACAAAGCTTTCCGACGATGTGTTCGCGGCATCCAGAACGCCGGTCTGCAGGGCGGGGTAGATCTCGGATGAGGCCATGGAAGAGATCGACGCACCGGCAGCGGCCAGCATCTGTTCGAATGCCTTGCCCGCCGCGCGGATCGAAATGCCCTGCACATCTTCGGGTCCCGTGATGCAACCCTCGTTAGAGCCGAAGCCGCCGGCAAGATAGCCGTGGACCAAAACCATCACGTCGTCGCCGGCCATGATGTTTTCGATCTCGGTCATGAACGGCGAATGCGACAACCGATCACCGTGATCGTGGTTCTTCACCAGGCCGGGCATCAGTGTCAGGTTATAGGCAGGTTGCTGACCGCCCGCATATGACAGTGGCAGCACAGTCATGTCCAGCTGACCCCGGCTGAGCGGTGTATACTGCTCGCGCGCTTTGAAAAGGGTCTGGTTGGGGAAAATCTGAATGGTCAGGTCGACCCCGGCTGCGGCGACTTCGTCGGCAACCATTTGTGCCACCTGATGGCGCACGTCGCCCTCTGACCATTGATGTGACAGGCGCAGTTGCTCAGCCGAAGCGGCTCCTGCAATGATAGCGAGCGCCGCGGCTGCGGCGAAAAATGTAGATTTCATGTCATCCTCCCAGTGACGCCGGACCGCTCTTGAGCGACCAGCTGATCGGCAAACATTCGGAGGTTTTGCATCCGGTGTCAAGTTTCTTGTATACAAGGTTTTCAACCTTGCATTTCTATCGGCTGCAATTGATAGTGTTGGCATGGATGTACGCCGGGCGGATCATATTCTTGAAGATCTCGAACAGATGATCGTGACCGGCAATTTTGCCGATGGCGAACGGTTGGATGAAATTCGTCTGGCAGATCACTTTGGGGTCTCGCGCACGCCAATCCGTGAGGCATTGCAGAAATTGGCCGCCTCTGGTCTGGTCGAGCATCTGCCGCGCCGCGGTGTCTTTGTCAGAGAGCCTGGACCCGTCGAGCTGGTCGAGATGTTCGAGACGATGGCCGAACTTGAGGCCGCTTGCGGCCGTTTTGCGGCATTGCGGATCAGTGAGGCAGGGCTGGCGGCATTGCGCGAGGCCAATGATCTTTGCAAACTTGCGGTCGCGACGGATGATGCCGACCATTACTATCGTCAGAATGAACGCTTCCATCATCTGATTTATGCCGCGAGCCAGAACAGTTTTCTTGAAGCGCAGGCCGCGAAGCTGCAAAAACGGTTGAAAGCCTATCGGCGGATGCAGCTTCACCTGCGTGGTCGGCTGGGACAGTCCATGGCAGAGCACGAGGCAATTGTCGCCGCGCTGTCAGCGGGTGACGGATGTGCGGCGGCGGATGCGCTGCGAACCCATGTTGCCGTGCAAGGCGAGAAGTTCCACCACTTGCTGAGCCATCTCAAATCCAAGCGCTGAGCCTGCGTGCTTGAACATTGATCCTGTGGCCTTCAGGCAAGAGGCGCGTCAGCGGCGACCGCTTGGAATAATCTGGTTTTCCAATGCCCGCGGGTCCACGCCGGCGATTTTCGCCAAGCCGTCGATGTTGTGGATCGTGATGTCCATATGGTCTTTCATCGCGATCACCCCGAGGCGCGACAGACTGCGCAGGGTACGGCAAACATGGACGGAAGAAAGACCGACGAAATCGCCCAACTGCTGCTGTGTCAGCGGCAGATGGAAGGTCCAATCCCGGACTGCGCCGACGGCCCTGAGCCTTATGCAAAGTTCGATCATGGCGTAGGCGATGCGGGTTTCCGCGTTTCCCTTGCCTAACCGCAGCATCCGCTCGGACAGCCGCGAAAGGGTGCCGGCGATCACGCGATCCTCCAGGTTTTTGAGTTGCGGCAGATCTTCCAACAGACTGGCCCAGCGATAATCGGGGATCACGGCGACGGTGGCAGAGGTCACGGCTTCGATCTGCAAGGCATTCGTTTTGTTGTTGGCACAAACGGAATTCACCAAGTCGCCGGGGAGCGCAAAGTCGATGATGTGCCGCTGACCATCCTCCATGGATTTTGACAGCGACAGCCAGCCCGACAATACGCAAAACACCACATGCGATGTACTGCCTTCAAGTGCGACAACCGTGCCCGCATGCGATCTGCGCTGGTAGGTTCTCAGCAGTTGTTCGATCATTTCGGTTCCGCTGGTCGTTGATAGTTTCCATGCGGGTGGGGCGATATGTCTTGGCGGCGTTGTCAGTAGATTTTGTTCCGTCATGATCCGTTCCCCACGACATTGCTTTAACTTGCGTTGATGTAATCAAGTCCGCTTGCGCGTTGTTCTTGCCAGCATGTCATTGCGCAGGGGCACGATGATTGATGTGCGTCAATCGCGCGAATGTATGCGGCGACGCTGCCGCGGGACCGCTGTGTCAGCCAACGACTGCCGGGGTTGACGGATGTTAATGCGGCTGCCCTGCGCGTCTCGTATTTTCGGCCACAATCGAAACACACAAATAAAGGGAGAGCTGGCATGGCTGACAAGGATGCGGCGATGGTTGATGATATCGTGCGACAAATGCCTGCGATGTTTGCGGCAAACCCGGTCGTCGGCCCGCCTGTCGCACATTTCTGGCAAGCACAGGAGAAGATGCTGCAAGACGCCGAGGCGTTTTCGGCACACTGGTTCAGGCGGCGCCAAGACGCGACCAAGCTGGCGCTTGATACCGCAAGGGACGTGAGAACGAATGGTGGGTCGGAACCGTCTGCCTTGATCGAGGCGATGCAGGATTGGCAGCAACACGCGGTCGAGCGGATTGCCGAAGATTTTCGGGAATGGGCCAGCCTTTGCGCCCGCTGTGCCGGGCATGTGGCAAGTGTGGATGTCGCCGCCGAGACAGAGGCGGCCAAAAAGACCAGCAACCGTGCAACCGCGCCAACAGCAAGACATGCGACGCCGGTGTAGCCATGGCGATCCCCAGAGGCAAAGTTGCGTTCAGCAATCATGAAGGAGAACAAGCGATGGGCGACAAGAGCGCATATGCCCAGAAACTCGAAGCACGGCTCGACCAATGGCGGGCCGAGATAGACAGTCTGCAAGCCAAGGCAAAAGAAGCCGGGGCCGATGCAGAGCTGAAATATCATGACCAGCTTGCGGAACTTCGGGCCAAGCAGAAAAAGGCGCGGGAAAGTCTTGATGACCTGAACAAGGCGCAAGGTGAGGCGTGGAAAGATCTCAAGTCAGGGATGGAGGCCGCATGGGATGATCTGGGCAAGGCGGTGCGCAAAGCTGCGGATCGTTTCCGCTGAACAGAAGAGCATTTGACATGACTTCTGGAATGAATTTGTTAACGGCTTCCGCCGTTTGCATCGGCTTGGTTGTCGGTGGATCGGCGTGGGGTCAAACGGACGAGCCTGTCACCATTGATCGTGTTCAGGGTGAATTGGCCGACGCCTATCAGGCAACTGGACAGTATACGCCGCAAGAACGCGACGAGGCGTTGGCGGCAATCAGTGCGTCGCTTGACCAAATTGATGTGCAAATCGAACGGCTCGAATTGCGGGCGCGAACACTGGCGTGACATGTCCCGCGCTGCGCGTGATCGAACGTCTGCGGTACTGCGGTACTGCGGGACCTGCGTGCCCGGCGCAATCAGTTGGGTGAAATGTATGGCGCACTAAGCCACGGTGCCGATACCGCGTGGGACGATTTGAGCGCTGTATGGTCGGATGCAGTCGAAAACGCAAACAGAGACTCGTGAGGATGTGATGAAGAATACCAAGCAAAGCATTGATAATCTGCAAAAAGCCCTGAGCATGGAAATGACTGCGATCCAGCAATACCTGCTGCATGCGCATGTTCTTGACGACTGGGGGCTGGATGTTTTGGCCAGCCAGATGCGGCAAGAGATGACCGAGGAACTCGGGCATGCCGGTCGCTTTATCGACCGTATCCTTTTCTTGGGCGGTGACCCGGTGGTTCAACCATCGAAAAACCCCAAACGGTCCAAATCGCTTGAAGAGATGTTCGGCGCGGATCTTGACGAAGAAATGAGCGCAATCGACTTTTACACGTCGTCGGCGAAGGCTGCGGATGATGATTGGGACATCGGCACACGGATGCTGTTCGAGGGCATCGCGCTGGATGAGGAAGGTCACATGGACTGGCTTAAACGGCAGCTTGGCCTGTTGGCGCGGATGGGTGAGCCAACTTACATGGCGCAAAACATGAGCGACGCAATGGTTGGCACATAGGGCGTTCGGGTGCCCCACCTTGTGCTGCAAATGAAATGGGACCGGACCATCGGAGACAGAAGAAATGGCCAGCTATGACATCCGTGAACCACATGAAGCTGCCTTGCGCGGGCTGCAGGTCCGGCTTTGGATATCTGGGTTGTCAGCCATCATTCTTGGTGGCACTGCCGTCGTGTTCCCGTTTGCTGCGACAATGGCCGCAGAGCTGTTTTTGGGCGCAATTCTGGCGGTTTCGGGCGGCATTCAAATCGTCCGCGCACTTGCATCCCGAGGGGATGTAAACACGCTTTGGACTTTGCTGTTCGGCGTCGTCGCGCTTGGTGCCGGTGGTTTTCTGCTATTCTATCCGCCGCAAGGTATCCTGACTTTGACCATCATTCTGGCAGGCTTTTTTCTGATTGGCGGAGTCATGAAAATGATATCCGCATGGTACATGCGGCCTGCAAGCCTTTCGGCGACGGGGCTGCCCGTCGTCAACGGTTGGGGCTGGTTGGCTTTGTCGGGCATTTTAGGCGTGGCCTTGTTTTGGGGTTTGCCGATCACGGCGGTCTGGGCGCTTGGGTTGTTGATGGGAATCGACCTGATTTTCTTGGTTGGCGCCGAAATTGCGTTTGCCATCGCGCCGCGGCGGGTCAACCATGCGAGGTGATCCGCTGTGATAAGAATTGAGCATCGCAGGCATGATGATGTCATCGTCGTGCGCGCATCTGGAACGCTGACCACTGCCGACTATGAAACCGCCGTCCCCCGACTGGAACACCTCATGGAGCGTGCAACGGGGCCGTTGCGGATATTGATGCGTCTCGAAGATTTTAAGGGATGGGAAATTGGCGCGTTGTGGAGCGAGCTTGAATTCGACCTGAAACACCGGGGCGATTTCGGGCGGATCGCAATTATCGGAGATACGGCGCTTGAACAATGGGGAACAACGCTTGCTGCCCCGTTCATCAAGGCCGACGTACGGTTTTTCACGCCCGACAAGGAGCTCGAGGCCCGCGAATGGCTTGACGTGGGGGTGCAGGACGATGCGACCTGACACCGGGTCTGACGATTGCACCGTGTCCATTGGGCCCAAAGATGCGCAATTGGCCGAGACGGTCAAAAAGAAAGTAGCGCAGTCCCGTGTAGGGAAAATCAAGTCATCGGCGGCGGGTATATTCCTGCTTATTGCTACGGGGGTCTATGCCTTGGCGGCGCTTGCGATGGCGACGATTTCGATTGGGCTGGTCACCGTCTCTTTCGTGCGGCTATCCGGCGTGTTCCATTTGAATCAGGACGCAGAGGATGTCTTGCTGTCGGCGGTCAGTTCGTTGGTGATCTCGGTCGCGGTCCTGGACGTGGCGAAATACGTGATGGAAGACGAAGTGTTGCGCAGCCGCGAATTGCGCGAACCATCCGAGGCGCGCCAGGCGGTCACGAAGTTTATGGTCATCATCGCGTTGGTCGTGGCCATCGAAGGTATCATACTGGTTTTTCAGCTTGGCAAATCGCGGCCCGATCTGTTGTTCTATCCGATCCGGCTGCTGTCTGTGTCCGTCATTATCGTGATCGGTCTGGGGGTCTTCCAATGGCTGAGTGTCCAGTCCGAAGAACGTCTTGATGAAGACCCCAAACACATTGACCAGCGGCCCAATCAACCCAAAACACAACGCTGATACGGCGGCAGATATTGGGGGCGCGCAGTTGTCCGCGCGTGGGAACTGCCGATCTGAACTGCATGCCGCCGCCTGTCTGCATCCACCGCATTGGTTGATCTTTGTCAACGCCCGGCTGTCGGCAGTGGCCCAATATTGGTCAGCTTGCCCAAGCTGACCCGTTCCAACCGCGACCAGGAGACACCGTGGCCAAATACACGCCAGAGTTTGCTTATTCCACCGCCTTGCAGGACGTCGTGCAGCAGTTGAATGCAAATCTGGAAACGGGTCTGGATGAGGCAGAAGCCAAGAAACGCATTGACGCCTATGGGCCGAACCGGTTGCGCAGGCAGAAAAAGCAAAGCGCATTCTCAATTCTGATCCACCAATTCAAGAGCCTCATTGTCTGGTTGCTGTTGGCCGCCGCTGTCATGTCGTTTTTTCTGGAAGACTACGCCGAAGGGGTCGCGATTTGCGCTGTGCTGGCGCTCAATTCCGCGATCGGCTTTTTTACCGAATACAAGGCCGCGCGATCAATGGAAGCGTTGATGCGCATTGCCGAAGTACAGACGCGCGTGCTGCGGGCGGGTGACGTACGGATGATCGACGCGCGCGCATTGGTGCCGGGCGACGTTGTGATCCTCGAGGCGGGCGATGTGGTGACTGCGGATCTGCGGCTGAGCGAGGCGGCAAATTTGCAGGCTGACGAATCCATCCTGACAGGTGAATCGGTGCCTGTGCTCAAAGCCACCCAAGCCACCGATCAGAACGCCGCTTTGGGGGATCGCCTCAGCATGGCGTTCAAAGGAACCGCAATCACCCAAGGCACCGGCGCGGGCATCGTCACAGCGACGGGGATGCACACCGAACTGGGCCAGATCAGCGATCTTGCCCACAGTGCAAAAGCTGCGGCGGCCCCGCTTGAAAAGCGTCTCGACCAGCTGGGGCATCGTCTTGTTTGGCTGACGCTCGCGCTTGCCGTGCTGACCATAGGTGCCGGCATTCTAAGGGGGCATGACGTTGCGATCATGGTGCAGACGGGCGTCGCACTGGCCGTTGCGGCCGTACCCGAAGGGTTGCCGGTCGTCGCAACGCTAAGCCTCGCGCGTGGCATGTGGCGCATGAGCAAGCGTAACGCATTGATTACCCGCCTTTCTTCGGTTGAAACTCTGGGTGCGACGACGGTCGTGCTGACGGACAAGACTGGAACACTGACTGAAAACCGCATGACAGTGGTGCGGTATCTGCTGGCCAGCGGCGATGTCGATATCAACCGGGCAGGTGGCAAGGTCAGATGTGGCGATTCCGAGAAGGTATTTGATCCGCAGTCTGACACTCCGCTTGGCTGGGCGCTTCGGATCGGGGCGCTTTGCAGCAATGCAGAGTTGGGCGATGGGTCGAAAGACGGCGGCGCCGGGGACCCTATGGAGATTGCTCTTCTTTCGGTGGCCGACGAAATGGGCATTGGACGTCAGGCGCTGCTTGGCGATTATCCGGAAATCCGCGAACATGCGTTCGATCCTGATCGCAAGATGATGGCCACCGAGCATGAGAATGGCAATCAGTTACTGGTCGCGGTGAAGGGGGCCCCCGAGGCGGTGATTGACGCATGCACACAGGTGATTGGCGCAGACGGGGTGCAAAAGATCGACGACAATCTGCGCCATGACTGGACACGGCGCAATGCCCAAGCGGCACAAGACGGGCTGCGTCTTTTGGCACTGGCAATGAAGCAGGATGCGGCAAAGGATGCGGATCCATATGATGATCTGACCTTGGTTGGCCTTGTCTGTCTGCGCGATCCGGTCCGCGAAGATGTCCCGCAAGCGATTGCCGCGTGCCGGGCTGCGGGTGTCCGTGTGGTCATGCTGACCGGCGATCAGGCCAATACCGCCGAAAGCATCGCGCGCCAGGCCGGCCTTGGTGACGGCGACATGACCGTGATCGAGAGCGGCGAGATCGCAGGTCTTGATGTTGACACGGCCAATGAGGAGGAGCGCAGGCGGGTTCTGGCAGCGGATGTCTTTGCCCGCGTTGCGCCGGACACGAAACTTACGCTTGTGACGCTTTTTCAGCAGGCCGGGCATGTGGTTGCCATGACGGGCGACGGCGTGAATGACGCACCTGCGTTGAAAAAAGCCGATATTGGCATTGCCATGGGCCAGCGCGGCACACAGGTCGCGCAGAACGCTGCAGATATGGTTCTTCAGGATGACAGGTTCGAAACGATCATTGCCGCCATGCGGCAGGGCCGGGAAATTTTCGGTAATATCCGTAAATTCGTCGTTTACCTTATGTCGTGCAATGTCAGCGAGGTGCTGGTCGTGGGGATTGCGGTTGGTGCCGGACTACCGACGCCGCTTTTGCCGCTTCAGATCCTGTTTCTAAATCTTGTGACGGACGTATTTCCCGCTTTTGCACTGGGGCTGGGGCAGGGTGACGAAAACGTCATGACCAAACCGCCGCGCGACCCTGACGTGCCCATCGTCGATCGGTCGCGCTGGGTTCTGATCGGTGTTCTTGGTGCGGCAATCACGGTTGCCACGCTTGGCGCATTCGCCATCGCGCTTTATGGTCTCGAACTGGAAACCGGTCCTTCGATCACGGTGGCGTTCCTGACGCTGGCGCTCGCGCAGCTTTGGAACGTGTTTAACGTCCGGGACCGGGCTTCGGGGCTGTTCGACAACGAGGTCACGCGGAACTTGTATGTCTGGGGCGCGATCAGTCTTTGCCTTGGTTTGATCGGACTTGCGATCTGGTTTGCGCCTCTTGCGGGCCTTCTTGGCCTGCCGGACCCCGGACCGCGTGGCTTGACGCTTGCTGGGCTAGCAAGCCTCGCGCCGCTGGGGTTCGGTCAGGCTTGGATTCTGCTTGCCGGGCCAGAGGTGGCCAGATCGGCGACATCGGCCCCAAAAGGCTGATAGTCCCGCGGCCCTGAATGCCTGCTGTCTTTCGTGGTGCGCCGTTGTCCGGTCTGGCAACGCAATCGGCGACCAGCTTTGCCAAAGTGTCGATTAACCGCGGTCAATGCACCGGGCGCGATGATCAGGCAACCTTGGTTCAGGAAGATGCCACAGACGGCATCAATGCAATCGTGAAAGGAGACACCCCATGTCCATGCTCAAGGTCATCGAAGTGCTGGCGGAATCCGAGGAAGGGTTCGACGCTGCTGTGCGTACCGCCGTCATGCAGGCCGCGCAAAGTGTTCGCAATATCAAGTCCGTCTATATCAAGGAGATGAACGCGCAGGTGGATGGCGGGCAGATCACGCATTACCGGGTGAACGTCAAGATCAGCTTTCTGCTCGACGATCAAGCCGTGGGTTGACCGCTGCGCGCCATGATCGCCACTTCGGTCGTGGCAATGTACGTTTTGATGTATCTCAACACCTATAGTCTCGACCATGTGTACTGGAGCCAGACGCGGGCTTGGATGGCGCTTTATATGGGCGCTGTCATGGCGCTGATCATGCTGGCCTACATGCGCGGTATGTACGGGAACCGTACAGCAAACATAACCATTCTGGCGCTGAGTATCGTGGTATTCGGCGCTTCGTTGTATTTGCTGCGAAGTCAGCGAACCGTCGATGACGTTGCTTGGATGAAGGCAATGATCCCGCATCATTCCATCGCAATTCTCACCAGCGCACGCGCCCGCATCAATGATCCGCGTGTGCGTGCGCCGGCCGATCAGATCATTGAAACCCAACGGCGCGAGATCGCTGAAATGAAGGGTCTGATTGAAGATCTGCAATCGCCCTGACATGGGCCGGTCATCTGACGATCACCGCGTTTCGGCGACAAAAGGGAAATGAATAATGCCGTTCAGCAGGGACCAATTCTTTGCCGTCTTCGCGCAGTATAATGCGGAGATGTGGCCGATGCCGATTGCCGGCTATGTCATTGGCTTGCTTGCGGTTGGGTTGCTATTTTGGGAAAGCCGCGCATCGGCGATCATGATCCCAACCTTGCTCGCCGCGTTGTGGATCGCCAATGGCGCTGGATATCACGCGATTTATTTTGCGCAGATCAATCCGTTGGGCCCGGTCTTTGCCACGCTGTTCTTGGGTGTGTCACCGCTTGTCTATGGGGATATGAATTTCAGGTTGCGGCGGGATGCACGCACCGTGGTGGCACTTGGGCTGGTTGGCTTTGCGATGGTGATCTATCCGCTTTGGGGGGTGTTGGTGGGGCACCTCTACCCGGCGGTTCCGGTCTTTGGTTCGGCGCCTTGTCCGACGACGATTTTCACGATCGGAATTTTGTTGCTGGCCGATTGGACGGCGGCGCGTTGGCTGATGGTTGTCCCCGGCATTTGGGCGATGATCGGCGGGTCGGCGGCGATCCTGCTGGGCGTCCCACAGGATTGGGGGCTGTTGGTTGCGCTTGCGATGATCGTCGTTTTCGCCATCGGGCGGTTGCGGGACGCCGCATTTGCGCGACATTGAACCGGTAAGGCCCGCGCCCGGATCCGGCTTGCGATGCCTTTGGACCATGCGACCGTGCAGTACGGATCCGTCCTGACCCAAGTCCGGCCTGCGGGGCAAACCTGTTGTGCCGCGTTGCGAGAAAGCTCGACATCTGGTGGATTTAGGTAGAAGACGACCTTTATGGTGCGTGGCCTGGCTGCCTCGGATACGGATCAACCGGATAGGGGATCGGGGGCTGTTTTCAGGGCCGACCGCACGTAAGCGACGGCCAGTTGAATGGCCTGTGCCAAGGTGGGTATCTTATTTCATGAAACCGAAAATCCTGACAACACTGGCGACCTATGATCGCCAGCAGTTCACCAGCGACGTGATCGCCGGCGTGACCGTGGCAATGGTGGCGTTGCCTCTCAGCCTTGCCATTGCAATCGCATCTGGCGCCGGTCCGGAAAAAGGACTTGTCACCGCGATTGTCGGCGGGTTCCTGATCTCGCTGCTTGGGGGGAGCCGGGTGCAGATCGGTGGGCCAACCGGCGCGTTTATCGTTGTCGTCTTCGGAGTTATCACCGAACACGGCTACGACGGGCTTGTCCTTGCGACCTTGATGGCGGGTATCATTATGTTGGTCGCGGGTTATCTGCGGGCCGGAAGCCTTGTTGCCTATGTTCCCGAACCGGTGATCAATGGATTCACCATCGGGATTGGGATTATTATCGCGACAAGCCAACTCAAGGATTTTTTCGGCCTGTCGATGGCGCAGCCTCCTGCAGAATTCATCGCAAAGGTCGCGGCACTTTGGGCGGCCCGCAATTCGCTCAATGCGCATGCGCTCGGGGTCGGCCTTGCGGCGATGATCATGATCGTAGGACTGCGCCGCATCGCGCCGCGGTTTCCGGGGCTGGTCGTCGCCGTCGGTCTGGCGTCGGCTGTTGTTGCAGTGGCGATGCTGCCGGTGGATACTATATTTTCGCGGTTCGGCGCATTGCCGCGCACGCTGCCCATGCCTGCAATTCCCGACATCAGCGTCGCCCGGATTATCGAACTGCTGCCTTCGGCTGTGGTCATCGCATTCCTTGCGAGCATTGAATCGCTGTTATCGGCGATGGTTGCGGACAAGATGATCGGTGGCCATCACAGGTCGAACGCAGAAGTGATGGCGCAAGGCTTCGCCAATATCGGGTCTGCTTTGTTTGGGGGTCTTCCTGCGACAGGGGCCATTGCGCGCACTGCGACGAATGTTCGCGCCGGGGGCAAGACGCCCGTTGCGGGAATCGTTCATGCCTTGACCATCCTGCTTGTCATGCTGCTGGTGGCGCCTCTGGCGGGTTATCTGGCGATGCCCGCGCTTGCCGGGTTGCTGATATTGACGGCTTGGAACATGAGCGAGCCGCACAAGTGGCGCGGCTATATGCAAACAAGTGCGTCCGATCGGTTTTTGCTGGTTCTGACGCTCGTCTTGACGGTGTTTGCTGACCTGACGATCGCCATCGGCATCGGCGTGTCCGTCGGTCTGGCCTTGCGATTACGCAAACACAGCGCCCGGATCGAGAGCGACTGGACGCCGCCGGATCGCTGAGTGCCATCATGGCCAATTCAATGATCCGACATGGCGACGGGAAGCATGACGCGCTTCGAAACCATCCTGCCAATCTTTGCGGGGAGAGTTGAGGATCAACGGACTTCCGATGCGTTCCGAAGTCGCCGCGACGATGGCCAGACCCAGCCCGCTGCCGGTGGTATCTATTCGGGCACGTTCGAACCGGGCAGCCAAACCGGGCAATTTGTAGTCGGCCACAATCGGTCCGGCGTTTGACACGCCCAATGTTGCGTCCTGTGGCAGCCAGACATCGACAGGTTCCGTGTCCGCGCCATGCCGCAAAGCATTTTCAATCAGGTTTCGACACAGGATGCCAAACGCGTCGGGGTCGATATCTGACATGACCGACGTGTCTGGCAGGCTCAGGGCAATGCGGCCCGGCGGGGTCGCTGGTTTCGGACTGCAGGCGCTGTGCCTGCGCTATGGCTACGGCGAGCGGCGTCCGCAACTCATGCGCAGCATTGGCGGCAAAGCTGCGTTCTGCGTCGAAGGCACCTTTGAGGCGCTTGAGCAGGGCATCAGGGTGGCAGCCATTGGTGCGATCTCGGATGGGATGCCCACGGTGGGCACGGGCGACAGGTCGCGCGCATCGCGGACGTCCAGCCGCTCGCGAAAGTGGCGCAGAGGTCCAAGGCTTGCGCGCACAGCGAGAATGATCGCGAGCAGTGTCACCGGGATGAGGAACAAGACGGGCAATCCAAGGCCAATCTGGATTTCACGCGCGACAGCCGCCCGGTGGTCCAGCGGCTCGGCCACCGTGATCGTGATACTGCCCTGCAATGTGTCGTCGTTGTAAAGCTGGTGGGTCGCGGTCTGCCGAAAACCCGGCCCGTCATCGGGTGAAAAAAAAATCGGGTCCGCCGAATGGGATTGCAGCAGGATCCGCCCTTGGATGTCCCGGACAACATAAGTGAAGAATTCGGCATGTTCGCGGATCGCACCGATGCGTGGTGTGACGCCGTCATCCTCACGCCCGACGATATCGAGGACCGCGAGCGGCAGAAGGTGCTGCGCGGTTTCCTGCAATGCGGAATCGAACACCTCGTCCATTTCATGGCGCAAAATCAAGGCCGTCACGTTCGCGGTGGCAACCCAAAGGACCGTCAGAAAAATGCCCAGAAGCAAAGCCAACCGGACCTGAAGGCTGCGCGGCAACGTCATGGGGCACCCAATCTATAGCCCATGCTACGCGCAGTCTCGATCACGGTGGCACCAAGTTTCTTGCGCAACCGGCTGAGATGCACCTCGATTGTATTGCTCTCGATTTCGGACGAAAACGCATAGTGTTTTTCTTCAAGCTGCGCCTTGGAAAGCAACTGACCGGGACGTGACAGGAAAGCCTCCAGAAGCGCCCATTCGCGGGCTGTCAATGGCACCGGCTTCCCGTGGCGGTGAATGCTGCGGGACGCAAGATCAACGTCCAGCGCGCCGTGGTTGATGATTGGGTTTGGATTTCCCGAATAGCGGCGCGCGACCGACCCAATCCGCGCGGACAGTTCGGCAAGGTCGAATGGTTTGACCAGATGGTCGTCGGCCCCCGCATTCAACCCCTCGATCCGGTCGGAAATCTGGTCCAGCGCGGTCAGGATGACCACCGGGGTCACGTCGCCCCGTGCGCGCAGCTCTTTGAGGAAACGGACGCCCCGGCCATCGGGCAGCATGAGGTCAAGCAGGAGCAGGTCAAAGGCCGCACTGGCCATCGCATCGCCCGCCGCATCAAGCCGGGTGACCCAGTTCACGCAGTGGCCGCCGCTGGCAATCTGGTCCCGTACGGCCGCGCCCAGAACGGTGTCGTCCTCAATCAGCAAGATGCGCATGGCAGGTCGGTTCCTTTCATGGATGCCTCTCCTTTACCACTTAGCCTTACGCGAAGCTGACGCAAATCAACTCTGCTGCTTCAGGAACGTGTCAGGTTAGATCGGCAAACTGCGCAACCTATAGCTGCAGAGCGGAGTTTGCCCCATGAACAAGACACTGACAATGCTGGCCCTTCTCTGGGCAGTTCCGGCTAACGCCGCGTTTGCCGACGATGAAGACTGCTTCGTGCCCATGGCCGACTGGCGGCCCCGCAAAAAGGTGGCAGAAATTGCCGCGCGAAACGGCTGGTCCGTGCGTCGGATCAAGATTGATGATGGCTGTTACGAGATCAATGGCCGCGATGCCGCCGGACGCGCAATCGAGGTGACCGTTCATCTGCAGACCCTGCAAGTGATCGAATTCGAATACGACTCCGAGGATGACGACGATGCGTAATGCCGTCGCACCCGCCGGCGCTGATCCAAAGATCCGCGTCTGGGACCCCCTGATACGGATCTTTCACTGAGGCCTACCTGAGCGCCGGGGAGCTTGACAGGGTTCACAAAATCGCTGGCTACGTCGTGGCGGGTCTGATCGCATTTCGGTTGGTCTGGGGGCTTGTCGGCACCAAATACGCCCGCTTTTCGCGTTGCATATTGCGGGTATTGTGCTGGCGTCGGTCGGCCACCACGAGAACCTTGCGCGGTCCATGGTGACCGGCGACAAGCGTGTGCCAGCTCCGGGCGATATCGCATGATCTGACACGTAAGGCCGATTGTCCCTTTGGCCCTGATCGGCCCCGCCTTGTCCGGCGGGGCTTTTTTGTTTCTGACGGCAGGCATAAGCAGGAATCGCCTGCGCGTCAGGAAGACCTCATGTCTGAAGCCCCGATTGAGGCCACCACGGCAATGGCGACCCGGTATGAAAACGACACTCACCCTTCTGATTGCAGCCACGGCACTGACCGCCGCCATCGGAGCACCCGTCTGGAGCGTGATCGACGTGCCGCCAGACGATGGGACATCGGGGTCTTTCGCGACAGTCGTCGACAACATGCGGGATGCGCTGCCGTTCATTCTCGTCAGTGATGACGATGATGACGATGATGAAGACGATGCATGTATCAGCAACGCCCGCAATCCTGCCCCTGTCGGGACGGTCGCCCCGCCGCAAATCGGTCTTTTTGGCAACGGCGCTGCGCCGCAAGCCCAGATGCCCGCCGCAACGCAATTTCTCAAAAGGTAATGCCAATGAAGTCCGTACTCGCTGCGCTTGCGATGACCACCGCGCTGACGATTCCTGCTATGTCCGCGCCGCAGGCCGCCGCTGGCTTAAGCGTTGCAGATCTCGCGGCACGCGTCGAAACTGCCTATCAGGGGATTTAGCAGATCAAGCGCGCGCCTTCGGGAAAGATCACCGCCTATTGGTTCGACGGTGGCACGCCGGGGTCGGCGGTTATTGATCCGGCGACGGGGCAGGGGGTCGCCTCTGCTGACCCCCAATCAGACACGACGCTGGCTGACCAACCTGCACCGGTCGCTGTTTCTGGATGGCGCGGGCCGCATCGCCATGGCGGCTGGGGCGGCTGCACGTGGAGATTGCCCGGGGGGTGGTGCCGGGTCTGACGCTCTGCGCGCTCACGGCTCTTTGGATGACCGCGTCGACCTTTGGGTTTCTGCCCGATGAAAGCGTGACACCGGACTTTCCGGCGCAAGTCAGTGGCGAATTTGGCGTGGCCCCGGCTGGCATTGAACTGCGGGCACAAACCCCGGTCACCGAACTGCGCGAACTGCGCTTTCCCTCGCCCGGGGATGCCACGGATGTTTTCACGCTGCACACCGACATCCACATGTTCCATCGGATTGGTTGGCTGCGTGCCGCCGTGCTGGGGGCGAACGATGGCCTCGTTTCAACCGCGAGCATGGTCGTCGGGGTTGCGGCGGCGGGGTCTGGGCGTCCTGAGATACTGATTGCGGGTCTCGCCGGGCTTGTCGCTGGGGCGATGTCGATGGCGGCGGGCGAATACGTCTCTGTCAGTTCTCAGACCGACGCAGAGCAGGCTGATATTGCGCGTGAAATCCGCGCGTTAAGTGAAATGCCCGAGGCGGAACTGGACGAATTGACAGCGATCCATGTTGGGCGTGGGCTGGATCAACACCTTGCGCGTCAGGTTGCGGTTCAACTGACTGAAACAGATGCCCTTGGCGCCCATGCGCATGTCTTGGCCCTGCACCAACAGGGTGTTGAAGCGCGGCTTTGCCAGCCCACAAATGTGGTGCAGCAGCGCCCACGGTCGCTGCTACGCTTGCGGTCGCGTTAACCCAAGATGGACTTGACGGCATCGACAGTGACGCCAACTACGGTGTCGACTTCGGCCTTTGTGATGCAGAACGGTGGTGCAAATCCGATGATGTCCCCCTGCGGCATGGCACGCGCAATCACACCCCGTTCCAGCATTGCAGCAACGATGCTCGGCCCGATCTTGCGGCTTGGATCAAAGAGCGTTGTGTTCGCCTTTTCCGCGACGAGCTCAACCGCGCAAAGCAGTCCTTCACCGCGTACGTCACCGACGTGGATGTGATCAGCAATCGCCTCCTTCATGGTCGCGTTCAGATAGGCGCCGACCTCCTTTGCATTCGCAATAAGGTTCAGATCGTCAATCAGCTTGAGGTTGGCCACCCCGGCTGCCGCACAAATCGGATGGGCAGAATAGGTCCAGCCATGCCCAATCGGGCCATTCTCATCCGTGCCTTGTTCCAGCACTTTCCAAACGCGATCCGAAATGATTGATCCGGAAAGCGGCGCATAGGCTGACGTCAAACCCTTGGCGATGGTAATGAAATCAGGTTTCATCCCGTAATGCTCAGAGCCGAACATGGTTCCCAGACGGCCAAACCCCGTGACTACCTCATCGGCGACCAGTAAGATGTCATGGCGATCCAACACGGCTTGGATTGCGGCCCAGTAACCCGCAGGAGGTGGCACAATGCCGCCTGTGCCCAACACCGGCTCGCCGATAAATGCCGCGATGTTTTCGGCACCCTCGGTTGCGATCAACGATTCCAGTTCTGCCGCACATTGCGCTGAAAATTGTGCCTCCGTCAGGCTGCGGTCGTCGCGGCGGAAGTAGTAGGGGGCGTCCGTGTGGATCACATTGTTCAGCGGTAAATCAAACTTGTTGTGGAAAAACGAAAGCCCCGTGAGCGATCCCGTCATCAGGCCAGACCCGTGGTATCCACGCCAGCGTGAGATGATCTTTTTCTTTTCAGGACGTCCAAGGATGTTATTGTAATACCAGATCAATTTGATGTTGGTCTCGTTTGCATCTGACCCGGTCAGGCCGAAATAAACCTTGGACATATGCCCCGGCGCGCGGTCCATGATCATTTTCGCCAGCGTGATCGACGCCTCCGTGCCGTGCCCGACATACGAATGGTAATAAGCGAGTTCATGGGCTTGCTCGGAAATGGCATCAGCAATTTCGTGGCGTCCGTAGCCCGCGTTGACGCAGTACAGCCCAGCAAATGCGTCAAGAAATCTGGTCCCGTCCCGATCCTGAATATGGACCCCGGATGCCGTTGAAATGATCCGCGTTGGTGTCTCTCCGCGGGCATGCTGCGCAAGGTGTGTGGACGAGTGAAAGAAGTTTTCCCGATCCCATTGGGCGAGTTGGTCATCATTGCGAAGCATAAGGCAGGCTTTCTGTTTGGGAGGTTAGGTTGTCAGCTCGGTGGCAAGAACGGCGATGCAATCACCCGACTGCACCAATCCAGGGTGATGGCGTGCGGTCAGGACGCCGTCCATCAGCGCGTAAAAGCTTCGGGGAGGGACCCCGACGTGATGGGGGTTCCAGATGCGGGCGATCAGATCGCCTTTGGCGACCGTCTGCCCAAGGGTGACGGAAAAATCGACAAGCCCGTTGTGGTTTGTGAAATGAAAGCAACCATCGTCATCTTGGGACAGCATACGCGAAGGCGCCAAAATAAGGTCGCCTTGCAGAATACCTGCATGGATGAGCAGATTACGCACCCCTTTGCGGGCGATATCGGTGGTGTAAGGTGTGGCTGTTCCACCGCCGCCGATTTCGGTCGTCACAAAGGTTTTGCCCTGCATCTCGACGGCGTCGTCGTACATGCCCAAGGCATCAATTTCGCGCATCTCAATGCTGAACGGGGCGTTGAAGGCATCGCGGGCGGCCCGGCAACGGAGTTGCTGTTCAGGATCGTCAAGGGCATGACACGCCGCGAAAGGAATGAAGTCGAGCGTCCTGCCGCCCGAGTGAAAATCCAACACCACATCGGCCATCGGCAGCAGGGTGCGTTGAAAGTAATCCGCAATCTTCTGGGTGGGTGTTCCATCCGGGCGACCGGGAAAGGTGCGGTTCATGTTCAGGTCGTCGATCGGCGAAACACGCGTGCCTGCCATAAATGCAGGATGATTCATAAAGGGAATGATGATGACCGTGCCGCTGACGTCCTGTGCAATCAGGTCCGCTGCCAGTTCGACAAGGGCAAGCGGCCCTTCGTATTCATCGCCGTGGTTTCCACCTGTCAACAGGGCACAAGGCCCGCTGCCGTTTTTCACTTGGGTGATCGGGATCTGGATCGACCCCCACGCACTGTCGTTGCGACTGTAGGGCAAGCGCAAATAGCCGTGCTGCACGCCATCGGCGTCAAAATCAATTGTCGGAGAAATTGGGTTGTCGCGCATCGACTACTCCTTGACCACAAGCGCTCTGGGCGTGGAGCAAAGACACTCTGCGCCTGTCTGGGTAATGACAATCGGTTCGGTGATTTCCAAGCCGCCGTCATCCAGCCAAAGGGCGGGCATGAAGTGAAAAGTCATGCCAGCCTCAAGAACTGTCTTGTCACCCGCGCGGAACGACATGGTGCGCTCTCCCCAATCGGGTGGGTAGGACAGGCCAATCGCATAGCCGCAACGGCTGTCTTTCGCAAAGCCAAGCTTGTTCAGCGTACGATTGAACGCAGCTGCGATATCTTCGCAGAGATGACCCGGTTTCGCCTGCGCAAGTCCTGCCTCAATCGCCTCCAGAACCGCCTTTTCCGCATCCAGATACTTCTGCGGTGGTTTGCCCAAAAACAGCGTGCGCGACTGCGGGCATTGATAGCGACGATAGGCCCCGGCGATCTCGAAAAAGGTGCTTTCTCCAGCTTTTAACGGGGCGTCGTTCCACGTTAAATGCGGTGCGGTGGCGTCAACGCCGGAGGGGGCCATCGGCACAATCGCGGGGTAGTCGCCCCAGTGGCCATCGGCGCCTAGAACAGAGGCATGAAAGATGTCGGCGATCAATTCATTCTTGCGCATGCCGATCTCGGCCTTGTCGCGGATCACCGCGTGCATACGCTCCACGATACGTGCAGCGCGGCGCATATACTCGATCTCGGTCGGCGACTTTACCGCGCGTTGCCAGTTGACAAGACCCGTCGTGTCACTGAATCGAACGGACTTCAGGCCTTGCTGCAGCGATAGGAACGCGGATGCCGTGAAGTTGCGTATTCCGGGGTGATCCGGCCAGTGATTCCGAAAGTATCCGGCCACTGATTCCGGAGCATCCGGCCACCCTGTGATGTGATGCTGCGAGG
>NZ_JAFMHJ010000089.1 GCF_017854565.1 Yoonia sp.
CCACCGTAGGTGAAGCCGCCTTGATCGTTCAGAAGGCGCAGCGTCACACCGGCGGTCGATTTGGTCGCATCGTCCGTATCCAATGTGTCATCGGCGCGGCTGATATAGCCGAGGTCCAATGCGGTTACGGCGGTTAGGCCATTGCCCGCAGATGCGGCAAAGCTGAGGCCGATATCGGCTCAAAATCGCGAATCTTCGCCGTTGATGCCGCCATTGCTAAAAATGTCGCTGCCGCCGTCTTGGTTGTTCCATGTGCCGATCGCACCTGTGATTTGCACCGAAGAATCCTGTGCAAACGCGGGGGCGGCTGCAATGATTGCCAAGCATGCACCAAAAAAGGGAGAGTATGTCATTTGTTTCCCTGACTGATTTACTGATTAATCCTTATTTTTTATACTTCTGCCAGAGATTGATCAAAATAGTCTGGCGCCGGGGCCGGGAATTATATGGGGGTATATGTTAAAATTGGCTTAATTTTTTATATGAAAATAGTTGGAAACGATGGCGGGGGTCGGTCCCGGCGGCATTTTTTCCGCCTTGGCAATTTGGCGCGTTTGCGGCAATAGCGTGCGATGAGCCAGAATTTTTCTTTCAGTTTGAACGCCACGGACGGCAAGGCCCGCACTGGCGTGATCCATACCCCGCGCGGCGATATCCGCACGCCCGCGTTTATGCCCGTAGGCACTGCCGCAACCGTCAAGGCGATGATGCCCGAAAGTGTTGCCGCGACAGGCGCCGATATTTTGCTGGGCAATACCTATCATTTGATGCTGCGTCCAACGGCAGAGCGTATTGCCCGCTTGGGCGGTCTGCACAAATTCATGAACTGGTCAAAGCCAATCCTGACAGATAGCGGCGGGTTTCAGGTGATGTCGCTGGCCGAGTTGCGCCAGCTGACCGAAAAGGGTGTGACCTTTAAATCCCATATTGACGGGTCGAAACACGAACTGACGCCCGAGCGGTCGATGGAGATCCAGCGACTGTTGGGATCTGACATCGTGATGTGTTTTGATGAATGCCCCGCGTTGCCCGCAACCGACATGGCCGTGGCCGAGAGCATGCGGATGTCGATGCGGTGGGCTGCGCGGTCCAAGGATGCCTTTGGTGATCGGCCCGGTCATGCGCTGTTTGGTATTCAGCAAGGCGGGGTCACGCAGGATTTGCGCGAAGAAAGTGCCAAGGCACTGCGTGAAATCGACTTTGATGGCTATGCGGTGGGCGGTTTGGCGGTGGGCGAGGGGCAGGAGGCCATGTTTGGCGTGCTGGAATATGCCCCCGATATGCTGCCCAAGGACAAGCCGCGCTATCTGATGGGCGTAGGCAAGCCGGACGATATTGTCGGCGCTGTAAAACGTGGCATTGATATGATGGACTGTGTCCTGCCCAGCCGGTCGGGCCGCACGGGGCAGGTGTTTACGCGGCGTGGCGTGATCAACATCAAGAACGCACGTCACGCGGATGATCCAAGGCCGTTGGATGAACATTGCACCTGTCCGGCCTGTTCGCATTATTCGCGGGCTTACCTGCATCATGTGTTTCGCGCGCACGAGATGATATCGGGGATGCTTTTGACTTGGCACAATCTGCATTACTTTCAGGAAATAATGCAGGGCATGCGCGATGCGATTGCAGTGGGTCAGTTTGCCGATTGGGAAGCGGGGTTCCATGCGGGAAGGACCCAAGGGGATATCGAGCCGGTTTGACCACCCGGTGATTTGTCCGATTTTGCCCGAAAACATGTGTATTTCAGCACTACGCTGACTTTTACGACGTGTCGGTCGATCTTTTTGCGTTTGTTCGCTTGCGGCTGTCGGGCGGGAAAGGCAATCTGTCGTCCAATATCGTCACATGTTTGGTTGAATCGCCTACGGCGCCACCCCACATGTTGATCCGAAGAGGAGATGCACCATGTTGCCGCAATGCGGGACCGGCGCGTCTTGCCAAAAAAGGAAAATGAGCATGCAAGAACCATTGAGTTCATCCTACCCCGTCCTGCCGCTGCGCGATATCGTGGTGTTCCCACATATGATTGTGCCGCTTTTCGTCGGCCGGGAAAAGTCTGTCCGCGCCTTGGAAGAGGTCATGCAGGACGACAAGCAAATCCTGCTGTCCAGTCAGATCGACCCAAGTGCGGACGACCCCGATCATGACGGTATTTATAAAGCCGGTGTGCTGGCCAATGTGTTGCAGCTGCTGAAACTGCCCGATGGCACCGTAAAGGTGCTGGTCGAGGGCCGCAGCCGGGTGCGCATCACGGGCTTTATCGAAAATGACAGCTTCTTCGAGGCATCTGCGGAATATCTGACGGAGTTGCCCGGTGATCCCACCGAGGTCGAGGCGCTGGTGCGCAATGTTGCCGCCGAGTTTGAGCGCTATGCCAAGATCAAGAAAAACATCCCCGAAGAGGCCATGGCCGCTGTCGGTGAAGCCACTGAGCCTGCCAAGCTGGCCGATCTTGTGGCCGGGCATCTGGGCATTGAGGTTGGACAAAAGCAAGGCCTGCTTGAGACGCTGTCGGTGTCTGAGCGGCTGGAAAAGGTGTTTGGCCTGATGCAGGGCGAAATGTCGGTTCTGCAGGTCGAGAAAAAGATCAAGACCCGGGTGAAAACCCAGATGGAGCGGACCCAGCGCGAATACTATCTGAATGAGCAAATGAAGGCCATTCAGAAAGAATTGGGCGATGGCGAGGAAGGCCAGAACGAGGTCGCGGAACTGGAAGCCAAGATTGCCGAGACCAAGCTTTCCACAGAAGCCCGTGAAAAGGTTGATGCAGAGCTGAAAAAGCTGAAGAACATGTCGCCGATGTCTGCAGAGGCAACGGTCGTGCGCAACTATCTTGACTGGCTTTTGGCGCTGCCATGGGGCATCAAATCGCGCACCAAAAAGGATCTTCACAAGGCCCAGGAGGTGTTGGATAACGATCACTATGGCCTTGAGAAGGTCAAGGAGCGCATCGTTGAATATCTTGCCGTGCAACAGCGCTCGGCCAAGCTGAAGGGACCGATCATGTGTTTGGTTGGCCCTCCCGGCGTTGGTAAGACATCGCTGGGCAAATCGGTGGCCAAGGCGACGGGGCGCGAATTTATCCGTATTTCGTTGGGTGGCGTGCGCGACGAGAGCGAAATTCGCGGTCACCGTCGGACCTATATCGGGTCGATGCCGGGCAAGATCATTCAGGCACTGAAAAAGGCGAAGACGACGAACCCGCTGATCCTGCTCGATGAAATCGACAAGATGGGGCAGGATTTCCGGGGCGACCCGGCGTCGGCCATGCTTGAGGTGTTGGATCCGGAACAGAACGCGACGTTTGTCGATCACTATCTTGAGGTCGAATATGACCTGTCGAACGTGATGTTCCTGACGACGGCGAACAGCTATAACATGCCGGGGCCGCTGTTGGACCGGATGGAGATCATTTCGCTGGCGGGCTACACCGAGGATGAAAAGCGCGAGATCGCAAAGCAGCATCTGCTGCCGAAGGTCATGAAAAACCACGGCTTGAAACCCAAGGAGTTCAGCGTGTCCGACGATGCGCTGACAGCGATCGTGCAGGTTTATACCCGCGAAGCTGGCGTGCGGAATATGGAGCGCGAGTTGGCCAAGATCGCTCGTAAGGCGGTGACCAAGATCGTCAAGAAAGAAGCCGAGGTGATCACGGTCACAGCCGAGAATCTGAAAGATTTTCTTGGCGTCGAGAAGTATCGCTTTGGTCTTGCCGAGGCCGAGGATCAGATTGGTGTCGTAACCGGTCTGGCCTGGACGTCGGTGGGTGGCGAGTTGTTGAATATCGAAGCGCTGCGCCTGCCCGGCAAGGGCCGGATGAAGACGACCGGGAAACTGGGCGACGTGATGAAGGAATCGATTGATGCGGCATCGTCTTATGTCCGTTCAATCGCGCCTGAAATCGGTGTAAAGCCGCCCAAGTTCGACAAGATCGACATTCACGTCCACGTTCCGGATGGGGCGACGCCAAAGGACGGGCCGTCGGCCGGTCTGGCGATGGTGACATCCATCGTGTCGGTTTTGACGCAAATTCCGGTTCGCCGCGATATTGCGATGACGGGCGAAGTGTCATTGCGCGGTAATGCGATGCCCATCGGCGGCTTGAAGGAAAAGCTGCTGGCGGCATTGCGCGGGGGCATCACCACCGTGTTGATCCCGCAGGAGAACGTCAAGGACCTGCCCGAGATTCCCGACAACGTGAAAGAAGGGTTGACGATCATCCCGGTTAAGCATGTGTCCGAGGTGCTGGAACATGCGCTGGTCCGCAAGCCGGAGCCGATTGAATGGGATGAAGCCGCCGAAGAAGAGGCGGCTGCGGCTGCCGCTTTGAAATCCGGTGGCGGGATCGAAGAGGCACGGGCCCACTAAGTCCCGTGATACAAGACAGAAAGGCGCGCCCCATGGGCGCGCCTTTTTTTGCGATGCGACTGCGCAGTTTACCTGTATTCAAATCCCCTCAATAGACCCGTGGCAATGCCGTCAAAATCCGCTAGGTTCACTTTGGAAAAGCAGGAGATAAGATGACACGCGCACCCACCCCATCGTTGAGTTCAGCGAAATTGGCCCCGGTCGTGACCGACGGCAATGATGTCCCAGCCGACGTGCTTAAGAAGCCAGTGTTTCTGGATCGTGTCGTGACCAGAACCGGTCTTAAGAAACGCGATGTGAAGCCTGCGGTTGAAGCCGCACTGGCCGTTTTGGCAGAGGCGCTGACGAATGGCGAAGAGTTGGTTCTGCCGCCGTTGGGCAAGCTGCGGGTTGTAAAGACCAAAGAGATCGGCGATGGCGCACAGGCGTTCACGCTGAAATTGCGGACGATGAAAGACAGTGCCGGTGCGGGCAAAACGGGTCTTGCAGAGGCCGATGATGACGATTAAATCAGATTTTATTGGGTGATTAGCTCAGCGGTAGAGCGCTTCGGTCACATCGAAGATGTCAGGGGTTCAAATCCCTTATCACCCACCATTTCTTTTTTGGGTCGCCGGTGCGCACAGGCACGTGCCCTAGATCCCCAAGCGCAGGGCGCGGTGTCAGATGGCGTTTCCAGAACTTTACATCCTGCGGCATGGCGAAACCTATTGGAACGCCGAAAATCGCATGCAGGGTGGGTTGAATTCACCCTTGACCCAGACCGGCAAGACGCAGGCCGCGCGACAGGCCGCATTATTGTCCGGGTGCGATTTACAGGGGTTTTCGGCCATATGCAGCCCGCAGGGACGTGCGATTGAAACAGCAGGCATCGCGGTTGCCTGCCATGTCCCGATGATCCGTACCGATGACCGGCTGCGCGAGATTGGCGTGGGCACCTGGCAGGGCCGTATCCGAGATGGGCTGATGCTGACGGCCCGCGATCATGACGATGGCCCGGATGGGCCAATTGGCTTTTATGAACATGCACCCGGCGGCGAAGGATTTGCCGCATTGGAGCTGCGCTGTCGTGATTTTTTGGATGGTCTGACCGGGCCTGCCGTGCTGATCACCCACGGCATTACGTCGCGGATGTTGCGCACAATTGTGATGGGGCTGGGACGTCCGGAATTGGGGAAATTGCCGGGTGGACAGGGCAATGTGTTCCATTTGAAAGATGGTGTGCAAAAGCAGCTAAGCTGAGGCTTGCATCGTCCGCAGATATACCCTAAAGCACGGCCAGCGGGTGATTAGCTCAGTTGGTAGAGCGCTTCCTTTACACGGAAGATGTCGGGAGTTCGAGCCTCTCATCACCCACCATTTTTCGATGCAAAAACAGATACTTAGAGGTTATATATCTGCTTTATGTGTAGCAGTTTTAGCACGCTACATGTGTAGCCTTTCGAGGCAGTTGGTGCGATGAAGTTGCGCCGTGCATATCCGACCAGACCCTCGACAGCGCCTTTGTCGTTGCCCTTGCCCGGGCGCAAAATCCACAACGCTGGTCAGGCAAAACCCGAAACTGGCAACCCGCCGGACCAGTCTGGCTTAACCCAGAAACCGAAATCAGCGCCCCTGAAATCAGAGACGCTGCATGAAATCGGTGGACAACTTGTTTGACAAACACCGACCCGGCCGAAGAACGCAAAGGCATGGGCATGGCCGTCTACCCCAGGCCTCAGAG
>NZ_JAFMHJ010000008.1 GCF_017854565.1 Yoonia sp.
CCCTCTGAACAGCCCCGAACAAACCATCAAACCCCACAATTGCCCGTGCCGGCGTTCCTGATATGCCGCCGACATACGTCGCGTTCCCGGCACGCCATTTTGCAGTGAAGCGGAGCGGTCCAAATTTTGCTATCGTCAGACAGCACCGCATGACCGCCGCTTTGATCAAAGAATCGACGATTGCAGGCTCAACCAGATTTCAGAAAAATCTCAAGATCCGCCTCGCTTAGCGGCTTTGCGAACAGATGACCCTGAAACACATCGCATCCCAGCTTGCGCAAGGTATCAGCCTGCGCCTGCATTTCGACACCCTCTGCGACGATGCGAATGCCAAGAGCACCTGCAATTTGAATGATCGCTTTCACCAATTTTGCCGACGCCTCTTTTTCTGCAACGTGCGAGACAATGCGCTGATCAATTTTCAACGCGGTGGGCAGAACTTCCATCAGGCCGATAATTGATGCATGTCCTGACCCGAAATCATCAATCTCAATGTCGATGCCGGCATCGCGAATACGCGACAGGTGTCTTTTGAATTCGACGCTTTCCTCTTCGACCAAAATGGATTCGATCAGTTCAAATGTCACCCGTGTCTCGCCTTTTGAAATCTGTTGCGCCTCGGCTATGATTTCAGGATCCTGCATTCTGCCCGAACTGACATTGAAGCTGATCTTTGGCACAAAGACGCCCTTTTTCCGAAGCCGGGCGAGCGATTCCGTCGATTTTTCGACCATCATACGGTCGATATCCGCAACAACTTTCAATTGCTCCGCTGTCTTTAGAAACTTATTCGGCGTCAATAGACCCTTTTTAGGGTGCTGCCAGCGCACCAAAGTTTCGACCCCGATGACGCTGCCATCTTTGGCTGATATCTGCGGCTGGAAAAATGGCACGAATTCCTTGTTTTTCAGGGCATCATGTAATTCGCTTGCCAATGACTGACCATCAATGAAATCGCGGTGCATATCGGATGTGAAAAACTCCATCCGATTACGGCCTTTTTCTTTGGCACGATAAAGAGCCGTATCCGCAAATGACTGAATTTCAATGCCCGGGGCGGTAATATCCGCGACATAGGCCACCCCAAAACTTGCGTGTAAATGGCATTGCCGCCCGTTGAATGTCAGCGGGATCGCCATCAACGCCTGAATACGATCGACAAGACACTTTGCCTGCCTGTCCAAGCTGCCGGGTGACAGAACAATCGAGAACTCATCGCCACCGACACGCGCGCTGAAATCGCTGCCACGCACGCTTTCGCGGAAAATGTCGGCAATCCTGATCAGAACCTGATCGCCGGCCTCATGGCCCATTGTGTCATTCACGTATTTGAAACGGTCCACATCAACGCGAATAAGCACGCAATCTTTCGGCCCCTCGCCCAATTTTGCGGCCGCCAGCCGATCCTCGAGGTGCTGATCAAAGTAGCGGCGGTTCGGAAGCCTGGTCAATACGTCATGCAGCGCCTGTTTTTCATTTTCCGCGCGCATTTGCTCGGCTTCATGGTGCGCCTGCCGCAACTCTGCCTCGCGATGGACATCGTTGGTCACGTCATAGATCGCGCCTGCCGAAATCACGGTTCCGTCGATGTGCCGTTTTGGGGTCGCGGAGCCTGCGAGCCAAATCAGCCCCCGTGTCGGATGTTCCCAGCGAAACCTGTGATTCCACTGCGTCAATGAGGACGTAGATGCTTGCATGGACGCCATAAGCTCAGCAAGATCATCGGGATGCACGCGTGCAAAAATACCCACCTTCAAGGTTTCTATCTCATCGCGGGTGTAGCCCAAAAGATCACCGAAACATGCGCTTGTATAAGGGAAATCCGGTTCGCTGTTTGGGTGCCAGCGAAATTCATATAGCCCGGCAGGCGCGTTGTCAGCGATCGAGGTAAGGCGATCACTGATCTGATTTGCGGCCGCTGCGGCCTCGGCCAACCGCGCCTCATTCTCCTTGAGGTGGCCAATCGGCGTCGTTGCACCTGCGATCAGAAAAGGCAGATCCTGCGCCGACCTGTCAATCTTGCGGGCGATTCCGCGATACCAATGATAGGTGCCATCCTTGTGGCGCAGCCGATGTGCATAGTCGTAAACCTCTGCGCGGTCACACACCAGGTCTTCCATGGCCGCGACACCCCCAGCCAAATCATCGGGGTGAAACAGGCTGCGCCAGCCGATGTCATCTGGTACAAATTCGCCGGGTCGGTATCCGAACATGCGATAGGTCACGTCCATCATCCAGCAGTCACCCGTTGCCGGACAGACGTTCCAAGGGCCGATTGCACCGCTCACGGCTGACGCACGTAGCATGTCTTCGTTACCCTGTGCCAAAACCCGTGCGGCCAATGCATCGTCGCGCGCCTGTTCGGCCTCATGCAATGCAGCTTCAAGTTGTTGTTCGAACGCCTTGCGCGTTGTAATGTTTCGCATACTCCCGCAGATCAGCGGATGAAGCCCAATCGCCTCGCGCGAGACAAGGCGCGCCGTCGATTCGCACCAAACCCAACTGCCATCCCTCGTCTTCAGGCGGAAATCGGTGTGATATACATCTGCGTCCCCTGCGATCAGTTCATTCATGGATGTGACCGCGACAGATGCATCATCGGGATGAATAAGCGCGCGAAAAGCGGCAGAGGTGCCAGCCAATTCATCATGATCATAGCCCAGAAGCGCATAAAATGCGTCGCTCCACCAGGCGTCCCGGGTGATCGGATCTATATGCCAAGGGGCGATTCCACCACTTTGCGTTGCGACGCGGTGTGTTTCCTCTTTGTATGCGATCAGCGCTTTGGTCGCCTCGGACTCGCGCAGCGCGTTCTCCAGACGTTCCTCATCCGCTTTGCGGACAGAAATATCCATCACGCTGCCATAGATGATTGGCGAAGATGTCAAATGATCCAATGGCTTCAGAAACCCGGTCGCTTGGCACCACTTCCACGCTCCATCCTTGCAGCGCAGGCGATAATCAACGCGGTACACATCGCGCTTGCCCGCAATCATGTCTTCAATCTGGCGCGTCGCCTCCGGCAGGTCATCGGGATGGATTTGCGCACGCACCCAAGTGGAATCAAGCGCGATCGCACCCGGCCGATAACCCAGCATCTCAAAATAGTTGTCTGTCGCAAACATTTGCCCGGTGTCGGGGTCTGAATACCATGCGGCGACACCAGCCGTTTCGGTCACCATCTGCAGGATGTTGCGATGATGTCGCATCTGCTCGTCCGGCAGATTTTCGTCGAGCGCGCCCAGCGCGCGCGGACTATCCTGAATACGTATGCGACCGAATATCCCGACCAACTGCCCGTTGGACATGACCGCCCGACAGATGCAATCGCACCTGTGTTCCAGCCCCGCCTTGCCCTGAAAACACAGTGTGATATTTCTGTTTGGCGCAGGGTTTTCCAAAAACCTTCGGCGCAGATCGTCCAGCGCACCATCAGTCTGCACCACGGCAATTTGCAGGTCGTCAAACTCGCCCAACTGCGTCTCGAGGCCCATCAAATTTTCAAAGGCAAGGTTGCTGCACAGCAATTCACCAGCCACGGTCGCAAGCCATGTCGGATAGGCTGAGTCCCGCAAATATGGGCCAAAGGGCAATATTTGGTGGCCATTGGCCATGTCTTCCCCCCTTTGGTCCAGCAAATGCCTGTGTACTTGGAGGGACTTTCGTGCAATTTACTTGATGATCATTTAAGCTGGTATCGCGAAATATATAAAATCTGACAGGCCAGCGTACCGCCCTGTCAGCGCTTTCAATGTCGCACTATTCTTGTGGCTCGGCAGGTTTCGGCGCCAGCGATTTTTGCACATCAATCCCGATGGCATCGCCGATCTTTTGCAGGGCGGGCATTTGCACAGCCATCCCCATGATCGCGTCAAGCGCCTGATTCAACGGCGCCTGCGCGGCCGACCCATCCGTCCGTTGCGCCGACAGGCCTGCGCCGCTGAGTTGGTGGATATTGATGGCATTGATCTTTTCGGCGGGCTTGACCATCTGCGCAATGATGTCGGGCTGCGCCAGAATGCGGGCCTTTTCCAGCTCCATCGCGATCATCGCGTCAGAGCGCGTGTTCTCCGCCTCGATCCGCGCGCGTATCGCATCCGCTTCGGCCAATTTCGCCAGCTTGTTGGCTTGTGCCTCGATCCCCACCGCCTCTGCCTTGTCCTTGGCGGTTGCCTTGGCCGAACGCGCCGTGATCTCGGCGCGCGTTGCGGCCGCTTCGGCCTCTTGCCGGGCCAGCAGCAAGGCTAATGCCTTTACCCGCTCAGCGCCGGCCATTTGGCGGGCCGTACTGATCGCCTCTTCGGCCTCAACGGCAGCGGCTTTGGCCATATTGGCCTTGGCAGTCGCCGCGCTCTGGCTCTCGCTTTGGGCGGCCACTGCGATTTCGCGGGCGATTTCTGCCGACTGAATGTCCTGCTCCATCTTGATCCGCGATGCCGCGACGCTGCGCTCACTGTCTGCTTTGCGCGCGGCAACTTCGGACAACTGCGCCGCCATCAGCGTTTCCAGCTCCTGACGCTGCGCAATTTCCGCGCGGCGTTCTTCAAGATCAATCTCCATCTTGCGGCGATTTGCCTCCATCGCGGCCCGGCGCACGCTGACATCACTGTCGCCCTGGATTTCGGCGCGCTCTTTCTTGGACGCCGCGATAACCTCGGCTAATTTCCGCATGCCAACGGCATTGAAGGCGTTGTTTTCATCCAGCGCGCTGAACGGCGTCTGGTCCAGTTCGGTCAACGACACGGAATCCAGATGCAAACCATAGCGCAGCAGCGTGTCCTGCAACGCCGTGCCGACCTCTGCCACGAACCGCGCGCGGTTTTCGTGCAATTCGTCCATGGTCATCTGCGCCGCCACACTGCGCAGCGCGTCAATCATCATCCCGTCAATCAGGCTTTTCAACTGATCGGCCTGAAAGACACGTTTGCCCAATGTCTGTGCGGCGCGGGTGATCGCGCCGGCCTCGGGTATGACCGACGCATAGAACTCCGCCCCCACATCCACGCGCATCCGGTCCTTGGTGATCAAGGAACTGTCACCGGACCGGCGCACATCCATGCGGATCGTCTGCATGTTCACACGGCTGATCTCGTGGAAATAGGGGATGGCAAGGGTGCCGCCGTCAATGACCACCTTGCGCCCACCGACGCCTGTGCGCACCAGCGCGACCTCGTTTGTGGCGCGTTCAAACAGCCACGCCGCGACGCCGATAAGGATCGCAGCGGCGATAACAACAAGAATGATCCAGGTCAGTGCGGTCGCCATCTGACAAGCTCCTTTCGGTTGGGTGGGGCACAGGTGGCCCCTATTTTCATACGAACTGGCTTAAAATACCGGCGGATAAGGGCGATGCCCCCGGTCCAGCGTAATCCAGCGGGTTTCCGTGAATGTCTCAAGCGACCACTTGCCGCCATGACGCCCAAGACCAGACGCTTTTGATCCGCCGAAGGGCACATGCGGTTCATCGTTGATCGACGAACAATTGACGTGGCACATGCCGGTTTCCAGCTTGCGGGACATATCAAGCGCGCGATGCTCGTCTGCGGTGATGATCCCGGCAGACAGGCCATATTCGGTGTCATTGTTCAGTGCGATCGCCTCTTCATCGGTCTTGAACGGCACCACGACCGCCACAGGGCCAAAGGTTTCATCGCGCCAGACATCCATATCGGCGGTGACGTTGGTCAGGATCGTGGGCTCCACGAAACGATCCCAGACTTTGCCGCCCAAAACGGCCGTCGCCCCCTTGGCCAAGGCATCCTCGATCTGGCTCCGCACCCGGTCCACCTGCCGTTCGTTAATCAGCGGGCCGATCACATTGCCCTTGTCCGCCGTATCGCCGGTCTTGAGCTTGGCGGCACGCGCCACGAATTTCTCCATGAATTCATCGTAAATACTTTCGTGGACAAGGATCTTTTCAACGCTCATACAAATCTGGCCCTGATGCATGAAGGCGCCAAAGCTGGCGGAAGATGTCGCGCGCTCCATGTCGGCGTCTTCCAACACGATCAGGCTGTCCTTGCCGCCCAGTTCCACGCAACACTTCTTCAGGTGGGCGCCCGCCTTTGCGGCGATCTGGCGTCCGACAGGGGTGGACCCGGTGAACGAAATCCCCTTGACCTTGGGGTTCTCGATCAGTTCATCACCCATGTCCTGCACGTTCTCGCGGGCGCAGGTCACGACGTTGAACACACCTTTGGGCACGCCAGCTTCTTCCAGAATTTCCGCAAAGAAAAGCCCGCCCGCATAGGGCGTATCCTCGGATGGTTTCAGAACGATGGTATTGCCCGCAGCCATCGGAAACGCAAAGCCCCGGCTGGTCAGAATGCCGGGCATGTTCCAAGGCGAAATCACCGCAACGACACCCATTGGGAACCGTGTGGCGGTGGAAATCTTGCCGTGCTCTGACGGCAGCACCTCGCCGATGGCACCATAAAGCACGCCCGCCGCCGCGCGAAACACCTCGGCGACATAGCCCGCCTCGAACATGCCTTTGCCGAACCAACCGCCGCCTTCGGCTTGGGCGGCGGCTACGAAATCGGGCGCGCGCTTTTCCCAGATGTCGGCGCATTTCAGCATCAGATGCGCACGCTCCTGAAACATCAGCTCCGACCAGGCGGGAAACGCGGCATGCGCGGCGTCGATCGCGGCGCGGGCCTCGGCGCGGCCACCATCGGGGACCTGCGCGTAAACAGCCCCGGTTGACGGGTTTATATCGGCGAATGTCCGTGTCGATGGAATCCACTCACCGCCGATATACATGCCTTTGATTGCTTGGATGCCTGTCGCTTTGTCCAACATTGGTCCTGTCCTTCTTGCTATTTCAGCTGTGATGTTTTGCGCCGCGCACGCACGGCAGCGTTTTCAATTTCGCGCAGGGCGGCGGTCAACCGATCACCATGCGCGGCCATGTCCGGCAGCGTCGCATCGGCGACATGCCCCCGGCGTTGTGCGACCGCCTGTGCATCGCGGCTTGCGGCCTGTGCCACCAAATCAGCCACCGACCGCCCCAGCACCGCATCGGCAGACCGGGTCTGTTGCGACCTGGGCCGCACTTCGAATTTTGGCGCCATACTGGCCGCAATCGCCACTTTGACCGGCTGCGTACCCGCGCCCAGATAGGCGGCCTTGACCGCCGGATCGTTGCGCAGACTGGCCGCGCTGTCCTCGTGGATGATATGGGCATTTTCCAGCAAATACCCCCGGTCCGCAATCGCAAGGCTCTGCCTGGCGTTTTGTTCCACCAGCAAGATGCCGATGCCCAGATTCCGGACCAGCTTCAGGTTCGCAAACAGCTCTTTGCACAAGAGCGGCGACAGGCCCAACGACGGTTCATCCAGCGTCAAGACCTGCGGGTTGGACATCATCGCGCGGCCAATCGCCACCATCTGCTGTTCACCACCCGACATCGTGCGGACCACCTGCCCGCCGCGTTCCATCAGTTTGGGGAACAACCGATAGACCCGTTCCAGATTGGCGGCCTCTTCGTCACGGGCGCGGCGGCTGTACGCGCCCAGCGTCAGGTTCTCGCGGACGGTCAATTCGCCAAACACGCCGCGCCCTTCGGGGACCAGCGCGATGCCTTCCTCGACAATCCGGTCGGCGGACAGTTGGGTCAGGTCCGTGCCGCCCAGCATCACGTCGCCCACGACCTTGCCTTCGCAAATCCCGCTGATCGCCTTGAGCAGTGTCGATTTTCCCGCCCCGTTGGCGCCAAGGATTACCACGATCTCGCCGCGGTCCAGCCGGATCGCAGCATTGTCCAGCGCGCGGTGCTGGCCATAGCTGACAGATAGGTTGCGCACCTCAAGCATCGTCGTCATCCCCCAGATACGCGCGGATTACTTCGGGGTCGGTCAACACGGCCGCAGGCGGCCCTTCGGCAATCTTGGTGCCCGACGACATGACCACACAGGTGTCGCACAGCGACCGGATCGCATCCATGACATGTTCCACCAGAATGATCGTGCGCCCTTCGTCGCGCAGCGATTTGATCAGGTCGATCCCGGTTTCCAGCTCGGTCGGGTTCAGCCCCGCCAACCATTCATCCAGCAACAACAGCTTGGGATCGGACGCAAGCGTGCGCGCCAATTCCACCCGCTTAGTATCAATATAGGTCAGTTGCCCGACCCGTGCGTGCGCCTTACCGCCCAGACCAACGCGGTCGATCAGCCCCATGGCATAGGTGCGCGCCTCGGCTCCCCAATGCCGCTTGTGACCGAAAACCGCACCGGCCATGACGTTTTCAAGCACATCCATTGACGGCAGCAGCCGCACCAATTGGAACGTCCGCGAAATCCCCCGGCGGGTGATATCCTTGGCGGCCATCGTGGTGATATCGGTGCCGCGCAGGGAAATGGCACCAGCGGTCGCGGGCAACGCCCCGGAAATCAGGTTCAGCGTCGTGGATTTACCCGACCCGTTCGGCCCGATCAAACCCATGACTTCGCCCTCGGTCACGTTGAAATCCATCGCATTGACGGCCACAAGTCCCCCGAACCGCTTGGTCACGCCCCGCAAAGACAGAACCGTATTCTGCATCATAAAGCCCCTTCCGTCCGGCGCATCCGGGCCTTGGCGTCTTCGATCAGCCCCACGAAGCCGCGCGGCAGAAGATAGACAATGACCAGAAACGCAACACCAAGCGCCAGCGTTGTCTGGTTGGGAAAGTTGGACGCGATCGCTTCCAGAAGGAAGGTGAATGGGATCACGCCCACCAGCGGGCCCCACAATCGCCCCGTGCCGCCAAGCAAGGCCATGATGACCACTTGGAACGACAGGATCGGCGCAAATGCGAGCGAGGGTTCGATATAAACAAAGCGTGGCGCCAGAATTGCGCCCACCATGGCCGCAACACCACCCGACACCATGAACAGCAGAACTTTGGCCAGAGCCGTGTTGATGCCTGAATGGGCCGCCACGGTTTCATCGTCGCCAATGATGCGCAGCGCGAAACCAAGCCGCGACCGGGCAATCAGCCAGCCCGCCAGGAATACGGCCGCCGCCAGCCCCAGCAACTGCCAGTAAATCCCCGCCTCGGTCATATCTGTCAGCACATAAAGGCCCTTTTGGCCGCTGCGGTTCTGGCTCCACGTGATGATCTGGCGCACCAGTTCGGCCAGACCCAGCGTAAAGATCACGAAATAGACACCCGACAGGCGCAACGTCGCCAGCCCGACCAACCCCGCCAGCACCGCACCTGCGACACCGGCAATCAACGGCAAGGTCCAATACGGCAGCGCCTCGAACCCCAGCCCGGTGACATAGGTCCCGACCCCAAAGAACGCAGCAGTGGCAAGCGAGATATAATGCGTTGGGCCCGAAAACAGCGCCCAACTGGTCGCCAGCACCGCGAACATCGCAATGGTGATGCCAAGGCCCAGATAATACCCGCTGCCACTATAGGGGAGCAGCGCCGCAAGTCCGAACAGAACAGCCGCGCCGCCCACCGTTTTCCAATCTGGCAGGGTCATGTCGGTTTGCGCCCAAAAAGGCCCTGCGGGCGGAACAACAAAATGGTGATAAACATCGCATAGGCGGCAGCCAGCGTCAGACCGGGATCAATCAGCGCGGCGACAAAGCTTTCCAGCACCCCCAGCAGCAGCGCAGCCACAATCGTGCCGCGCACATCACCGACGCCACCCATAATCACGATGATCAGCGCCTTCAGCGTGAAAACCACACCCGTGGAGGCATCCAGCGTCAGAAACGTCGAAATATAGGCCCCGCCCACCGCCGTCACCGCACCGCCCAGCGCAAACGTCAGCGCCGACAGCCTGCGCACGTCAATACCCACCAGCCGCGCCGCATCGGGGGCGGTCGCAATCGCGCGGATCGACATGCCTGCCCGTGTGCGGTTCAGCCACAAATAGATCAGACCGCAGATGATCACCGCCATGACAAACGCCATGACCCGGTTCAGCGCATAGGTATCCCCGACGATCCTGATCGGGACCGCCAGATAGGAATAGTTGAAATAATCGCCCCCAAAGACCGCGAGCATCAGCCCGACCAGCACAAAGGACAGACCAAAGGTCGCAAGGATACTGTCCACCTCCAACTGCCCGCGCGTCTTGGCGCGTTTGACCAGCGGCACCATCATCACTCGATAGATCAGCCAGTTCAGCCCAAAGGCGACGGGGGCCAGAATGAACACGGTCAACAGCGGGCTCAACCCGATATTGGTATGCGCCCAGAACGCGCTGAAGCCACCGATCACCAACATCTCGCCATTGGCAAGGTTCATGATACGGGCGACGCCGTATTGCAGGTTCAGGCCAATCGCGATCAGGGCATACGTCCCCCCCAACAACAGGCCGGTGATCAAAATATCCATCCGGGTCTTTCCGTAGGTTCACGGTGTTTGACCCCGGCGCATGACACGCCGGGATCACGTCGTGCTGCGGGACTTATTCCCAGCCGGTCTTGATCTTGACATCCACAGCGCCTTCGCGCCCGGTGGATGCGACACCCCGAAACACACCGTCCTGCCACTGGCCAACGGTCCAGAAAGAGGCGTTGTTGTTCTGCGCATCGAAATCAATCGTACCGACGACCGTTTCGAACGCATTGTCTTTGATGTATTGCGACACGACCGCGCGATCTATCGTGCCCGCACCTTCAATCGCCTGCTCAAGCACCTGCAACGACGAATACATCATTGCGCTCGCCCAGTAGTCAGGCTCGGCACCGGTCGCGGCCATATGGGCCGCACGGTAGTCCTGAAAGGCCTGACTGTCGGCATTCACACCACCGGCACCGATGATATTTTCAGCCGCCGCGCCAAAGCGACCGTAATAGGCGGGGAATGATGCGCCGACCGCGGTGTAGAACACTTTGACGTCCATGCCCTCGATCTGTGAAAGCTCGGTCAGGGCAAAGGTGTCACCGGGGTATGACCACGCCAGAAACGCATCCGGGCCCGCGTTCGCGGCACCTTTGACGACAGGCGACAGGTCTTGGGTGCCCAGTGGATAAGAGCTGTCATAGACAATATCGAACCCGGCAGCCTCCAGCGCGGGACGGGCCGCTGCGGCCAGTTCGATGCCAAAAGCGTCGGCGACATTGACCATCGCCACTTTGCTGCCGATGTCGCCCGCATCGCGCAGGTTCACCAGCACCTCAACCGCACCCTCGGCCAGCCCCTTTGACCCGCCCAGCGTAAAGAACATGTTGGGGAATTGCGCGGACAGTTCGGCCACCTGATCGGTGATCGCGGTGGATGTGATCTGCGGATAGCCATAGCGCGCAAAAATCGGCGCCGCCGCGATGTTCAGACCGGTGCCATAAGGCGCAAGGATAAAGTCCGCCTCGTCCTGCGTCGCCAGACGCTGCACGGCTTTGATCGTCTCGCCGGGATTGGTCTGATCGTCATATTCGATAATCTCGACCGGGTGCATCGTGCCACCCACATTCAGACCGCCGCGCGCGTTGATCTGACCCGCCCAAAGCGCGATGTTCGGCCAATGGCTGACTGTGGACCCCCCCGCCAGCGGGCCGGTCTTGGGCGCCACGGCCCCAATCACAATGGGGTCCACATGGGCGTCGGCAAATGCCGGGCCATGCATCATCGACAGGGCAAGGCTGGTTGCCGCCGTGAGTTTCATAAGGGTCCTGCGTTTCATTTTATCTCCTCCACTGATGATTTTCCGGTCAACACGTCACACGGGATCGTGAATCGCGATCCAGCGCGTTTCCGTGAATTCACGAATGGCGCCCGGTCCGCCGAAACGGCCATAGCCTGATGCCTTTGTGCCCCCGAACGGCATGTTGGGGTCGTCGTAAACGGTGGGGCCATTGATATGGCACATGCCGCTGTCAATCCGCCCCGCCACCCCAAGCGCGCGGTCCACGTCGCGGCTGAACACCGCCGCCGACAAACCAAATTCGGTCTCATTGGCGATCGAAACCGCCTCGTCCTCGTCTGCCACGCGCATCACGGCGGCAATCGGGCCAAAACATTCGTCATGATAAAGCCGCATCGCCGATGTCACATGGTCCACCACCGTGGGCTGCATCACCGCCCGATCAGCAGAGCCACCTGCAACCACCTGCGCCCCGCGCGTCACCGCATCTTCGATCAAACCGCCCAACCGCAGCGCCGCTTCGGCACTGATCAACGGACCCAGTTGCGCGCGGTCGTCACGCGGGTTTCCCGCGCTCATCGCACGCGCACGCGCGCCCAGCTTGGCCACAAACGCATCCGCGATGCTGTCGACGACGATCACCCGCTCGGTGGACATGCAAATCTGACCCTGATTGAAAAACGCCCCAAACGCCGCCGCCTCGGCCGCCGCATCCAGATCCGCATCCTCCAGCACGATCAGCGGCGCCTTGCCGCTCAGTTCCAACAGGCACGGCTTGAGACTTTGCGCCGCCATCCGCGCAATCTCGCGGCCCACCCGTGTTGATCCCGTGAAATTCACCCGGCGCACAGCGGGATGACCGATCATCGCCTCTGCGATCTCGGTGGCCTGCGCCGGGGCATGGGTGACGTAGTTCGCGACACCCGCAGGCAACCCCACATCATTAAGCAGCTCAACCACCAGCTGATGCGTGCGCGCGCACAGTTCCGACCCTTTCAGCACAACCGTATTGCCACAGGCCAGCGGTGCCGCAATCGCCCGAAAGCCCAGCGTCAGCGGCGCGTTCCAGGGGGCGAACCCCACAATCACGCCCGCCGGTTGATGGCGGATAATCGACTGGGTGCCCGCAGCGGCGTTCTGCACACGCTCGTCCTGCATCAAGGCGGGCAATTCCGCAGCTTGCCGCAAAATCCCCTGCGCCAGTTTCAGGTTAAACCGCACCCAGTCACGCGATGCGCCAACTTCACCGGCCATATGATCAAAGAACGCATCCTCGCGGTCGCCCAGCGCATCCGCCGCCTTCAGCAGCAGCGCCGCCCGCGCGTGGCCGGGGGTCGCAGACCAATCGCCAAATGCAGCGGCGGCGGCGTTCACGGCCTTCAATGCCTCGGCCGCGCAGGCCGCAGGCGCCCGCGACACCACCGCATCGCTGAACGGATCACGCCGGTCAAACGTCAGCCCGCTGGCCGCCGCATACCGTTCCCCATTGATGACAAGACTTGCCTCCTGCACCGTGTCCCTCCCAAGACATGCGACTCAAGCGAAGCCGCCGGTATTTCCTCCGCCCCCCCACTATCCCCGGAATTTTCGCAAAAAAAACACCATTATTTGGTTCATTTTTGCCGATATCTGGTATCGTTGACGGATGATTCAGGTGTTAGCGCCAACATCACTGACCTTCGATCTGCATGCCGAACATGTGGTCTGCGATATCCGTGACCGCTTTTTGGGCGGGCTGGTCCGCTTTGACCGGCAATGTTGGCGGGCGGTGCTGGTCGTGTCGGGGCGCGTGATCGCGCGGACCCCGGACCAGAACGATCTGGTCATCGACGGGCCCGCCATCGCGTGGCTGCCGTGGTCTGCGGGGATGCGATTGATCGGGCGGGCCGGGTCAAACTGCTTTCACCTGCTCCTGACCGAAGTCACGCTGGCAAACGCCATCGGCCACAAACCCGAATCCACCGACCTGCGCGATCTGTCACACCGGCCCCACATCGTGCGCCTGACCGAAACCGACACCGATTTTGCCCGCCTGATCCAGTGCTTTGAAACCATCGTGGACGAAATCACCGAAAACGGCCCCGGCACGGAAATCGTGGTCGAAGTGCAGGTGCGCATGATCCTGATCCGGCTTTGGCGGCAAAGCTTGCGTGACACCAAAGGGCCCCGACCCGCACGGCGTCAGCACTGGATTTTGCCAGCGTTTCGCCAGTTGATCGAAACGCATTTCCGCAACCGCTGGACCGTCAGCCAATATGCAGACGCCATGCACATCACACCCGACCGGCTGCATGACATCTGCACAAGGGCGCTGGACCGGGCGCCCAGTGTCCTTGTCCAGCAACGCCTGATCTACGAAGCGCAGTTGTTATTGGAACGGTCCAGCAAATCAATCGACCAGATTGCGCATGATCTGGGGTTCAAGACCGCCGCCCATTTCAGCCGGGCCTTCCGGACCGCCACCGGCGCGCCTCCGGCCCGCTATCGCAAATCACTGCAAAGGCAAATCAACGCCCCAACCCAAAGCCAAAGCTTTGCCGACTGGCCCTAGGTCACGCCAAGACGACCGGCAGGTTGATCGGCCCCCGGAAGCCGAAACCACGCCATTTTACATCTTCGGCATTGGCCAACCGCATATTCGGGAACCGCTCAAACAGCATCGGCAGCATCACAACGCCCACCGCACGCCGGGCAACATGGGTGCCCTGACAGAAATGCGGGCCATTCCCAAAGGCCTGATGGGGGTTCTTGTCGCGGTACACGATAAAATCCTCGCCATTGTCGAACAGGTCCTCATCGCGGTTGGCCGAGGCTTGAATGGTCATCACCGTATCGCCCTTGGGGATCAGATGCCCACGAATTTCAGTGTCTTCCGTGACCAGCCGCGATGACGCCTGAATCGGCGCGACCCAGCGCACGCCTTCTTCAAACGCCTTGCTCCAGTCCTCTCGGGCCTTCACCTGTTCCAATTGGTCGGGATTGGTCAGCAGGCCGTACAAAACGGTACACAGCGCATCGCGCGGTTCGTTAATCCCGCCACCGATGGCGATCTTGATATTGGCAAATATCTGCGACATCGGGATCGGGTCATCCGCGTTCAGCATGACAGAAAGCGCGCTGCTGTTAGGTTCCGCCCGGTGCCGGTCCTGCAATTTGTCAAACAGCGCATCCATTTCGGCGTTAGCCCTGTCCGACTGCGCGAACGGCTCTGGGAGCCAGCCGAAATTCCCGGCCCCATCAATCAACGCCTGCGACCAGTCCGCCATCTGGGCATCTGTCGCGGCTTCGGTTCCCAACAATACGGCCAGCCCACGCGACGCATAGGGGGCCGCCAGTGCGCTGAACAAATCCACCACCTCGCCTTTCGGCAGACGGTCCAGATAGGCGCTCGCAATCTCGCGGTAGCGCGGAATCCATTCGGTCTGGATCGTCTTGGCACTGAATGCAGGGGCCATCGCATTGCGTTCGCGAAGGTGCTCTTCGCCGTCCTTGCGCATCAGAGTGTGGGCCAGAAACGCGCGCTTCATCGGCGTGTTGCGGTCATTCGAACTGAACAGCACCGGATTGTCTTTGACAGCCTTCGTATCTTCGGCTTTGGTCAGCAAAGTCCGGCCAACCGATTGCACCCGCAACACCGGGCTTTGCGCCCGCAGGCGCCGGTAGATCGGATAGGGGTCCATCACCAGCTGATCAATCGTGATCGCCGTATCAAGCGGTGCAAGTGCAGTGTCAGTCATCGCAAATATCCCCATTGTTGGTCGGCCACCGGGATCGGATAAACCACAGCGGCATCATTTTGTCGACAATTACGCCGGACGCCACGTTGATCAAGAACATTTCACACCGCATTTTGCCTGATAACCCGCATTGGACAGGAAAATGGGTGACATGCAAAAATAACTGTATACAAATTTCCAAAACACGGGGAACCGACTTGGCCGAGATCGAAAAGAAAAAAAGCTTTCAACGCGCCCTGATGGGTCTCAGAGAGCGGATTCTTGTCGGTGACCTTGTCAAAGGTGATCGCGTGTCCGAAGTCGCGCTTGCCGACGAACTTGGCATTTCGCGCACACCCCTGCGCGAAGCGATGCGCGAATTGGTCGATCAGGGCCTGTTAGAGCGCGTCCCGACCGGCGGTTGCCGTGTCTGCAGCCTGACCCGTCGGGATGTGCGCGATTGGATTGAATTGCGTGGCCTGCTGGAAGGCAGCGTTTTCCGTCTGGCCGCCGAACGCGGAATCAGCCTTGATCAACAGCACACCTGCGAGGCGATTATCGCCGACATTGATCTGGTGCTGGGTCATACCGCCGATACGATCGACTTTGACCGCTACGTGACCCTGAATGAAAAATTGCATGCAAAACTGGCCACGCTGTGCGACAGCCCGGTGATGCTTGCCGAACTCAAGCGGGTGAACAAACGGCCCATGGCCAGCCCCAGCGCGTTTTTGCACGGCCAATCCATGGCCCCCCAAACGCTGCGGTCACTTTACATCGCGCAGGACCAGCACAAGGCGATCCTTGACGCGATCTGCGCCCGCGAAGGTGCCCGCGCAGAGGCATTGGCCCGCGAACACGCGCGTCTGGCGCACCGAAATCTCGACTTTTTTCTTGGCTCGGAACAACGGGTGATCGCACAGATCCCCGGCCTGACCCTTGTCCAGAACGATGTCGGATCGAATACCAACAGACTTTCATAAACCCTTGGGAGGAAAACATGAAAATCTCTAAACGCAAACTGGCGCTTCTATCCGCCGCCGCGCTGACCTTTTCGGCGACATTTGCACAGGCACAGGACTACACGTTCCGCCTGCACCATCTGCTGGGCGCAAAAGCACCGGCACAGACACAGATGCTGGAACCTTGGGCCGCCGCAGTCGAGGAAAATTCCGGTGGGCGCGTCAAGATCGAAATCTTTCCGGCGATGACCTTGGGGGGCCGTCCGCCCGAACTGATCCAGCAGGCCCGCGATGGCGTGGTCGATCTGGTCTGGACCGTGAACGGCTATACCCCCGGTCTGTTCCCCCGCACAGAGGTGATGGAACTGCCGACCGTGTTCAAGAACGATCCGGTCGCCGCCAACCTTGCGCTTTTTGACATGTTCGAAAGCGACTTGCGTCAGGAATATCAGGGGCTTGAGGTAATGTTCCTGCACGTCCATGCCGGTCAGGCCCTGCATATGAAAGACATCGAAGTCCGCAGCCCCGCCGATCTGGCAGGGACCAAACTGCGCATCCCGACGCGCACCGGCGCATGGGTGATCGAGGCGCTGGGCGCATCGCCCGTCGCCATGCCCGTGCCCGAACTGCCGCCATCGCTGCAAAAAGGTGTCGTCGATGGGGCCATGATCCCGTTCGAAATCATCCCGCCGCTGGCCATTCAGGACCAGACCCAGTACCAGATCGAAGGCTTCGAAGAAGAGCGGTTCGGCACCACGACTTTCCAGGTGTCCATGAACGGCGACCGCTGGAACGGGCTGCCTGAAGACATCCAAAAAGCGTTCCGCGACGCATCTGGTCGCGACTGGTGGGGGCAGGTCGGCGAAGTCTGGCGCGCGACCGATGATTTCGGGATCAACATGGCCGTTGAAGCCGGCAACACCCACGTCATCCTGACCGACGAAGAAACCCAGGTCTTCCGCGATGCGATGGCGCCGGTGGTTGACCGTTGGATCGCTGAAGTCAGCGCCAGCGGCATTGACGGCGCGGCGCTTGTCGAAAAGGCCCGCGCGCTGATCGCGGCAAACGCAGGCGACATGTAAGTGTCCGATGTGACAACCATGCGCCGCACTGGATGGTCCAGTGCGGCGGCACAACTGATCACGGCATGGGCCATCCTTGGTGGCTTTGTCTTGCTGCTGGTCGTGGCGATGAACGTCGCCTCGGTCATCGGCGGGATCGTCTGGAAACCGTTTCCGGGTGATTTCGAAATGACCCAGGTCGGCGTTGCCGTCGCCGTGTTTGCGTTCCTGCCCTACTGCCAGATCAACGACACGAACGTGACGGCTGATATCTTTACGCAGCGCGCCCCGGCGCGGACGGTGCTTTGGCTGAAACTGATCACCGCCATGATCGCGCTGGGCTTTGCGGTCTTGCTGCTGTGGCGGATGTTTGGCGGGCTGCAAAACCAACGCGACTACGGCTACACCACAACGATCCTGCAATTCCCGATCTGGACCGCGTTTGTCCCTATCCTCGTTTCTCTTGCGCTGCTTGCATTGGCCGCACTTGTATCGCTGTCAGACAATGCGCAAGCCCTAAAGGAAATCCCATAATATGGACCCGGTCACCTTAGGCCTGATCGCCTTTGCCGTTCTTATCGCGCTGATCGCCGCGCGGATTCCCATCGGCTATGCGATGATACTCGTCGGCGGCGGCGGCATTGCCCTGCTCAATGGTCCCGGCATCTTGTTGAACCAGATGAAGACCCTGGCCTATGGGCAGTTCTCGATCTACGACCTGTCCGTCGTACCGATGTTCATCTTGATGGGCGCACTTTCGTCACGCGCGGGCCTCAGTACGGCGCTTTTCCGCGCCGCGAACGCATGGCTGGGCTGGATGCGCGGCGGCACGGCGATGGCCGCGATTGCGGCCTGTGCGGGTTTCGGCGCTGTCTGCGGGTCGTCACTGGCGACCGCATCGACAATGGGCCGGGTCGCCCTGCCAGAGCTGAAACGCTACAACTATTCCGGTGCGCTGGCGACGGGAACGCTGGCCGCGGGCGGCGTGCTGGGCATCCTGATCCCGCCGTCCGTCGTGCTGATCATCTACGCCATTATCGTCGAGGCGAATATCGTCACCATGTTTGCCGCCGCCCTGCTGCCCGGCCTGCTGGCGGTGCTGCTATTCGTGCTGACAATCGCAATCTACGTGATGATCTGGCCCCAAGCAGGCCCGCGAGGCGAAGCCACCGACCGCGCCAAATTCCGCGCTGCCACGCTTGGCGTGATCCCGGTCGTGCTGATCTTTGGCGTGGTGCTGGGCGGTATCTACGCGGGGTTTTACAACCCAACGCCCGCCGCATCCATCGGCGTGGCGATGGTCTGGGCCTATGGCGCAGCCCGCCGCACGATCAAATGGCCCGAACTGATTGACAGCATTAAGGAAACCGCCGGCACCACCGGCATGATCTACCTGATCCTGCTCGGTGCCGAACTGATGAAAATCCTGATGTCCCGGCTTAGCCTGCCACAGGCAACGGCGGAATGGATCCTTGCCTCCGGTTACGCGCCGATGACGGTCATGGTCCTACTGCTGATCGCCCTGATCCTCTTGGGCTGCCTGATGGACAGCCTGTCAATGATCCTGCTGGTGATCCCGTTTTTCTGGCCGGTGCTGATTGATCTGAACGGCGGCATCTACCAAGGCGCCGAAGGTGCCGGCTTCGGGATGAGCACCGAAGACCTGAAAATCTGGTTTGGCATCCTGGCGCTCATCGTGGTGGAACTGGGGCTGATCACGCCCCCTGTGGGGATGAACGTCTTTGTCATCTCGGCGCTGGCCAAGGACACCCCGATGATCGAAACCTTCAAGGGCGTGATGCCGTTCTTCATGGCCGAACTTGTGCGGGTCGGCTTGCTGCTCAGCTTTCCGATGATGGCGCTTTGGCTGCCCCGGCTGCTGGCAGGATGACCGCCATGGGACCTGAAAAAGTCACGGCAGGCGGGGCGATCTTCCCCCGCCTCCAAGCGCTGGGTATCGACTATGTTTTCGTCAACTCCGGCACGGATTTCCCCCCCATCATCGAAGGACTGGCCCAAGCCGCCCAGACCGATCATCCCCTGCCGCAGGCGGTTGTCGTCCCCCATGAACATGCCGCCATGGGGATGGCGCATGGTTACTACCTGATGTCGGGCCGTGCGCAGGCGGTTTTGCTGCACACCAACGTCGGGCTGGCCAACGGGGCCATCGGCGCATTGAACGCGGCCTGCGACCATGTGCCGATGCTGCTGATGTCCGGGCGCACACCGGCGACGGAACAGGACCGCTTTGGCGCCCGCACCGTGCCTATCGGCTGGGGTCAGGAAATGCGTGACCAGACCGCGCTGGTCCGTGAAGCGTGCAAATGGGATTATGAACTGCGGTTCCCCGAACAGATCGCGCCCATGCTGGACCGCGGATTTGCCATCGCCAATTCGACACCCAAAGGTCCGGTCTACCTGAACCTGCCCCGCGAAGTGCTGTGCGAAGAAGTCCCCGCCGGCACCCTTGGTGCCGCACCCATGCTTGCGCCGGTCGCAATCGCCCCGGACGAAAACGCCATCACGGCTGCGGCGAACCTGCTGGCCGACGCCAAGCGCCCGCTGATCATCGCCCAGCGCGGCGCGGGCAACGCACGGACCTTTGCCGCCTTTGGTGATTTCGTCGCGCGCCACGGCATTGCGGTCAGCAGCTGGTGGGCGACGCATCTGGCGCTTGCCACCGACCATCCCTGCCACATCGGACAGGACCCCGGTGCCGCAATGGCCGATGCAGATGTCGTGATCGTTCTGGATTGTCTGGCCCCATGGTGGCCCGATAAACACAAACTGCACCCCGACGCCAAGGTCATCCACATCGGCCCCGATCCATTATTCAGCCGGACGCCGACGCGCGGCTTTCGGTGTGATCTGGCGATTGCGGGCGAAACGGACGTGACGCTTGGCCGCCTGATGCAGGCCACCGATCAGCACGGCACCGACCCCGGCCTTGCTGCCCGGCGACACCAAAGCGTCCGCGCACTGCACGACCGCTATTGCGCCGATATGGACCACCTGACCGCACCCCGGCCTGACGGTGCCCTGACCAAGGCGCGGGTCAGCCAACTGCTGGGATCGGCGCTTGCCGGGACGCCCTCGACAGTCTTTTCGGAACTGGGGACGATGCTTGGCCCATTGCCGCGCCAAGACCACCAATCATGGTTTCAGGAACCACATTCCGGCGGCTTGGGCTGGTCGTTTCCCGCCGCGATGGGGGCCAAACTTGCCAGCCCCGACCGCACCATCATCGCCACCATGGGCGACGGGTCGTATATGTTCGCCAACCCGACCGCCTGCCACCAAATCGCCGAGGCCCTGGGTCTCGCCATCGTGATTATCGTGCTGAACAATGCCGAATGGGGGGCCGTCCGGCAATCTGTCAAAGGGATGTATCCAAACGGCAGCGCGGCGCGGGCCAATACCATGCCACTGACCGATCTTGCCCCGTCCCCGGACTTTACCAAGACAGCGCAGGCAAGCCGCGCCTGGGCGGTTTGCGTATCCGACGAAACCGGCCTGATCACCGCATTGACCGACGCCCTTGCGCAGACCACGGCGGGGCGGGTGGCCCTGATCGAAGCCCGAATTTTGCCGGACTGATGTGTACGTACGCTGGATGTACAGGGTCTGTACGCGGTCTTGCAGTTAATTTACCGCGACCCGCCCGGCGGTTCAGCTGGCCGACCGCTGCGCCCGCCCGATGGACGCATAGGCCTTGAACCCGGCTTTCAGCACGTCGTCAGGCGAATAAATATTGCGCAAGTCAGCCATCAGCGGCGTTCGCATACTGCCTGCCAAACGCGTCAGATCAAGCGCACGGAATTCATTCCACGCCGTCAGCAGAACCAACAAATCCGCCCCCTCCGCCGCGTCATATGCATTTGCAACCCACGTCACACCCGGCAATAGCGCCTCGCCCTCGGCTTTGCCATGCGGGTCCGTTACCCGCACAGTCGCGCCGCCGCCAAGCAATGCAGGCACAATCGTCAGCGCCGGGGATTCGCGCATGTCGTCGGTATTGGGTTTGAATGTGGCACCCAGAACCGCCACCGTCTTGCCGGCAAAGCTGTCGTCGCAAAGATCACGCAGCTTTTCAATCATCCGCCGTTTGATTTGCTCATTCACCTCGATCACGGTTTCCACGATCCGCATGGGCACGCCATGCTCTTGCCCGATACGGGCCAAAGCCTTGGTATCTTTGGGAAAACAGGACCCGCCAAAACCCGGGCCTGCGTGCAGAAACTTGTTCCCGATCCGACCGTCATAGCCAATACCCTTTGCCACCTCTTTGACATCCGCGCCGGTCCGTTCGCACAGGGAGGCGATTTCGTTGATAAAGGTGACCTTGGTCGCCAGAAATGCGTTGGCGGCGTATTTGATCATTTCTGCGCTTTCGAGATCGGTCCTGACGATGGGAAAATCACGCAAGAAAAGCGGGCGGTAGATGGCTGCCATCACAGCCGCCGCGCGGTCGGTTTGAACACCGACAATAATGCGGTCCGGGCGCATGAAATCATCAATGGCAGCACCTTCGCGCAGGAATTCCGGGTTGGATGCCACGTCAAAGTCCAAATTTGGATTGGCCGCTTTGATCACCTCGGCCACCTTGCGATTGGTGCCGACGGGAACGGTTGATTTCGTAACGACGACAACATAGTCAGTGGCCGCCCGCGCGATTTCTTGCGCCGCAGCAAGCACATAAGACACGTCCGCGTGGCCATCACCACGGCGGGTCGGCGTCCCAACCGCTATAAAAACAGCCTCGGCCCCAGCGATGGCAGTCGGCAGATCACGGGTAAAGGTCAGACGCCCCGCGGCCGTGTTACGGGCCAGAAGCTCATCAAGGCCCGGCTCAAAAATCGGGATATCGCCGCGTTCGAGCATATCAATCTTGCGCTGATCCTTGTCCACGCAAACGATATCGTGGCCAAAATCAGCAAAACATACCCCCGACACAAGCCCGACATATCCAGTTCCGATAACCGCGATTTTCATGATATTTCCTTGGCTATGATACCCAAGCCTTGTGCCATGTTGGACCGGTCAGGCAAAGGGGGTCAGAATTACGTTTGCATCCGGCCAAGATGCGGCAGGGGCGCGCCCGGCATTGCCTAGCTATTGTCACCACCATCACGACTAAGCAGGTCAAACTTGCGCAATTTGACATAAAGCGACTGCCGCGAAAGGCCCAGCATCTCGGCTGCGGCGACACGGTTGTTCATCGTCAGCTTGACCGCCGTTTCGATACACATTTTTTCGACCACATCGGTCGTTTCGGCGACAATGTCCTTTAGCGTTGCACTGCCGACAAGTTCGACAACAGAACGCATGTTTTCGTCGCTTGTCGGGCTAACCGTCGTGCGGCTGGCATCGGCATGGCTGGCATCGCGCATCACAAAGGCAAAAACCGCGTGAAGACCCGCATGAAGCTTTGTCACCGATATTTCAACCGCACGTGGGCTGCCATATTCGCCAGCGATCTTGGTGGCGTACATGCGCATCCGCCCGGCGCGGGTTGCGTTGTCGATCATCACCTTCAGGTCGATGCTACCGCGCTGCAGATAGTCCGCAAGATTACGCCCGCGCAGGTTAATGTCATGCGCAATATCAATCAATTCAAGGAACGAATCATTGGCCGACAAAAGATCGCCGGCGTCCGACGCAAAGACAATCGCATCAGGGCTGCTGAGGTAGAAATCATGCGTGGTGCGTGTGAGATCATCGGGTTTTGCATCACTGTCGCCCGTGCGCGCAAGCCGACACAGCAATATCCGTTCACCCGCCGCCCGAAACAAGGTCGGCATGATATTCACAGCATGACCGCTGCCGCGGAGTTCACTTTTTGTAGCACTGTTTTTGGCGCAAATCGCCTGTGCCGCGAGGCCATCAACCAGATCACCACGCCTTCGCCCGTCAAAGCAGCTCGCAAATGGGTGGCCGACAAGGCTTTCGCGCGGCTGGTCAAGCAAGGATACCGCCGCTGGATTCGCTTCTGTTATTTCACCGGTTTGGACCGACACGAACATGACCGCCTCGGATGTGCTTTCCATCAGAACCCGAAACCGCGTGTCATATTCACGCTGCATTTCATAGTCGCGTTCAAGCGCCAATTGCGCTTTGACCAATTGCTGCTGCATCTCAGCGATGGGGCGCAGGTCGCGCCCCAGCAACAGGATCGCGCCATCTGGCCCGATGCGGTGGAAGCTATAGCGCACAGGGAATTCCCAGCATCCGACTTCATCGGAATGGTTCAGCTCGACGGGGCGGACACTGGCTTGACCGGACAAAAATGCGGCCAGCCTGCTTTCAAACTTTGGGACGCTTTCAATTGTCAGCGCGCTGCGGATATCCTTGTTTTCCCAATGCTCCAGCTTGCGAAACGTCTCGTGGGCGGGGTTGGCAAGAACCGACAAAACGGTCCCGCTATCCGAAATGACGATGCTAAGGTCGGCCACCTCAGAAATGATATCGCCCAGAATCTCGGGTGCGATAAGGGGAATAGCGCCGCTATTCCAATATTTCGTCCCGCGCGACGTCATCGCAAGGGTGCCCCAGATGGTCCCGTTCCCACTATTTAAGCCCTGCGCATCATAGTCGCGTCATCACGCGAATGTGTTCCCAGACCACAAAGTCGTATGGCCTCGGCTGATTGTGTAGTCGCATAGTCGGCGCCCGTAAACGCGATAATGCTCTGGTCAGTTTCGACGGCGAGCAGCGACCCGCCAATAACGACCGGAGGTGATTGATCTGTTGCCGTCTTCACAACACCAACCAGCCGCCGCAGTGCTTCCCACGTTTCGCAAGGCGCGGCGGATATGAATACCGCATGAAATTTGGTCCGCTGCATCCGGCAGGTCACATCTTCGGGGTTGGCTCCCAACACGACCCGCACCGAAAATCCTTTGCGGCGCAATTGCCCCGCAAGAACCATTGCGCCCAGCGTGTGATGCACATCGTGCGGCACGACCAACATGATCGACGGTGCGCCTGCGTCAGCAGAGCTGTCACCAGCCCAGCTTGGGCCGAGATCACGCAGCATGGCCTGAAGGCGCGATACGCCGATGGTGACGCTGGCAAATCCCAGCGCGTCCCGGGACCATGCGTCGCCCATGCGCCGCGCAAGTTCCGGAATATAGAAATCGGCAATATCCTCGGGGCAGGTTCCGGCCGACACCGCCTCGCGAATGGCAACCGCGCATGCCGCGGATTGCGCGCTGAGCGCTGCGTCGTGCAGCTTTTTCATGATGTCAGGGTCAAGACGACACCGGGCACCGTCCGCCAATGCGACGGCAACTGGCGCTGCTGATCTGACGATCTGGCACATAGGCGCATCCAATTGCGCCCAGACCTCTATGCTCCGGCGGTCGGCCATCCACGCACCCTTTGGCTGAATCTGCGTATTTGGGCTGCAATTGCAGCAATATCTCACATTGTCCTTTGCGACAGAATAAATGTCAAAGAAAATTGACACATTGATCGCCATAGGCCTCCAGTTTTACATTAGTACACTGTAAAATAAGCATAATTTTGCGTATTTGGACCTGTTGGCCGCTGGCAGATTTAGCGCACACCAATGTGTAAGTTAAAGTTGACACATGCCTATATTGCCCCCTAGTCTTAACCCACACGACTGTCAGAGGGCGTTTTCATGTCTGTCACAAGCACTGATACAGCAATGCCGCAAATACGCGGTCGCGCGCGCGCCAAGCGGCTTTACACGGATGCGGAACGGGCGCGTCGTGACGGCACGAAATGGACCCTTGTTCAGGGTATCCTTGCCCCAATTCAGTTTCTTGTCTTTTTGGTCTCCCTGACCCTCGTCGTCAGATACCTTCTGACGGGGGCCGGGTACGAGGCCGCGACCATATCAATCGTGATCAAAACCGCCGTGCTGATGTTGATCATGGTCACCGGTGCCATCTGGGAAAAAATTGTATTTGGGCAGTATCTCTTTGCCCCCGCCTTCTTTTGGGAAGACGTGTTCAGTTTCGTCGTTATCGCCTTGCATACTTGGTATATGATCGCGCTTTTCACTGGTCAGTTGCCAGCGCAAAGCATGATGTATCTGGCGCTTGCCGCCTATGCGGCCTACGTCATTAACGCGGGGCAATTCCTGTGGAAACTGCGCATGGCGCGCCTTGATGCAGAGGCCCGCGCATGAACGCCCCGATGCCCCCCGCAAATGGCGGTTGCCGCACGGCCCCGGTTCTAAAGGAACGCGGCCAACGCGAGGTGTTTTGCGGCCTCACCGGAATCATCTGGCTGCATCGCAAAATGCAGGACGCGTTCTTTCTTGTTGTTGGTTCACGGACCTGCGCGCACCTGCTGCAGTCTGCCGCCGGCGTGATGATCTTTGCAGAGCCACGATTCGGGACGGCGATTCTTGAAGAAACGGATTTGGCGGGCTTGGCCGACGCACATCACGAACTGGACCGCGAAGTGGCCCGGCTGTTGGCGCGCCGCCCGGATATCCGGCAATTGTTCCTTGTGGGGTCCTGCCCGTCCGAAGTAATCAAGATTGATCTATCTCGCGCCGCCGAACGTCTGAGCCAAATTCACGCGCCCCATGTCCGCGTGTTGAACTATTCCGGCTCCGGGATCGAAACGACATTTACCCAAGGCGAAGACGCCTGTCTTGCGTCGATGGTGCCGGTGTTGAAAGACACCACTGCCCGCGAATTGCTGCTGGTCGGCGCGCTGCCGGACGTGGTCGAGGATCAGATGGTGGATCTGTTGACGCAGATGGGCATTGGACCGATCCGTCTGCTGCCAGCCCGCCGGATTGATGACACGACCGCCGTCGGTGCCAATACCGTCTTTGCGCTGACGCAGCCGTTCCTTGGCGACACCCATGCCGCGCTGGGGCGTCGCGGTGCCCGCCATATCGCGGCACCCTTCCCGTTCGGTGAAGAAGGCACAACCGCGTGGCTGCGCGCTGTCGCGACTGCGTTCGGCGTGTCTGAGGCAAAGTTTGACGAGGTGACCGCCGCCCCCCGCGCCCGCGCCCGCAAGGCGATTGCGCAGGCGTCCGAAGTGCTGCGCGGCAAGTCGGTGTTTTTCTTTCCTGATAGCCAGCTGGAAATCCCGCTTGCCCGGTTCCTGACGCGCGAATGTGGGATGACCGCGATTGAGGTTGGCAGCCCGTATATTCACGATGCATTGCATGGTCCTGACCTTGATCTGCTGCCCGCTGGCCCGCAAATTTCCGAAGGCCAGGATGTGGACAAGCAGTTGGCCCGCGCCCGTGCTGCACGGCCCGACCTGACGGTCTGCGGGCTGGGACTGGCTAATCCATTGGAGGCCGAAGGGCTGTCCACCAAATGGGCGATCGAACTGGTCTTTACCCCTGTGCATTTCTACGAACAGGCGGGCGATCTGGCCGGTCTGTTTTCGCGCCCGCTACGCCGCAAGTCGGTGCTGCGGCTGGAGGCAGCCGAATGAAGCTGACGGTCTGGACATACGAGGGCCCGCCGCACGTCGGCGCGATGCGTGTCGCGACGGCGATGAAGGGTCTGCACTACGTCCTGCACGCCCCGCAGGGCGACACATATGCGGACCTGCTGTTCACGATGATCGAGCGGCGCAGCAAGCGCCCGCCGGTAACCTACACAACCTTTCAGGCCCGCGATCTGGGGTCGGATACCGCGACACTCTTCAAGACATCGTGTCAGAACGCGGTAGACCGCTTTAACCCGCAGGCCATCATCGTCGGTGCGTCATGCACAGCCGAGCTGATTCAGGACGATCCGGCCGGTCTGGCTGAAACCATGGGCCTGTCTATCCCTGTGATCCCATTGGAATTACCCAGCTATCAGCGCAAGGAAAACTTTGGCGCGGATGAGACGTTCTATCAGATCGTCAAACATCTGGCGAAACCGCAGGACCGCACCAGCCGTGTGACGTGCAACATTCTGGGTCCAACCGCGCTTGGCTTTCGCCATCGTGACGATGTGGAAGAAATCACCGGCCTGTTGTCGGACCTTGGTGTGAATGTGAATGTGGTCGCCCCGTTGGGTGCGACGCCCGCTGATATCGCCCAACTACCGGCTGCGCATTTCAACGTGCTGCTGTCACCGGAAACGGGCGAGGCTGCGGCGCGCTGGCTGGAAAAGAACCACGACCAGCCCTTTACAAGGATCGTGCCAATCGGCGTCGGCGCCACCCGCGATTTCATCGCAGAAGTGGGCAGCATCATCGGCAAGCCCGTGTTGATCGACGAAAGCCGCCTGCGGATGCCGTGGTGGTCGCGGTCGGTGGACAGCACATATTTGACCGGCAAGCGCGTGTTCATCTTTGGCGATGGCACGCATGTCGCCGCACACGCCCGCATCGCCCGCGATGAAATGGGTTTCGAAGTGGTCGGCATGGGCTGTTACAACCGCGAAATGGCGCGCCCGATCCGGGCGTTGGCCAAGGACTATGGTGTCGAGGCGCTGATCACGGATGACTATCTTGAGGTTGAGCAGGCGATTGAAACCCTAGCACCCGAGATGATCCTTGGCACGCAGATGGAACGCCATATTGGCAAGCGGCTGGGTATACCCTGTGCCGTGATTTCGGCCCCTGTGCATGTACAGGACTATCCCGCGCGGTACTCGCCTCAGGTAGGGTTTGAAGGCGCGAATGTTATTTTCGACACGCTGATCCATCCGCTTGTGATGGGCTTGGAGGAACATTTGCTGACGATGTTCCGCGATGATTTCGAATTCCACGATGCAGCAGGCCCGAGCCATCATGGTGGCCATGCCCAAATTTCCAGCAATTTGGGCGCCTCCGGCGGGGATATTTCCACTCAAAAGAAGTGGGACGTTGCGCCCGCTTTGGACAATGTCGTGTGGCTGTCGGATGCCGAAAAAGAATTAAAGAAAATTCCGTTCTTCGTACGTGGGAAGGCGCGAAGAAACACCGAAACCTATGCGGCAGAGAAAGGTCTTAGCCAGATCAGCCTCGATACGCTTTATGAGGCAAAGGCCCATTATGCGCGATAACGTTGACATGCATGTGTTCCGCTTTGTGATTGTCACGCTGGACAGTCACACCGCAGGTCCGGCCTGCCGGGTGCGTGACCGGCTGGTTGCTGATTTCCCCGGGCTTGAGATTTCGATTCATGCTGCCGCCGAATGGGGCGAAAACCCTGCCGCATTGGCAGATGCGAAACAGTCGATCGCGCAGGCGAATATCGTTGTCGCAAACCTGTTGTTCCTAGAAGAGCACACCGCCGCGATCATGCCTGATCTGCTGGCCCGCCGCGATGCGTGCGATGCGATGATCAACGTCATCGCTGACAGCAGTATCGTGAAGCTGACCAAGATGGGTGACCTGGATATGTCCAAGCCCGCAAGCGGTGCCATGGCATTGCTGAAAAAGCTGCGGCCACAACAATCAAAAGAAGGCAAATCCGGCAAGAGCCAGATGAAGACCCTGCGCCGTCTGCCAAAGATTCTGCGCCTGATCCCCGGCAAAAGTCAGGACCTGCGCAACTGGTTCCTGTCCATGCAATATTGGCTGGGCGGGTCGGATGAAAACATCGAACAGATGATCCGGATGCTGGTCTCGCGGTATGCCGTTGGCCAGACATGGACGCCCGTCAAGGCAAAGCCCCCGATTGAATACCCGGAGGTGGGCGTCTACCACCCCGACCTGCCCGGTCATCACATCAGCACCGATGCTGCCGATCTGCCGCGGCCTGCGGGTGCTGTCGCGACCGTTGGCCTGTTGATGCTGCGGTCCTATATCCTTGCGTCCGACAAGGCACATTATGACGCCGTGATCAGGTCGTTTGAGCAAAAAGGCATGGCTGTTGTCCCTGCCTTTGCCGGTGGTCTGGATGGCAGCCCGGCAATCTCGCAGTACTTTCAGGGCAAGGTCGACGCGATGGTATCGCTGACCGGGTTCTCGCTGGTTGGTGGCCCCGCATATAATGACAGCGATGCGGCTGTGGCGCTTTTGACCAAGTTGAATGTCCCCTATATCGCGGCCCAACCGTTGGAGTTTCAAACGCTGGGCCAATGGGCCGACAGCCCGCAGGGACTTGGGCCGATTGAAACGACGATGCTGGTGGCCCTGCCCGAGATTGACGGCGCCACCAACCCGACCGTCTTTGCGGGCCGCCACGGCGCGAACGGCTGCACCGGCTGTGCACATGCCTGCGCCGGCCTGACCGAATACAAGGCGATGGCCCCTTGTTTTGAGCGGATCACCAGCCTCACCGAAAAGACGTTGCGGCTGGCCACGCTGCGCCGCAAAGCCAATGCCGATAAAAAAGTCGGCGTGGTCCTGTTTGGCTTTCCACCAAACGCAGGTGCCGTTGGAACCGCCGCATATCTGAGCGTTTTTGAGAGCCTGTTCAACACGCTGACCCGGATGAAGTCCGAAGGGTACTGCGTTGAGGCTCCAGAATCCGTCGATCATTTGCGCGCCTGCATCCTCAAAGGCAACGCCGCACAATACGGGCAAGAGGCGAATGTCGCCGCCCACGTCGATGCCGACACCATCGTGCGGACAACGCCGCAGCTCAAGGCGATCGAGGCCGTTTGGGGACCCGCACCCGGCAAGGTGCAGTCAGATGGACGTGGCGTCTTTGTCTTGGGCCATCATTTCGGCAATGTCTTTGTCGGCGTACAGCCCACATTCGGCTATGAAGGCGACCCGATGCGCCTGTTGTTCGAACGTGGCTTTGCCCCGACCCATGCGTTCGTCACCTTCTACTTGTGGCTGCGCAACACGTTTTCGGCTGATGCAATCCTGCATTTTGGGATGCATGGCGCGTTGGAATTCATGCCGGGCAAGCAGGCCGGCTTGGGGGCGCATGACTGGCCTGACCGGTTGATTGGGGAAATGCCCAACATTTATCTGTATGCAGCCAATAATCCGTCCGAGGCATCCCTGGCCAAGCGCCGTTCGAACGCAATCATCATTACCCATCTGACGCCCCCTTTGACGACAGCGGGCCTGTACAAAGGGCTGGCTGACCTGAAGGATAGCCTGACACGCTGGCGCGCGCTGGCGACGGATGACAATCAGCGGGCCGATCTGGAACAATTGATCCGTGATCAGGCCAATGCAGTTGATATGAACGCCCGCGATATCGACAAGCTGTGGCTGACTCTGCTGGAAACCGAAGGGTCGCTGATCACCGAAGGGCTGCATATCGTTGGCAAACCGTTGTCGGATGCCGCCCGCAACGAGATGATCCGCCTGATGCCAAAGGGTGAAGCCGTTGATCGCGCGGCAGAATTGCTTAAAAAGGACCACGAACTGCCCGCGTTGATGCGTGCACTATCGGCCAACTATATCGCGCCCGTGCCCGGTGGTGACCTGATCCGGTCGCCGCAAATTGTGCCAACAGGCCGCAATATTCATGCCTTTGATCCATTCCGCATGCCAACTGCATTCGCGATTATTGAAGGCAAGAAGCAAGCCGATCTTTTGCTTGAGACGCATCCGGGTTTGCCGCGCACCGTGGCGCTGGTCTTGTGGGGGTCGGACAACATAAAATCAGATGGCGGCCCGATCGGGCAGGCACTGGCGTTGATGGGTGCTGTGCCCCGGTTTGATAATTTCGGTCGTTTGTCCGGTGCGGACCTAGTGCCACTGGACACGCTGGGCCGCCCGCGGATTGACGTCGTGATGACGCTGTCGGGCATCTTCCGCGATCTGCTGCCGTTGCAGACACGGATGCTGGCCGAGGCCGCGTTGAAATGCGCGCAGGCGGACGAGCCGCTTGAACGGAACTTTGTGCGCGCCCACGCGCTGGCCTATGCCCAAGAGATGGGCTGCGATCTGGAAACTGCGGCGCTGCGTGTCTTTTCGAACGCCGAGGGTGCTTATGGGTCCAACGTCAATCAGTTGGTCGATAGTTCGGCCTTTGGCGATGAAGACGAACTGGCCGACGCCTATGAGGCGCGCAAGTCGTTTGCGTATGGGGTCAACGGTCAGGCATCGCAGAACCCGGTATTGCTGCAAAAGGCACTGAAAGACGTTGATTTGGCCTATCAGAATTTAGAATCCGTCGAGTTGGGCGTCACAACCGTGGACCATTATTTTGATACGCTTGGTGGGATTTCGCGGGCGGTCAAGCGGGCCAAGGGTGGCGTCAGCGCGCCGGTTTACATTGGCGACCAGACACGCGGTGCCGCCAAGGTGCGCACCCTCCAAGATCAAGTGGCCTTGGAAACCCGCAGCCGCAGCCTGAACCCCAAGTTCTATGAAAGTTTGCTGACGCATGGTCACGAAGGTGTCCGCCAGATCGAAGCGCATATCACCAATACCATGGGTTGGTCCGCGACGACGGGCGAGGTGGAGCCTTGGGTTTATCAACGCCTGTCCGAGACATTCGTGCTGGACCAAGAGATGCGCGAGCGTCTGGCCGCATTGAACCCGCAAGCCTCGATGCGGATGGCGAACCGGCTGCTCGAGGCATCCGATCGCGCCTATTGGGCACCGGACACCGCGACATTGGCAGCCCTGCAAGACGCCGCAGATACCTTAGAGGATCGCATGGAGGGGATCGCAGCAGAATGACATTTTCCACAATGAATTCAACAGGAAGGAGGCTCTCATGAGCCCCAGAGACGAGATCCCGAACCTGCGCGGTTTGGATGGCGAAGGATCAGTGCAGGTCCATCAGGATGATGATTCTAAAATCGAGGGGGCCAAGGTCTTTGCGGTTTACGGCAAGGGCGGAATCGGGAAATCGACAACGTCCTCCAACCTGTCGGCGGCGTTTTCGATGCTGGGCAAGCGGGTGCTGCAGATTGGCTGCGATCCCAAGCATGACAGCACATTTACGCTGACCGGATCATTGGTGCCGACGGTGATTGATATCCTCAAGGAAGTGGATTTCCATTCCGAAGAATTGCGCCCCGAGGACTTTGTCTTTGAAGGCTTCAACGGCGTAAAGTGTGTAGAGGCCGGCGGCCCCCCTGCTGGCACGGGTTGCGGTGGTTATGTCGTTGGTCAGACTGTGAAATTGCTAAAACAGCATCACATGCTGGAAGACACCGACGTGGTGATTTTCGACGTGTTGGGCGACGTGGTTTGCGGCGGTTTTGCCGCCCCGCTACAGCACGCGGATCGGGCGTTGATTGTGACCGCGAATGACTTTGACAGTATCTATGCGATGAACCGGATTATTGCTGCGGTTCAAGCTAAATCAGCTAATTATAAGGTCAGGTTGGCGGGCTGCGTGGCAAATCGCAGCCGCGAGACGGATGAGGTTGACCGCTACTGCAAAACCGTGGGTTTCAACCGCATCGCGCATATGCCTGATCTGGACGCGATCCGCCGTAGCCGTTTGAAAAAGAAGACACTTTTCGAGATGCCCGACGACGAGGAAATCGTGCAGGTCCGCAAGGAATATATCCGTCTGGCCGAGACGCTTTGGAATGGGACAGAGCCGCTGGCCCCGGCGCCGCTGCCTGATCGTGAGATCTTTGAATTGCTGGGGTTCGACTGATGCACAACGCGTACAGACCCCGTACGGACCGCGTACGTACACCTACCCTGCGTGGGGGCCGTTTGGGATGACCAACTATGCCGCCACACGTGACCGGGTCGAACACTACTTTGACCGTTCCGCCACCAAGGTCTGGGAGCGGCTGACGTCAGACGCGCCGGTGTCGGGTATCCGTGCCACGGTGCGTGCGGGTCGCGACCGGATGCGGGCGCTGATGCTGGCCCAACTGCCCGATGATCTGCGCGGCGCGCGGATTTTGGATGCGGGTTGCGGCACCGGGGCGATGGCGGTGGAACTGGCCCGGCGCGGGGCAGATGTTGTCGCGGTCGATATCTCGCCTGCTTTGGTCGATATCGCACAAAAGCGGATGCCGACCGGCATGCCCGGTGCGATTGAATGGATCGCGGGTGACATGCTCGAGGCGACCAGTGGTCGGTTCGACCACGCGCTGGCGATGGATTCGTTGATCTATTACAGCGCGCCGGATATTGCCGCGCTGCTGGGCCGTGCCGTCATGCGGGTCGATGGCAAATTCATCTTTACCCTGCCGCCACGGACACCCGCGCTGATGGCGATGTGGCGTATTGGCAAGCTGTTTCCACGGGCCGACCGCAGCCCCGTCATGATCCCGCAATCCACCGCCGGTGTCGCCAATGCCCTGCGGACCGCAGGTGTCAAAGGCAACCTGCGCGAGGTCGATCGGATCAAGTCAGGTTTCTATTTTTCAAGCGCACTGGTGTTTGAGGGAGCGTCCAGATGATTTTCAAAGCGTCCGCCCTGAAAAAGCTATCGGTCAATCTGCTGCCGTTTGGCGAAGCGGTCAGCGATGATCTGCCGCTGGGGCAATTGTTACGGTTGTCGCTGTTTCAGGTTTCGGTGGGCATGGCATCGGTGATGTTGCTGGGCACGCTGAACCGGGTGATGATCGTGGAATTGAACATTGCCGCGATGCTGGTGGCGACAATGATCGCCATTCCGGTGCTGGTCGCGCCGTTCCGGGCGCTGGTCGGGTTTAAATCCGACAACTATAAATCCGCGATCGGCTGGAAGCGCATTCCCTATCTTTGGTTCGGCACAATGTGGCAGTTTGGCGGCTTGGCGATCATGCCGATGGCGCTGCTGGTGTTGTCGGGCGACCGGGCGCTGGATGTGGATTGGGCCGGGTATGTGGGTGCCGGTCTGGCGTTCCTGCTGACCGGCATTGGGATGCATATGACGCAGACTGCGGGGCTTGCTCTGGCGGCTGATCGCGCGACCGAGGAAACCCGGCCAAAGGTCGTTGCCCTGCTATATGTGATGCATCTGGTCGGCATGGCGTTTTCGGCGATTATCATTGGCGCCCTGCTGCGGGATTATTCTGCGCTGCGGCTGGTGCAGGTGGTGCAGGGCACCGCTGTGATCACGCTTTTGCTGAACCTGACCGCCCTGTGGAAGCAGGAAAGGGTCAGCCCGATGACCAAGGCCCAGCGCGCCGAAGCGGCCCCGACGTTCCGCGATGCCTGGACCGATCTGGCGCGCGGTGGAGATGCGGGCCGTCTGCTTGCGGTCGTGTTCATCGGAACGATGGCGTTCAATATGCAAGATGTGTTGCTGGAGCCATATGGCGGCGAAATTCTGGGCCTGTCCGTGTCGACGACGACCCTTTTGACGGCGATGTGGGCCGCCGGTGCATTGGTGGGGTTTGCCATGGCCGCCCGCTGGCTGGGGCAAAATGTTGATCCGTACCGGATGGCCGCACGCGGCATTCTGGCCGGGGTTGCCGCGTTTTGCGCGGTGATTTTCGCGGCACCAATCGGGTCGCCGGCCTTGTTCTATCTGGGGGCGATCCTGATCGGATTTGGGGGCGGACTGTTTGGCGTGTCCACGCTGACCGCCGCGATGACCATGCCGACGATGGGCAATGCCGGGCGCGGTCTCGCGCTTGGTGCGTGGGGGGCCGCGCAGGCCACCGGCGCCGGTCTTTCGATCTTTATCGGGGGCACGATCCGTGACCTTGTGAACCATGCCGCCGGGAGCGGTACCTTGGGAGAGGCGCTCGCCACGCCTGCCACCGGCTATTCGGTCGTTTATCACACTGAAATTGGCCTTCTTTTCATTACCCTTATTGTGCTTGGGCCGCTGGTGCGCGTCCGGGCCATGACAAGCGGGGGCTCTGCCAAGCTGGGATTGGCAGATTTCCCGACCTGACCACCGAAAGGATACCGCTATGGTTGGAAATACATTCTTTGGAAACTTTGATTTGGCGAGTGCTGCGATCTGGATGTTCTGGATCTTTTTCGCGGGCCTGATCTACTATCTTCAGACCGAGAACATGCGCGAGGGCTATCCGCTTGAGGATGAGGTGGGCAACGCCGCCCCGAACCAAGGGCCGTTCCCGGTGCCTGCCGACAAGACGTTTCATCTGCGCGATGGCCGGGGCGCGTTGACGGTGCCAAGTGGCCAGCGGGGCGACCGCGAAGATCTGGCCTTGGCGCAGTCATCGGTTGCTGCCGGATCGCCCTATGTGCCTACGGGTGATCCAATGCTGGACGGTGTCGGCCCGGCAAGCTGGGCCCCGCGCCGCGATGTCGCCGAACTGGATGCGCATGGCCATGCCAAGATCAAGCCGCTGTCGCTGCTGCCCGACTTTCATGTGTCAGCCGGGCGTGACCCGCGCGGCAAGCCGGTTGTCGGTGGCGACGGAGAGGTCGTGGGGCGGATCACCGACATGTGGGTCGATGTGCCGGAATCGATGGTCCGGTATCTGACCGTCGATCTGAACCCCGAAGGCAGCGGCAAGACCCGGCTGATCCCGATGACGATGGCCAGGATCGACAGTGACCGTGTGACGGTCCGCGCCCTGCACGCCCATAACTGGGAGGGGCTGCCAACCATCCGCAAGGCCGATGAGGTCACGCTGCTGGAAGAAGACAAGATCTGCGCCTACGTCGCCGGCGGCACGCTTTATGCTGATCCAAATGCGATGAACGCCTAAGCACCGTGGCCCCGGTTCGCCACCGGGGCCACCAGACACCAAAGGGGACCTGTCATGAGCCACGACGATTTCAAATTCGAACCCATCCGCGGCCTGCCAGAGCAGTTACCCGCCGATGAGCATATTCTTTGGCAGGGGTCGCCCGCGCCGCGACATCTGGCCCGCGAGGCGCTGAACCTGCGCTGGGTGGCTGGGTATTTCGGACTGCTTGCTGTGTGGCGGGTCGAGGTTTCGTCGGCTGACTTTTCGCTGGGCGTGTCGCTGATGCATGGGCTGCCGTTCGTGGTTGCGGGGCTGATCGCGTGCGGCATCCTTTATGGCATCGCCTATGTGCAGGCGCGGTCCACCGTTTACACATTGACCAACAAGCGGGTCGCGATGCGTATTGGTGCCGCGCTGACCATGACGCTGAACCTGCCGTACACATGGATTGGCACCGCCAAGCTGGACCTGAAGCCATCGGGCAACGGCACGCTGGCGTTCGAGCTGATCGGGGACACGCGGGTGTCGTATCTGATGACCTGGCCGCATGTGCGCCCTTGGTACATGTCGCGGACGCAGCCCGCGCTGCGCTGTATTCCCGACGCCACGACGGTCGCGCGCATTTTTGCTCAAGCCGCTGAAACGCGGATATCCGAACCCCGTGTAGAACGCATCACGGAACACGGCAGCAATGCCATAGCTGCGGAGTAACCGATATGTCCGACGTGCAGACACCGATCCGCCACCGTGACCGCGATATGGTCCCAAGGGCGCTTGTTCAGGGCATGTTCGGCCTGATGTTCGCCACGACCGCGCTGGTTGCCTTTGCAACATTCACCGACCGCCCGCATTTGGGTGTTCTGGTCGAGGCACCGATTGCGGCGTCGCTGCAGATTGTCATGACGGGGGACCGCGCAGGGATTTATCAGGTCCATGATCTGGCCGGGAACCAACTGGCCCTTTCAAGCGAAAACAAGGCCGGATTTATTGGTGTTATCGGGCGAACCTTTGACCGAGAGCGCCAGCTACGCGGCGTGACATCAGACGAACCCGTAACCGTCTTGCGCCGCGAAAACGGCCATATCGCGATTGTCGATGAAACCACCGGCATGTCAGTCGAGCTGATTGGCTATGGTGTTGATAACGTGGCAGCCTTTGCCCGGCTGCTGGACTGAAACCGCATTGGGTCAGCCACCCGTATGCCAGAGATGTGAAAGGGAACTCACATGGGACTATTTTTAAGAACGCAGGAAACCGCACCTTGCACGGTGACGATTTCCCATCGGTTTGAGGAACTGTCGGCACATGTCCGGTTGGACAACGGCGCAGTGATCTATCCCGGCGATACGGTGCAGGTGCAGGGCCCCGAAATTATGGCCGCCTTTGGTGAATTGATCGAAGAAAAGCGCATGGCGACGATCACGCGCGCATCAAAGCTGGAACAGCTATGGACCCGCGCGACGGGCGATTTCGAATTCATGGAACTGTGCGAATTTTCATTCAGCGAAGAGGTGATGTCATGAACATGCACTCATCCGAAGCCACGACCGCAGAAGAAGCGATCGCCGCGCAAGAGGCGCTGCCGCCGCTGACCAACGAAGCCGCGACCGCCGTTGCGATGCAGAACACCCTGCTGACGCCACGGTTCTATACCACTGATTTTGAAGAAATGGACGCGATTGATGTGACCCCGGTGCGTGCCGAATGGGACAAGCTGATTGCGGCCATGAAGGCCGACCCCAACAAGGGCCACTTTAAGAAGAACGAAGACTGGGATCACGTCGATTGGGACCGGATGGAGCCAAAGCTGAAGGCCGAGTTCATCGACTTTCTGATCTCAAGCTGTACGGCGGAATTTTCGGGCTGCGTGCTGTATAAAGAGATGAAGCGGCGCGGGTCGAACGAAGATATCACGACCCTGTTTCAGCTGATGGCCCGTGACGAGGCGCGGCACGCCGGGTTTATCAATGATGCCCTGCGCGAAGCCGGGATTGCGGTGAACCTTGGCTTTTTGACGCAAGCCAAGAAATACACCTATTTCCGGCCTAAATTCATCTATTACGCGACTTACCTGTCGGAAAAGATCGGGTATGCCCGTTACATCACGATTTACCGCCACCTTGAAGCGCACCCCGAAAAGCGGTTTCACCCGATTTTCAAATGGTTCCGCGAATGGTGCAACGATGAGTTTTCCCATGGCGAGGCCTTTGCCCTGCTGCTGAAAACCGATCCAAAGCTGACACAAAGCCGGATGAACAAGATGTGGATCAAGTTCTTTCTGACGGCGGTGTTTTCCACGATGTGGGTGCGCGACCATCAGCGGCCAGAATTTCACAAGGCACTGGGCGTCGATCCGGCGTGGTATGGCCAAGAGGTGTTCCGCAAGACATCCCAGATCACCAAACAGGTGTTCCCGATGACGCTGGACATTGATCATCCACGCTGGATTCCGACGCTGAACCGGATGCAGGACGCCAATGTGCAGATTGCGCTGGGCCGCAAGCAAGGCGGCGTTGGCGGCTGGCTGAAACGCATGGCGGGGTCGGCGAAGGCTGGTTTTGCCTTTGTGTCGCTGCTGACCATTCCGGCGGAAAAGAACGCCGTCCCGCAAAACCCCCGGCTGGAGCCCGCATACTGATGACTTCGCCTTGGATCGCATCGCTGTTGGCAATTTTCGTCTGGTGGTTTTCCACCGGGGCGATTTTGCTGGCGGTGCGCCGGGCAGATCGGGCAGGCACCCACCGGCTGACTGTGATCAAGGGCCTGCCATTGCTGATATTGGGTGGCGGGGCGGTTCTGGCGTCTTTGGCGAATGCCAGTGTGCTTGGGGTTTATCTGGGATTTTTCGGCGCGCTGGCCATCTGGGGCTGGATCGAACTGGCGTTTCTGGCAGGCGTCGTAACGGGGCCGATGCGCGACGAATGTTTGCCCGGATTGTCAGGCCGGGACAGGTTTTTCCGGGCATTTGCCACTGTGGCCTATCACGAATTGGTGTTGACGGTGGCCTTGCTGGGCTTGGTTTCGGTTTCAAATGGGGCGGCGAACCGCATGGCGATGGCGACCTATCTGGTGCTGTTTCTGGCCCGTATTTTTGCAAAGCTGAACCTGTTTTACGGCGTGCCGCGCATCAATACGGAATTTGTGCCCGCGCGGCTGGCGCATCTGAAATCATATTTCCGTCGGGGGCCGGTCACGCTGGCATTTCCGGCGGCGATTACCGCGTTGACCGCGCTGCTGGCCGTCTGCGCCGAGCGGCTGTGGTCGGCGGGATCGGACGAAACGATTGCGGGCTTTGCCCTGTTGACCGCATTGGCGGCGCTGGCCCTTTTGGAACACTGGCTGATGGTGGTGCCGCTGCCTGATGCGAAACTATGGCGTTGGATGTTGCCCGCGCCCAAAACGATGACCAAAGAAGAAAGATAAGCCATGGATTTTGATACACTTTTCAATGACCAGCTCGATGTACTGAAAGACGAGGGCAACTATCGCTATTTTGCCGAGCTGGAGCGTAAGGCCGGCAAATTCCCGCGTGCAGCCAATCATGCCGAAGACGGTGTGCGCGATGTCACGGTCTGGTGTTCCAATGATTATCTGGGAATGGGGCAGCATCCGCAGGTCATCGCGGCAATGTGCGAAGCGGTTGAGCGGACAGGCACCGGCGCGGGCGGGACACGCAATATCAGCGGCACCAACCATGACCATTTGTTGCTGGAGCGCGAGCTGGCGGATCTGCACGGGAAAGAAGCCGCGTTGCTGTTCACCAGCGGCTATGTGTCGAACTGGGCCGCGCTTTCGACGCTGGGCAGCCGGTTGAAAGACTGCGTGATCCTGTCGGATGCGGGCAACCATGCCAGCATGATTGAGGGCATCCGCCACAGCCGCGCCGACAAGGTGATCTGGAAACACAACGACGTACATGATCTTGAGATGAAGCTGCGCGCCCTGCCGCGCGACGTTCCCAAGATCGTCGCATTCGAAAGCGTATATTCGATGGACGGCGATATCGCCCCGATCCGCGAGATTGTCGAAGTCGCCGAGAAGTATGGCGCGATGACCTATCTTGATGAGGTCCACGCCGTTGGCATGTACGGCCCACGCGGCGGCGGCGTGAGCGAACGCGAGGGGCTGGCCGACCGGATCACCCTGATCGAAGGCACCTTGGGCAAGGCGTTTGGCGTTGTCGGCGGGTATATCACCGGATCGGTCGCGCTGTGTGATTTCATCCGCAGCTTTGCATCGGGGTTCATCTTTACGACGGCCCTGCCCCCGGCGGTCGCGGCAGCGGCGCGGACATCCATTGCCTACCTCAAAACCTCCGAAATGGAGCGGGCCGGACAGCGCCGTCAGGTCGCCCGCCTTCGGGCCGCCCTGGACCGCGAGGGAATCCCCCATATGGCAAACGAAAGCCATATCGTGCCGGTTCTTATCAAAGACCCGGTGAAAACCCGGATGTTGGCCGATTATTTGATGCGCGAATGGGATATTTATGTCCAGCCGATCAACTATCCCACGGTTCCAAAGGGGACAGAGCGGTTGCGATTCACCCCGTCACCCCTGCACACAGACGAAGATATCGAACATCTTATCAATGCGTTAAGAGTATTGTGGAAGCAATGCGCCTTGGCACATGCGGTCGCTTGAGAGGGATCACACAAACTTTTGCATCCCAGGGGTGGACCAAGCGGCCCCATGCATTACATTGCACGCAGACCGGGGCATACGGTCACAGAACCAGGATCGAAAAGGAATACGGTCATGAAGAATTTTACAATGGCAGCCGCGTTTGCAGTACTTGCGGCGCCTGCATTTGCAGCCGGCCACGCATCCAGCCAAGGCGATGCAGCCGCCGGTGAAGAGCAATTTAACCGTCAATGCGTCGCCTGCCACGTTGTGCAGGATGCATCCGGCGAGATCCTTGCCGGTCGCAACGCCAAGACCGCCGGGCCGAACCTGTTCGCCTTTGCCGGTCGCCCCGTCGCGTCAGCCGAAGGGTTCCGCTATGGCGATTCGATCGCTGAAGTTGGTGCACGTGGCGACGTTTGGACAGAAGAATCATTCGTCGAATACGTGCAGAACCCAACAGATTGGCTGCGCGAAACGCTGGAAGACCGTCGTGCACGTGGCAAGATGGCCTATCAGGTACGTGAAGAGGCACAGGCCTATGACCTATATGCCTTTCTATCGACATTCACTGCCGAATAAGGCCGCATTACAGTTTCAAAAAGGCCGTCAGAGGATGCTCTGGCGGCCTTTTTTCATGTCGCCGTGATCAATGCGGCAATTGTCGCCGCATCCTCTTCGTGGGCGAGGTGGCCAAGGTGGGGCAGCTCTGTCAGCCGCGCATTGGCAAGCAGGGCAGCCGCATCCCGGCTGGTTTGGGGCGGGACAGATTTGTCGCCAAGCCCGGTGATCAGATGCACGGGCGCGTCAATGCGACCCAGCCGCGCCAGCAACCCGTCCAGCGACCATTGCGCCATCATCGCCAGGGTCGCATCGACATGTGCGCGGTCCGTCGCGAGCCGATAGTAAAGGTCGATACCGGCTTCATCCAGCGTTGATCCGGTGCCTTGGATCAGGGTGCGCACGGAATTGCGCGTTGTCGTCGCCGCAAAGATCCGTGCGCTGAAGGGAGTTGCCGCCAAGACTTTGGCCATCATCGGAAACAGCCAGCCCGCCACCCCTTTGAAGGTGCCCAAGGCCGCGTTGATCCCAACGATCCCGCGAAGGGGCCGCACGCCCAGTTCCCACATCCGCAACGCAATCGGCACCCCCGCCGAATGGCCAACGATCAGCGCCGGTTCCCAGTTTTCATGACGGCAGAGCGCCACCAGATCCTGGGCCATGTGATCAAGCCCGCAGCGGTGTTGCGCGCCACATTGGGTGAACCCCTGCCCCGGCAGATCGACAGCGATAACGTGGTGATTCTGGGCCAGCAGGGGAAACAGGTTGCGAAAGCTTTGGGTGGCACCGCCCGCCCCGTGGATCAGCAGGATTGTATCACCAGCGCCGTGTTCCTGCACATGCCAGCGGTGGGGCCGACACAGGATCTGGCGCGAATACCGGGCAAGCGGCCAAGTCTGCTGATCTGGGGGCCAACGCATCGTTCAGTCGCCAAGGACGGCGGCGACGGATTGCGACAAGCGCTGCGCGTCGGCGCGCGGCAGCGGCAGATACGGGGCGTTCAGCGTTGCCGCAAGGGCGCGCAGCGCCGGTTCGGGCCGGTTCCCGGTGTCGATGACCAGCGCATCAATACCCTGACTGCGCAGGACGCGCGCGATGTGTTGCGCATCGGTGGCGGCCAGCTTGCGGTTCGCTGTCCCATCAAGCGCGATATTGGCCCGCCCGTCGGTAAGGATCGCGATTGTGGGCGTCAGGCCGCGCCGTCGGGCCTGTGTTGCCTGATCAAAGGCCGTGACCATGCCAGCGGCCAACGGCGTGCCGCCGCCGCCGGGCAAAGCCGCAAGCCGCCGTTTGGTCTGGACGAGTGACCGGGTGGGCGGCAGCAAAAGCTCGGCCTTGGTGCCGCGAAAGGCGACCAGCGCCACATGATCGCGGCGGGCATAGGCCTGTGCCAGAAGCAGTTCGACGGCGCCTTTCGCCTCGGCCAGACGGCTAAGTGCGGCCGAGCCGGACGCGTCAACCGCGAAGATCAGCAGCCGGTCAGAGCGTTCTTCGAACCGTTTCAGCCGGATGTCCGCAGGACGGATGTGCAACCCGTCGCGCCCGCTGGCGTGTTTACGGATTGTCTGCAATGGGGCGGCGGCGCGCAGGGTGCTGATGATATCAATCCGCGCGCCATCGCAGATTTTGCCGGCGCGCGATGACAGCGGCCTGCCGCGCCGGTTACCTTTGCGGGCCGCACCGGTCCCGTTGCCGCGGCCCTTCCGGGCCTTTTGCGCAGCTAGCCGTTCCAGCAGATTGTCAGGCAACAGCGCCTTTACCGCATCAAGCAGCAGGTCGTCGGGCAGGTCCGGCGTATTTGGATCATCGCGGTCGGATCGGGTGTCAGCGGGCGGCGCGTCTGGTTCCGGCACCTCTTCGGCTGGAGTGTCGGGGAATTGGGTCGCACGGTGGGCCAGCGTCAGGGCGCAGGCGATTTCCAGATCAGCCGATGTGACACTAACATGGCCCGAAAGCGCTGCATGTGCCAGCGCGGCGCGCAGCGTAAACAAGGGCGCACGCACGCTGTCGATCCCGCATTGCGCAGCGATGGTCGCGATTTGCAGCAAGATGTCGGGATCGTGCGTGACCGTTGGCAGGCGATGCTGCGCCGCGGCCAGATCGGGGCATTCGCTTGGCCCGGTATCATGGATGCCGATGTCGGAAAGATCGGCGTCGAACGCAAGGCGTTCCGCCAGCTTTGGGTTCAGCATCTCGTCCGGCGCGGTGCCTTCGTCAAGCGCGATCAGGCTGTGGATTTTACTGCGATCCAGCGTCAAGGCAAGCCGCGCCGCGAGCGCAGTAGACACCCGTTCCGCCATGGTCAAGATCAGCGCGCCGGGCGTCGCAAGTAGACCCTGTTCCTGCACAACATGCCCCGTTGCGAGCGTTGCAGACAGGTCTAGCCCGCCAAAAAGCGCATCGTCCGAAATCGCGGGATGCAATTTTCTGGCGTTCGGATCGACCCATTGCATCAACTGGTCACGGACCGGGCCAGACCGGGCGCGGACGCGCATCCCGCCAAGTGCCGGGTCAATCGCCAGCAATTGCAGCGCAAGCGTGGCGCGGGTCCAGTTGGCGCTAGGCAAGGACTTCTTCCACGACGCGGATGACGCGGGTGCCGCTGCCCGCCTCGTCCAACGGATCGCGGCGCAAGCGGTGGCGCAGGGCCATCGGCGCGGCTGCACGTATATGGGCGCGGGTCAGCGCCGTGTCATCACGCCAAGCGGCAAAGGCGCGGGCGGCCTTGAGCAAGGTCAGCTCGCCCCGCAACCCATCGGAGCCAAGAGCAAGGCAAAGCGCGGCCACATCATGCAGGGCCTTTTCGGGCGTTGTGAGGCGTGTCAGAGCCTTGCGCGCCGTCAAGATACGATCGCGGATCGCGGCATCTTCGGCCTGCCAGCGCAACATGAAGGCCGCGTTGTCGTTTTCAAACGCATCGCGGCGCTTCATTACTTCGACACGGGTTGCGATGTCTTTTGGCGACGCGACCTCGACCGACAGGCCAAAGCGATCAAGCAGTTGCGGGCGCAACTCTCCCTCTTCGGGGTTGCCAGAGCCGACGAGGACAAAGCGCGCGGGATGCCGGATCGACAGGCCTTCGCGTTCGACCACGTTTTCACCCGATTGCGCGACATCGAGAAGCAGATCGACGATGTGATCTTCGAGCAGATTCACCTCGTCTATATAAAGATAGCCACGGTTCGCGCGCGCAAGCAGGCCCGGCTGAAATGCCTTTTCGCCTTTGGTCAGCGCCTTTTCGATATCCAGCGCACCGGTCACCCGATCTTCGGTCGCACCCAGCGGCAGATCAACGACAGGCGTGGGCGTTTCATGCAGCGCTTTTGTGTCTAACATGGCCCAGTCAGGCACATTTTCGGCCCGTTCACTGTTCACAGGGCAGCCCTTGATCGCATTGATCGGCGGCAAAAGCGCGGCCAAGGCACGCACGGCAGTGGATTTGCCGGTGCCCCGATCACCGAAAACCAGCACGCCGCCAATGCTGGCGTCGATGGCTGTCAGGATCATCGCCTGTTTCATTTCGTCCTGACCGACGATGGCAGAAAAGGGAAATGGGGTCATGCGGCCTCCAGTTTTGCGAGGGGGGATGTGCCGTTCCATGTGCCATGATCGGAGTGGACGGCAAAGCGGGCATAAAGTTCCTCGCGAAACCAGCCTTGGTCGCGGACGGCACGGATGGCGTCAGCGTGGGGGCCGGTGCGGGCGAAACCTGCCATTGCGGTTTCGGATGGCCAGATGGAAAAGGTGACCTGATGCAGCATCGGCACCTCGCCGATGCCGATCTTGAAGGCGACGTTGGGGTCGCGGCCGATCATGTCCGATATCCGGGGAACGCGGCCCCAGAAACGCGCAAGGATACGGGGTTTGATCGTGGCACGGGTCAGCGCGGCAAGGGGTCCGGCGGTGGCGCCGAGGCTGGGGATAAAGGGGGTTTGCCCCGCCCATTGGCCGCGTGCGGCTGTCGGTTGCAGAAATACGGTCCAGTCTTCGGTGGCGCGGCGGATATAGCGGGCGAAGACGCCTGTTCTGGTCCGCGCCCGCGCCGTTTCCGCGTCAGGCCATGTGGCAAGGATGGCGTAGACGGCAGTGTTGGGAAACGGCGTGAAACCTTCCCCGGCGCCAGACCCGCACAGTTTCCAGAAGCCGATGTCGGGCGTACGCGACAGCGGTAGACGCGCCGCTCCCATCATGCCCAATGCCCAGAGCCGCGCAAGCGGACCGGCAAAGCGGTAAAAGGAAAGGCTGACGATCTGCGGCACGGGCAAAACCTTGGTTAGTGTCAACTTAGTCTGACATACAGCTTTAGGTAAGTGAAGGCTTCCTTGTTCTTTACAAATGCATTGGCAATAATAATTGTCAACTTAGACTTACACTACTAGGGTTGGTTTATGCAGACACATCATCACGATCAGAGCAAAGAGAATGCGGCGATTGTCATCGGCGCGGGTCTTGGTGGTTTGGCGGCAGCAATGCGGCTTGGCGCCAAGGGATATGCGGTCACGGTTCTGGACCGGCTGGATCGGCCCGGCGGGCGCGGATCGTCGGTGACGCAGGACGGGCACCGATTCGATCTGGGGCCGACGATTATTACCGTGCCGCAGGTTTACGAGGATTTGTGGCGCGCGTGCGGGCGGGATTTTCATCACGATGTCGATCTGCGCCCGATGGATCCATTCTATGAGGTGCGCTGGCAGGACGGGTCGCGTTTCACCGCGCGGCAGGACACCGATGCGATGCTGGCAGAGGTGGCCCGGCTAAGCCCCGGTGACGTAAAGGGGTATCGGCGGTTCTTGCGAGATAGCGAGACGTGCTACAAGGTCGGGTTCGAGGGCATGGTGGCCAAGCCAATGCATAAGCTGTGGGAGACGATCAAGGTTCTGCCGACGTTTGCGATGCTGCGGGCGGATCGGTCGATTCTGGGTTTGGCAAAGGCCCGGGTCAAGGATGCCCGGCTGCGCATGGCATTGTCGTTTCACCCGCTATTTATCGGTGGCGACCCGATGCATGTGACGGCCATGTATTCGCTTGTCGCGTATCTCGAAAAGGAATTTGGCGTGCATTACGCGATGGGCGGGGTGCAGGCGATTGCCGATGCGATGGTCAAGGTGATCGCGGCACAGGGCGGGCGCGTGCGCCACGGTGTCGAGGTGGATGAGATTTTGGTCAGCGATGGTGCCGCGTGGGGTGTGCGGCTGGTCGATGAAGAGGTGATTTACGCCCCTTTGGTGATCAGCAATGCCGATGCGGGGCACACGTACCAGCGGCTGTTGCGCAATCTGCCGCGCAAGCGCTGGACCGACAGGAAACTGGCTTCGCGGCGCTGGTCGATGGGGCTTTTTGTTTGGTATTTCGGCACCAAGGGCACGGCGGATATGTGGCCCGACGTGGGCCATCATACGATCACCAATGCGCCCAGATACGAAGGTTTGCTGCGGGATATCTTTATCAAGGGCAAGCTGTCGGACGATATGAGTCTTTATATCCATCGCCCTTCGCGGACTGATCCCAGTGCAGCACCTGCGGGCGATGATACCTTTTACGTGCTGTCACCCGTCCCGCATTTGGGGTTCGCCAATCCGGTCGATTGGGACAGCGCATGTGCCGCCTACAAGGCCAAGGTGCAGGCCGAGGTCGCAAAGACGATACCGGGCTTTGCGGCGCGCATCACGACCGAGATGGTTCTGACGCCCGCGGACTTTCGGGATCGGTATCTATCGCCCAATGGGTCGGGATTTTCGATTGAGCCGCGGATTTTACAATCTGCCTGGTTTCGACCGCATAATGTCAGTGAAGAGGCCAAGGGGCTGTATCTGGTGGGCGCGGGCACGCATCCCGGTGCCGGGGTGCCGGGCGTGATTTCCAGCGCAGAGGTGCTGGGAAAACTGGTGCCGGACGCGCCTATGGCAGCAAAGATGAAGGTGGCGGCGGAATGATCGGACCCGATGATCTGGAACACTGCCGCGCGGCGATCCGCCATGGGTCGCTGTCATTTCATGCCGCGTCCAGATTGCTACCCGCCAAGGTGCGCGATCCGGCGCTGGCGCTGTATGCGTTCTGCCGGTTGGCCGACGATGAGGTTGACGAGGGCACGCATCAGGCGGGCGCGGTTTTGCGGCTGCAGGAGCGGCTTGATCTGGCGTATGCCGGCAAGCCCCGCAACGCCCCGGAGGACCGCGCGTTCGCCGCGATTGTCGAAGATTTCGGAATGCCGCGCGCGTTGCCCGAAGCCTTGCTTGAAGGGCTGGCATGGGACGCCGCAGAGCGGCGTTATGACAGCTTAAGCGGCGTCAGAGACTATTCCGCACGCGTCGCCAGTGCCGTGGGTGCGATGATGTGTGTGCTGATGCATGTGCGTGATCCAGATACGCTGGCCCGCGCCTGTGATCTGGGTGTTGCGATGCAGCTGACCAATATCGCGCGCGATGTCGGCGAAGATGCACGGATGGGCCGGATTTATCTGCCGCTGGAGTGGCTGGCCGAAACGGGGATTGATCCGCTGAATTTTGTCCGCGAGCCGCTGCCGACGGACGCCGTGCGCGTGATGGTCAAGCGACTGCTGCGCGAGGCCGATCGGTTGTACTGGCGGTCAGAGGCCGGGATCAATGCCCTGCCACGCAATGCCCGGCTGGGCATTTGGGCGGCGCGGTTGATTTATGGGGGGATCGGGGCGCAGGTGCGCCGCAACGGCTATGACAGTATTTCAATGCGGGCGCGGACCTCGACCCGGCAAAAGCTGGGTTGGATCGCGCAATCGGGGGCGCGGACGGCGTTTTCGATGGTGATGCCACGATCCGCCGTGATTTATGCGCCACCGCTGGACGAGGTCGCGTTTCTGGTTGATGCCGCAGGGCGCGCCAAACCGCAGACGGGGCGGTCGCAGGCCGTGCTGGCGATACTTGCGGAACTCAAGGCGCGTGAAGCGGGCCTTGGAACCGATCGCCCGCTGGCCTAGATTGCATGGGTCACTGTGAAAGGGACCGTTCATGGATATTTTTCTATTTCTCATCTTTCTTGCCGCGACATTCGGCGCTGGGGCGACTGGGGCGTTATTCCCGACGGGTGACTGGTACAAGTCGCTGAAAAAGCCATCATGGGTGCCGCCGAACTGGGTGTTCCCGGTGGTTTGGACGTCGATTTACGTGCTGATTTCCGTTGCGGGCGCGCGGGTCGCGGTGTTGGAGGGCAGCGCCTATGCAATGGCGTTTTGGGCCATGCAGATCGCGTTCAATGCGCTATGGACGCCGGTGTTCTTTGGCTTGCGCCAGCTCAGAGGGTCATTGCCGATCATGGCCGCGCTTTGGGTTGCGGTGCTGGGGGCGACGATCACGCACTGGCAGTTGGATTTCTGGGCCGGGTTGGCGTTTGCACCCTATTTGTTGTGGGTCACGATTGCGGCAGCTTTGAACCTGTCGGTCGCGCGGCTGAACCCCGATCAGCAGCCCTTGGCGATTGGCAAGCTGTGACCCCCTTGAACGTCACCGCAAAGGGTGACAATTTTGCGGATGGAACATCACATTAAATCTTGGGCCGAAGCGGCCCCCCGTCTGGTCGCTGTTGCTGCGGGGCGCGCACCGGCGGATATGGTTATTCGCGGTGGCGCGCTGGTCAACGTGCAGTCCCGCGAGGTGCTGGACGGCTGGCAGGTGGCGATTGCCGATGGCCGCTTTGCCTATGTCGGGCCGGATGCCGGCCATTGCATCGGGCCTGACACGCAGGTGATCGAGGCCGATGGCCGCTATCTGATTCCCGGCCTGTGCGACGGGCACATGCATATCGAAAGCGGGATGCTGACACCGGCTGAATTTGCCGCGGCAGTGATCCCGCACGGCACGACGACGATGTTCACCGACCCCCACGAGATTGCCAACGTGCTGGGCCTGCGCGGTGTGCGGATGATGCATGACGAGGCGCAGATGCAGCCGGTCAACATCTATACGCAGATGCCGTCCTGCGCGCCGTCCGCACCCGGACTGGAGACGACCGGATTTGAGATTTCAGCCGATGATGTCGCCGAGGCGATGGGCTGGCCCGGAATCATCGGCTTGGGCGAGATGATGAATTTCCCCGGTGTGATCAATGGCGACCCACAGATGCTGGCCGAAATGGCGGCGACGATGAACGCGGGCAAGACGGTAGGCGGGCATTACGCCAGCCCCGATAAGGGCAATGCGTTTGCCGCCTATGTGGCCGGTGGCCCTGCGGATGATCACGAAGGCACCGCCGAAGCGGATGCGATTGCACGTGTCCGTTTGGGGATGAAGTCGATGATGCGGCTTGGGTCCGCATGGTACGATGTCAAAAGCCAGATTACGGCCGTGACGGAACGCGGCCTTGATCCGCGCAACTTTATCCTGTGTACCGATGATTGCCATTCGGGGACGCTGGTTAACGACGGGCATATGAACCGGGTCGTGCGCCATGCGATTGACTGTGGCTGTGATCCGCTGATCGCGTTGCAGATGGCGACGATCAATACCGCAACGCATTTCGGGCTGGAGCGCGAGCTGGGATCAATTGCGCCGGGGCGCCGGGCGGATGTGATCCTGACATCGGATCTGACGACCCTGCCGATTGAACATGTGATCGCGCGCGGGCAAACGGTGGCGGTGGATGGCACGATTACCGTGGCTTGCCCGCATTACGACTGGCCCGCCGATGCGCGCCAGACGGTACGGATGGGCAAGACGCTGGGCGCTGCGGATTTTGGGATCGCGGCACCCCAAGGGGCGAACACCGTGACGGCCAAGGTGATTGGCGTTGTGGAAAATCAGGCCCCGACCGAGGCCCTGACAGCCGAGCTGCCTGTTGTGGATGGGCTGGTCGAGGGGCAAGGCGACACCTATCAGATTGCCTTGGTGGAACGGCACCGGGGCACGGGCGGCGTTGTAAACGGCTTTGTCTCGGGGTTTGGCTATACCGGGCGGATGGCAATGGCCTCGACCGTCGCGCATGACAGTCACCATATGATTGTCGTCGGCACCGATCGCGCGATGATGGCGCAGGCCGCGAACCGGCTCGGTGTGGTTGGCGGCGGCGTGACCGTGTGGAAAGACGGCGCAGAGCTGGCGCTGGTGGAACTGCCGATTGCCGGGCTGATGTCGGATCGTCCTGCCGCCGAGGTGGCCGCGAAGGCCGACCAGATGGTCGCGGCGATGGCCGCCTGTGGTTGCACGCTGAACAATGCGTATATGCAACATTCGCTTTTGGCGCTTGTTGTCATCCCGGCGTTGCGGATTTCTGATCTGGGGCTGGTAGATGTCACGAAATTCGAAATAACGGAACTTTTTGAGGAACGCTCATGAATGTCGAGCAGAAGATAATGATCAGGACACCCGATGTGCCCGCCGCCGAAGCCTTTAGCGATGCGGCCAAGGCCGTGGCGCGGCTACAGGAATTATACACCACCGCGATTGGGTTTCTCAGCGAACATTTCACCGCCGCCGTGGCGCATGGCCAGCCCGAAACGCGGGTGCGTGCGTATTACCCCGAAATTCGGCTGACCACGACAACCCATGCCAAGACGGACAGCCGATTGTCGTTTGGGCATGTGGCCGAACCGGGCGTTTATGCAACAACGGTGACGCGACCTGATTTATTTGCCGCGTATCTTGAACAACAGATCGCTCTTTTGATCGCCAGCCATGGCGTCCCGGTGATCATTGGAACGTCCGACACTGTGATGCCCGTGCATTTCGCGGTGGCGAATGACCCGTCGGTCATGGTGCCGCAAGATGGGTCGATGGAATTCAATCTGCGCGATAATTTCGACGTTCCGGACCTTAGCACGACGCATGATGACATCGTGAATGGTGCGGGGTTTGTCTATCCTGATGGCGCAAGGCCGCTTGCGCCGTTCACGGCGCAGCGGATAGACTATTCGCTTGCCCGGCTTTCGCACTATACCGCCACCGCGGCCGAGCATTTCCAGAACCATATCCTGTTCACGAACTACCAGTTCTATGTGGAAGAGTTCGAGGCCTATGCCCGTCACATGCTGGCCGATCCCGACAGCGGATATACCAGTTTTGTCAGCACCGGAAATGTCGAAATTACGCAGGCTGATGCGCCGCTGCCGTTGCCCGCCAAGCTGCCGCAGATGCCGACGTACCACCTGAAGCGCGCGGGCGGTGCGGGGATCACGTTGGTAAATATCGGCGTCGGCCCGTCAAACGCCAAGACCGCGACGGATCACATCGCGGTGCTGCGCCCGCATGCGTGGCTGATGGTGGGGCATTGCGCGGGCCTGCGCAATTCGCAGCGTCTGGGGGATTTTGTGCTGGCGCACGCATATCTGCGCGAAGATCACGTGCTGGACGATGATCTGCCGATCTGGGTGCCAATCCCGGCGCTGGCGGAAATTCAGATCGCGCTGGAAACAGCCGTGGCTGACGTGACCGAGCTTGAGGGGTACGAGCTGAAGCGGATCATGCGGACAGGAACGGTGGCCACGATCGACAACCGCAACTGGGAACTGCGCGAGCAGGCAGGCCCGGTGCAACGGCTGTCACAGTCGCGGGCCATCGCGCTGGACATGGAAAGCGCCACGATTGCCGCCAACGGTTTTCGGTTCCGGGTGCCTTATGGGACATTGCTTTGTGTCAGTGACAAACCGCTGCACGGAGAGTTGAAATTGCCCGGAATGGCGTCTGAATTCTACAAAACACAGGTCGCCGCACACCTGATGATCGGTATTCGCGCGATGGAGCGACTGCGCGAAATGCCACTGGAACGCATCCACAGTCGCAAATTGCGTAGCTTTGAAGAGACAGCTTTCCTGTAATGCGATGAAGAACGCCCGAAATCATGCAGTTTTCCCTTGTAATGCGACACTAACAGTTGTGGTGTGCCACTACATACCGTTAAATATGCAGGTAGAGGCCCCATAGAGCGGGCGAACGAGGGAGACCAGAAAAATGGCGACAAAACCAATGACGAAAGCGCAGCTTGTTGCTGCACTTGCCGAAGAAACAGGCATGGACAAAAAAGCAGCAGGGTCTGCTCTTGATGCCGTGACCGGTATCATCACCAAAGAAGTTGCAGGCGGCGGTGCCGTGACCCTTCCCGGTGTTGGCAAAATTTATTGCCGCGAGCGCCCAGAGCGCATGGTCCGCAACCCTGCAACGGGTGAGCAGATCAAGAAAGACGCCGACAAGGTTGTCAAAATGACAATCGCCAAGGCACTGAAAGACAGCGTCAACGGCTAAGCCATCGGGCCTTGTGCCGGATGCAGGATTAAGAAAGGGTCGCCCCAAACGGGCGGCCCTTTTTGCGTGAGGCACTATGGATATCAAAGCAATCTTCATGGGGCTGGCCTTTGCCGCAATGTGGTCTTCGGCGTTCACGTCGGCGCGGGTCATCGTAGAATACGCGCCACCGCTGACGGCATTGGCGCTGCGGTTTCTGATATCGGGGATATTGGGTGTCGTGATCGCATGGGCGCTGGGCCAATCGGCGCGGTTAAGCCGCCGACAATGGCTGGGCGTGCTGGTCTTTGGGGTCTGTCAGAACGCGCTGTATCTGGGTCTGAACTTTGTCGCGATGCAGACGGTTCAGGCGTCGCTGGCCGCGATTATCGCGTCGACGATGCCACTGTTGGTGGCCCTTGCCGGCTGGGTCGTGCTTGGCACCAAAGTACGGCCACTGGGCATTGCCGGGCTGATCGCAGGCGTGATCGGTGTGACGCTGATCATGGGGGCGCGGTTGCAGGGGGGCGTCGATCCGTTTGGTCTGATGCTGCTTGTGATCGGGGTTATCTCGCTTACGGCGGCGACGCTGGCGGTGCTGGGCGCATCATCGGGGGGCAATGTGCTGATGATTGTCGGGCTGCAAATGCTGGTGGGCAGTGCGCTGCTGTGGGGTCCGGCGCTTGCGTTTGAAACATTTGCAGTGACGTGGAACTGGCAGCTGGTGGTCGCGTTCATCTATACCACGCTGGTGCCGGGGTTGGCGGCGACGCTGGTGTGGTTCTTGTTGGTGGGTCGGATCGGGACGGTAAAGGCATCCACCTTTCACTTTCTCAATCCGTTCCTTGGTGTGGCGATTGCGGCTGTTGTTTTGGGGGAAACGATCGGCGTGCTGGATGTGATCGGCGTCGCGATCATCGCAGGCGGCATTTTGGCTGTGCAGCTTTCAAAAACGTAAGGTGGATTGAAATCCACCCTACCCGATGGACCCACGCACGCCGCCTGTCTGGCCACGATCCAGCAACAGATGATCCAAAATCACGCAGGCCATCATCGCCTCGCCCACAGGGACAGCGCGAATGCCGACGCAGGGGTCATGGCGACCTTTGGTAATCACCTCGATCGGGGTGCCGTCCATGCGGATGGATTTGCGCGGCGACAGGATCGACGATGTCGGCTTTACGGCAAAGCGCACCACGATGTCCTGACCGGTGCTGATCCCGCCGAGGATTCCACCCGCGTGGTTGGATGAATACTCCGGCCCATTCGGCCCCATGAAAATCTCGTCCGCGTTATCGCGTCCGGTCAGGGCGGCCGCCGCCATGCCTTCGCCGATTTCAACACCTTTCACGGCGTTGATCGACATCATCGCGGCGGATAGATCGGTGTCTAACTTGGCATAGACGGGGGCGCCGATCCCGGCGGGCACGCCACGCGCGACCACCTCGATGATGGCCCCGACGGAATTGTGGTCATCCTTGCGCAGCCATTGCAGATATTCTTCCCATTCACCTGCAGCCTGCGCGTCGGGGCAAAAAAAGTCGTTCTGGTCGATCTGGTCCCAATCCATCCGGTCACGGTCAATCTGCTTCGTGCCCATCTGGGTCATATAGCCTTTGATCTGCACACCGGGGGCAATCGCGTTGATCGCCTCGCGCGCGACACCACCGGCGGCCACCCGAGATGCCGTTTCACGCGCCGACGACCGGCCGCCGCCACGATAATCGCGGATACCATATTTTTGGTGATAGGTGATATCGGCGTGACCAGGACGGAAAGTATTGGCGATATCGCCATAATCCTTTGACCGCTGGTCGGTATTGCGGATCATCAGTTGAATCGGGGTGCCGGTCGTTTGCCCGTCAAACACGCCCGACAGAATTTCGACTTCATCCGCTTCTTGACGCTGCGTCGTGTTCTTGTTCAGGCCGGGGCGACGTTTATTCAGCCACTGCTGGATCATCGCCACGTCAAGCGGGATACCCGGCGGGCAGCCATCGACGGTGGCCCCCAGGGCGGGTCCGTGGCTTTCGCCCCAGGTGGTGAACCGGAACAGGTGACCGAAGCTGTTGATCGACATGAGTATCCCCTTTGCATGCAGGGTCTAGCCCCCGCGACAATCAGGCTCAAGAGGTTTCCCTTGTCACTGCGCGCAATCCACCCTAGCTAAGATGTACCTCGGGGGGCCTTTATTGGCTGAGATGCGCAAGCGGACCCGTTGAACCTGAACCGGTTAAGACCGGCGGAGGGAAGGTATGGCCATCGCGCTATCCCCCCAATCCGCCCGTCGCATTTGGAGGATAAGATGCATAACCCACTCTTTCTGCCAGCTGTCGCGGGACTTGCCCTTTGTGCCACAGGCGCATTGGCCGAGACCCCGGTGCTGCAAGTACTGACCTATGATAGCTTTACCAGCGAATGGGGACCCGGCCCCGCCGTCGAGGCCGCGTTTGAAGCGGTTTGCGCCTGTGACCTGCAGTTTGTGGGTGCCGGCGACGGTGCCGCGCTGTTGGCGCGCCTGCAACTGGAAGGGCCAAGCACCGACGCGGATATCGTGCTGGGACTTGATACCAATCTGACGCACGCTGCCCGCGCGACCGGCCTGTTTGCACCGCATGATGTGGATGCAACCCTTGATCTGCCCGTCGCGTGGACCGACACCACGTTTCTGCCGTTTGACTGGGGTTACTTTGCCTTTGTCGGGAATGTCGGGGCGGCGGCGCCGACATCATTGCAGGCGCTGGCAGCGAGCGATGTGAAAATCGTTATTCAGGACCCCCGGTCGTCTACCCCCGGTCTGGGCCTGCTGATGTGGGTCAAAGCCGCGTATGGCGATGCTGCGGCATCGGTTTGGGCCGATCTGGCCGACAATATTGTCACCGTCACGCCCGGCTGGTCCGAGGCATATGGCCTGTTCTTGGATGGCGAAGCCGATGCGGTGCTGTCTTATACCACATCGCCCGCCTACCATCTGATCGCCGAAGAAGACGCCAGTAAGGTCGCGTGGGGCTTCGACGAAGGCCACTATATGCAGGTCGAGGTTGCCGGAAAGCTGGCAGGCACCGACCAGCCCGCACTGGCCGATCAGTTCATGGCGTTCATGGTGTCGGACGCGTTCCAAGGCGTGATCCCCACGACCAACTGGATGTATCCGGCGGCCACGCCAAGCGCAGGTCTGCCCGATGGGTTTGACACGCTGCTGACCCCGCAAAAAGCATTGTTGTTTTCACCACAGGATGCGGCGGCCGTCCGCGATGTGGCGGTTGACGAATGGCGCGCGGCGCTTTCGCAGTAACCCCGCGCTGGCCCGGCGCCCTGACTGGGGCGCTGGTGCTTGTGCTGACGCTGGGCACATTGGCCGCTGTGGCACTGCGCGCGCAGTGGGACGGCGGCCTTTCCACAGCGGATTGGGCCGCGATCCGATTCACCGTGTTGCAGGCCGTGGTTTCCGCCGGTCTGAGCGTCCTTCTTGCCATTCCGGTCTCCCGCGCACTGGCGCGGCGGCGTTTTGCCGGGCGGCAGGTACTGATCACGCTTCTCGGCGCGCCGTTCCTGCTGCCGGTGATTGTGGCCGTGCTGGGCCTGCTGTCGGTCTTTGGGCGCGGCGGCATCTTGAATGCGGGCCTTGGCGCGCTGGGGTTCGCGCCGCTGTCGGTCTATGGATTTCACGGCGTTGTTCTGGCCCATGTGTTTTTCAACCTGCCGCTTGCCACGCGCCTGATCTTGCAGGGCTGGCTGGCCATCCCCGCCGAACGGTTCAGGCTGGCGGCCACGCTGAATGCGCCCGTTGGCCGTTTGTTGGAATGGCCGATGCTGCGGGCCGTTGGGCCGGGTGTGTTTCTGGTCGTGTTTCTGATTTGCCTGACCAGCTTTGCTGTGGCGCTGACCTTGGGCGGCGGGCCAAGGGCCACTACGGTCGAGCTGGCGATCTATCAGGCGCTGCGGTTTGATTTTGATCTGGGGCGCGCGGCGCTGCTTGCCTGCGTGCAATTTTCGCTGTGTGCGGGGGCTGCCGTTGTCGTCTGGCGGATAACCGGACAAGACGCGATGGGCGCCGGGTTTGACCGCGTCGTGCAGCGCTGGGACCGGGGCCGGGCGATCGTGGATGGGCTGGCGATTGGGCTGGCTGCCATATTTTTGCTGGTGCCGTTGGGGATGATCGTGCTGCGCGGGCTACCGGGGCTTGGGGATTTGCCGGCAAGTGTCTGGATTGCCGCAGGACGGTCCATTGTGGTCGCCACCATTTCGGCCACGCTGTGTGTCAGTATGGCGCTGTCGTTGGCCCTGTGGGGCGGACGCGCGGTTGCGGTGATCGGCGTACTGCCGTTGGCGGCGTCCGGTTTGGTGGTCGGGACCGGTGCGTTCTTGATCGTTTATCCATTTGTGAACCCGGCCCGGTTGGCGTTGCCGATGACGGCGCTGGTCAATGCCACGTTGGCGCTGCCTTTTGTATTGCGGTCCGTGGCGCCAGCCGTCGCCGGGATACAGACGGATTTTGGACGTTTGGGGGCGGCATTGGGCCTGCGCGGCTGGGCATGGTTGCGCATTGCGGTCTTGCCACGGATCGCACGACCGTTGGGATTTGGCGCGGGTTTGGCCGCCGCGTTATCCATGGGCGATCTGGGCGTGATTGCGCTGTTTGCCGGTGATGCGCAGGAAACGCTGCCGCTGGCCATGTACCGCCTGATGGGCGCCTACCGGATGGAAAGCGCGGCGGCGGCGGGGTTGCTTTTGCTGGCACTCAGCCTGTTGATGTTCTGGATTTGCGACAGAGGGGGGCGGGTCGATGCTGACATGTGATGGGCTGCGACTGGCGCAGGATGATTTTGCGCTGCGCGCTGATCTTCGGTTGCCCAAGGGGCGCGTGACGGCCCTGATTGGTCCATCTGGTGCTGGCAAATCAACTCTCTTGTCCGCGCTTGCGGGGTTTCTGGCCCCCGTTGCTGGTCACATCGCATGGGATGGCGTAGATTTGACGGACCTGTCACCCGGTGCGCGCCCGATCAGTATCTTGTTTCAGGACAATAACCTTTTTCCCCATTTGACGGTTGCCCAGAACGTCGGCCTTGCGTTGCGGCCCACATTGCGCCTGTCCAACACCGAGAAGGCGCAGGTTGCTGCGGTATTGGATGCCGTCGGTTTGACCGGGCTTGGCGGGCGCAAACCCGGTGCCCTGTCAGGGGGTCAGCAAAGCCGGGCTGCGCTGGCGCGTGTGCTGCTTGGTGATCGGCCCGTGGTTCTTTTGGATGAACCCTTTGCTGCGCTGGGGCCGGGCCTGAAGGCCGAGATGCTGGATCTGGTGCGTCTCAAGCTTGCAGGACCCGAGCGGCTTGTCGTGATGGTGACGCATGATCCAGATGACGCAAAGCGAATCGCGGATGACGTCGTGGTCGTGGCGGATGGGCATGCAGCCGCGCCTGTGGCGACCGCCGCACTGTTTGATCATCCACCGCAGGCACTGGCCGATTATCTGGGCAAGAGGGTGGGTTGAAACCCACCTTACGCCACGCAAAAGGCCCGCCAAACGGGCGGGCCTTTGTGTTATCTTGCAAAGCGGATCAGTGCTTTTTCTTATGGGGCGCCCAGATCCGTTTGTTGGTCAGATACAGCAGCACGGACAAGAGCGTCAGGAAGATGACACCCGTCAGGCCAGCCTGCTTGCGGGCCATCATCTTGGGTTCTGCAGTCCACATCAGGAAGGCTGAAACATCCTGTGAGACATGGTCCAGCTCTGTTGAATGGCCATCGGCATATTCAACGTCGTCGCCATACAGCGGCTGCGGCATGCCGATCCAGCTGCCGGGTACCATGCGGTGACCGTGTTCATCAATGCAGCTTTCGGGAAAGCCCCCCGGCGCGAAGGCCACGTTATAATAGCCGTCCATCGGCTCGCCCTCGAGCGCGCATTCGGGTTCTTCGGCGTAGCCGGCAAGCAGGGACGCGATGTATTCCGCGCCGCCCATGCCGTTCACGAATTGGCTGATCCCCGTACCGGCAGGCCCGTGAAAGCCAGCGCGCGCCTTGGCCATCAGCGACAGGTCAGGCGCGTTGGACAATGCAGAGCCGGGGAATTTATCAGCCGGCGTGGCCGTGCGGAAGTCACCCTCGCCACCAAGCAGGCTTTGGTCGAACACTTCGTAAAATTCAGCGTAGGCACGCATCTGATCTTCGGGCAACGCGGGGCCGCCTTCTTGATGCAGGGTGCGGAATGCGACCAATTCCAGCCCGTGACATGACGCGCAAATCTCGGTGTAGACTTGCAGGCCACGCTGAAGCTGCATCTGGTCGAAGCTGCCGAACGGCCCTTCGAATGAGAATGCAAAATCCTCGATCTCTGTTTCAATTTCGGCCGCCGATACCTGCACAGCGGTCATGGCAAGCACTGCGGCGGCGGTGAATGTGAGTTTGCGGAACATGGCTTTGTCCTTTCTCACTCGGCCGGGGCGGCGGCAGCTTTGCCGTCAGCCGTCGGCGCGTAGTGCGCGTTGAAATCATCTTCGATGGTCGCCGGTGGTGTCAGCGGCTTTTCGATCACACCCAACAGCGGCAGGATCACCAAGAAGTAGCCGAACCAATAGGTTGCCGCGATCAGCGAAATGTACGGGTAAATCCCTGTCGTCGGCATGGCACCAACCCACATCAACACGATGAAATCGACAACCAGCAGCGCAAACCACCACTTGAGCATCGGACGATACCGGGCAGAGCGGACAGAAGACGTGTCCAGCCAAGGCGCCAGCGCCATGACGGCAATCGCGCCGAACATCGCCAATACACCAAAGAATTTGGCGTCGATGATGCCGAAGCTGATGAAGTTCACAAGCTGAACGACCCACACATCTGCGGTAAAGGCCCGCAAGATCGCGTAGAATGGCAGGAAGTACCATTCAGGCACAATGTGCGATGGCGTCGCCAAAGGGTTGGCCGGGATGTAGTTGTCCGGGTGGCCCAGGTAGTTTGGCATAAAGCCGACAACCGCCATGAATATGGCCAGAATAACGGCCAGCGCGAACAGGTCCTTGATCACGAAGTACGGCCAGAACGGCAATGTGTCCTTGGCTGCGTCTTCTTTGGATGTCCGCCGCACTTCGACACCGGTCGGGTTGTTGTTGCCGGTCGTGTGGAACGCCCAGATGTGCACGATCGTCAGGCCAAGCAAGACAAATGGCAGCAGATAATGCAGCGAGAAGAAGCGGTTCAGCGCAGGCTGGCCAACGGCAGAGGCACCCAGCAACCACGTTTGGATCGATTCGCCGATAAACGGAATGGCGCCGAACAGGCCGGTAATCACGGCCGTGCCGTGGAACGACATCTGGCCCCAAGGCAGCACGTAACCCATAAAGGCGGTGCCCATCATCATCAGATACATCAGCATGCCGATGATCCACGTCACTTCGCGCGGGGCTTTGTAGGACCCATAGTAAAGCGAACGGAACATGTGCGCATAGACCGCCACAAAGAACAGTGACGCACCATTCGTATGGAAATAACGGATCATATGGCCACCGTTCACGTCGCGCATGATGTGTTCGACCGAATTGAACGCCATGTCGACATGCGGTGTGTAGTGCATGACCAGCACAACGCCGGTGGCAATCTGCAACACCAGCGTGAATGTCAGAACGATACCCCAGATCCACATCCAGTTCAGGTTCTTTGGCGTGGGTAGCATCAGCGTGTCATAAAGCAAACCAACGATGGGCAAACGTGCGTTCAGCCACTTTTCACCGTTTGATTTGGGTTCGTAATGGTCGTGGGGGATACCAGCCATGGCGCTCTCTCCTTAACCGAGTTGAATTGTTGTTTCGTCCACGAAGGACGCAACAGGAATAGGAAGATTGCGCGGCGCGGGCCCTTTGCGGATCCGGCCAGCGGTGTCGTAGTGCGACCCGTGGCAGGGGCAGAACCAGCCGCCGAAATCGCCCTGTTCACCCAGAGGCACGCAACCAAGGTGCGTACAGACACCCATCTGAACCAACCACGTGCCGTCTTCCGACAAGGACCGGTTTTCATCGGTGGCGGCAGCTTCACCGACCAGATTTGCGTTTTCCGCCATCGGATCGGGAAGCGTTTCGACATCAACGGCGCGCGCTGCCGCGATTTCTTCTTCGGTACGCGAGCGGATGAAAACGGGCTTGCCCTGCCACAGCACGGTAAGCTGGGTTCCGGGTTCAACCGCACTGATATCGACGCGAATTGACGAAAGCGCCAGAACGTCAGCGGATGGGTTCATTTGGTTAACCAAGGGCCAGACAGCCGCGCCCGTTACGACAGCGCCGGCACCGGCGGTTGCGTAATAAAGAAAGTCGCGGCGTGTGCCCTGGTGATCGTCTGCATGTGACACGGGGTGCATCTCCGAAATTTTGTGGGCCTTTGCCCGCACGAACAATGAGACCGATGTTGCCACCCGTCTATCCGGGCGGTGTTTAGCCATCAAATGCTGAGACGTCCAGCGGACATTCGGGCGCAGGGGGTTATTGACGGTGCTGATCGCAGAAAACAACGAAGACATCGTGAACGCCGCAGGGGCGCAACAGGGCCATGCGGCAGGCGATTCGTCGGTGGATTTGGCAAAATCACGGGCAAGGACAAAATCAATTCTTTGTCATGGCCCGCCAAATTCGGCCCAAAGACCGGTCACACAAGCGATGTTTGTGACAGCGGTGACACAGAAAGGTGCGATTGATTGAACTTCACGTTGTGTTTTATTGTTATGTTAGCGTCGGTGTTTTATCAAAAAGGCCTGACCACTCAGAACTCGGGACAATTTCTGATGATACGCGCTGCCGCCGTTTGCACGATGCTTGTTGCTGTACCTACTTTTGCCACGGCGGAAGTAGAGCTTAGCTTTTATGGGGGCATTCAGTCGGCGGCGTCGTCGGACGTGGCGATTCGCGGTGACAGCGAGATCTCCGATGATAATTTTTCGATGGACTGGGAAGGCCGGTCGTTCGATGCGCCGCCATATTATGGCATCCGGGCCACGAATTGGCGCACCGAAAGCTTTGGCTACGGGATCGATTTTTCACACAACAAGATTTACCCCAAGGATGGCGAGCTGCCTGTGGGTTACGATGTGCTGGAATTCACCGATGGCCTGAACACGTTGACCATCAACGCCTACCGCCGCTGGGATGGGGCGTTTGGGGAAATGACACCCTATGTGGGTGGCGGGCTGGGCATTGCGATACCGCATGTCGAGGTGACCAATGGCACATCTGAAACGTTCGGCTATCAACTGACCGGGCCAGCGGCGACGTGGATCGCGGGCGCGACATATCCGATCAATGATCGGTGGTCCGTTTTTGGCGAATATAAAGGCACTTACTCTGCCAATACCGCAGATCTTGACACCGGCGGCACGCTTGAAACCGACGTTTTCACCAATGCCGTCAATCTGGGCGTCAGCTTTAATTTCTGAAAACTAGGTGGCCGTCGCGACCATGCTGTCGCGCAGCACCCATGCAGCGTGCCAGGCTGCCAGATCCGCGTTGCCTGCGCGCCAGTTGCGCAGGTCATGCCGCAGATCAAGGTAAGACAGCGCGCAGCCGACGGAAATTTGCCCTATGTTCACCGGTCCGGCCAGATGGCCCATCCAGCGGTCATTGATCGCGGCGACCGCGCGGCTGGCCTTGGCCCATTGTGCTTCGGTCCATGCGGCGGATTGCTGGGCCTCGGGGCGAAAGCGAAGTTCGTAGGTCATCAGCACGGCGGCTTCCATGATGCCATCTGCCGTGGCTTCCAGCGTCAGAACATCCCAGATTTGACCTTCCGGGTAGAGCGCGGCACCGGCGACCTCGTTCAGGAACCGGGTGATCACCCGGCTGTCGTAAAGTGCGGGGCCATCATCGCGCATCAAAGCGGGTATCTTGCCGATGGGGTTCACCGCCAGAACGGTTGGATCGGACGCAAGGGGCGTCGTGGTCACGTTCACCTCTTCGACCTGGTCCAAAAGGCCGGTTTCACGCAGCAACACGCGTACTTTGCGCACAAAGGGTGATGCGGGAGAGATAAGCAGTCTCATGGCCGGGGTCCTTATGGGGTCGTTTGCGGAAACAAGACCCGATCTTGGTCGGCGTGCCAAGGTGCATATTTCACCATGACCGCCGCGAACGGGTCGGACGCCAAAAAGGCATCGAGCCAGCGGGTCAGGGGCGACATCTGTTGGGCATTAAACCACGCCCTGTCGATATTCGCAAACTGCCGCACAAAGGGCAAGATCGCCATATCGGCAAGGCTACGGGTTGGTCCCATCAGAAACGGGGCACCTGTCAGACGATCATCGAGGTGTTGCAGGAATTCCATCGCCTTTGCGCGCTCTGCCGCGACGTCCAGATGGGGATAGCGGACAGCATATTTCGTGTGATCCAGCGCCCGCTTGAACGGACCGTCACAGCTGTCAATCAGCGCGTGCCCTTCGGGCGCCATATCAAGCCAGCCTTCGGGGTCGCATTGGCGCAAGGCCCAAAGCATGATGTCCCGGCTTTCGGCGATGATCCGGTCGCCGCTGTGCAAGACGGGCACGGTGCCTTTGGGTGATGTGGCAAGAAACATGTCCGGTTTGTCGCGCAACAGGATTTCGCGCAGTTCCACGGCCAGGCCGCTGGCACGGATGGCCAGCCGCGCGCGCATCGCGTAGGGGCAGCGCCTGAAGGACCACAAGATCGGAAGAGTTGGCATGGGTTTGGATGCCTCCGGCGGGGATATTTAAGCTCGGAAGAACTTTACGCGGTGAGCGTCTGATCTGCAAAGCCTGTGATCCGAGCCCGGACAATCTGGCTTTCGGGCTGATCGCTGGCAAAGGTGACTTCGGTGAATTGCTCGGTTCGGCCCATGCGCGGGTTTTCCATCAGGATATCGTGCGTCTTGCCGATTTGCGCCTTGAGGTGCGCGGTGACCTGAGCCTGACCGGCGGCACGCAGCTGTGCCGCGCGGGATTTGATCAGTTTGCCATGCACCGGCGGCATCCGGGACGCGGGCGTTCCGGGCCGGGGCGAGTACGGAAAGACGTGCAGCCAGGTCAGGTTGCAATCACGCACAAGGGCCAGCGAATTGGCGAACATCGCGTCGGTTTCGGTTGGGAACCCGGCGATGATGTCGGCCCCGAAAGTCATGTCGGGCCGTAGTTTGCTGGCTTCTTGGGTAAAGCGGATTGCGTCGTCGCGCAGGTGCCGCCGTTTCATCCGCTTCAGGATCATATCGTCGCCATGTTGCAGCGACAGGTGGAGGTGGGGCATCAAGCGGGGCTCGGTCGCGATGGCGGCGAGCAGGTTTTCGTCGACCTCGATACTATCAATTGAGCTGATCCGCAGGCGCGGCAGATCGGGCACCAGTTTCAGGATGCGCATCACCAGATCGCCCAGCTTGGGTGCGCCGGGCAGATCAGCGCCCCAACTGGTCAGGTCGACGCCTGTCAGCACCACCTCGTTATAGCCGGTATCGACAAGCCGCTTGATCTGGTCGACGACAACGCCTGCGGGGACCGAGCGGGAATTGCCACGCCCAAACGGGATAATGCAGAAGGTACACCGATGGTCGCAACCGTTCTGGACCTGAACATAGGCGCGGCTGCGGGTGCCAAACCCGTCGATCAGGTGCCCGGCGGTTTCGGTGACGGACATGATGTCATCGACCTGCACAGGTTCGGTCTTGCCGATCAGGTCAGGGGCCATGCCCGCCCATGTGGCCCGGTTCATCTTTTCGGTATTGCCAAGCACCACGTCAACCTCGGCCATGTTGGCGAAGGTATCAGGTTCGGTCTGGGCGGCACAACCGGTGACGATCAGCGTTGCAGTGGGGTTGTCGCGGCGCAGTTTGCGGATGTCTTGGCGGGCCTTGCGCACTGCTTCGGCGGTGACGGCGCAGGTATTCACTATCACCGCGTTTTCGACGCCCGACGCGGTGGCAAGTTCCTTCATCGCCTCGGTTTCATAGGCGTTCAGGCGGCAGCCGTGATTTGAGAATATCGGCGATTTGCGATCCATTACAGCCGCCACTGCCCGTCGAATACATGCGCTGTCGGGCCCGTCATCCAGACACCGTCGTCGCGCCACGCGATTTGCAGCGTTCCGCCGTCCAGTTCAACCGTCACATCGCGGCCCGTCAGGCCACGCCGCGCGGCCGCCACCGCTGTGGCGCAGGACGACGACCCCGAGGCGAGGGTGACGCCGACCCCCCGCTCCCAGACCCGCATCCGCAGATGGTCCGGCCCGATCAGGCTGGCGAATTGTACGTTGGTGCGCTGTGGGTAAAGCGGATGATGTTCCATCGCGGCGCCACGTGCGGCCAGATCGACGGTTGTGGCGTCATCCACAAAGAATGTGCAATGGGGGTTGCCCATGCCAGTGGCCGTCGGTGCGCCCGCAATCGGCAGGTGCAGCGTGTCCATTTCGTGCGATAGCGGTACTTCGTCCCACCGCAGCTGCGGTTGGCCCATGTTGACAGCCGTCAGGCGATTGCCCGCATCCTGCGCGTATAGGGTCCCGCGATCGGTGGTGATCGTCAGCGCCGTTTTCCCGGTTTCATCCATAACATACCGTGCAATGCAGCGGGTCGCGTTGCCGCACGCCGCCGAGAGAGAGCCATCGCTGTTCCAGAAGGTCAGATGCACATCGGCGTCAGTTGCGTCGGACATCACGGCAAGCTGGTCAAAGCCGACACCCCTATGCCGATCCGCGATGGCGACCGCCACAGCAGATTCGACGCGCGGCATCACACCTCGTTCGTCAACGACAACAAAGTCATTGCCCAGCCCGTGCATCTTCATGAACGGCAGAATTCTGTGTTTTTGTGCATCCATAGCGGCGATATAGACAATGCATTGCGACTTATCCAGTGATGACCGCATTTGGGGGTTGACCCTATGCTCGTGTCTTTCTAAGTAGCCCATCACGTGGGCCGGTAGCTCAGTTGGTAGAGCAACTGACTTTTAATCAGTAGGTCTCGGGTTCGGATCCCGACCGGCTCACCACTTTTACGTTTTATATCAAGATATGCAGCGCTTTGTGGTGGTGCAAAATTGCGTAGCATGGATTGCGTGAAGCTCTGTGAGGACGCTTCCGGGGTAGCTGCTTTGCAATGCGTAGCCGATTCAGGTGCATCGGGATGCCCCATGCGAAAAATCCAGAGTCTCTCTCGTGGGTCGCGTGCCGGGCTTGAAATACAAACAAAGGCCGTTGATCCATGCTCAGACGCCCAGTTTTTGCGGATGTAGTCGGATCGCGTGTATTGAGGCGGCGCGCGTCATTGCAGGCATCACGGGAATCGCCGAGATGGCAGCGGCGTTGATCGTGACTGCCCCATACGAAAGGCGTGGCCATATCTGCAACACTATTGTTTAGCCAAAATGAGTCAATTGGTGGGATTGAAACAATAGGTCGTCATTATGAATGCGAATTGCGCCAAACGCCGTGTCGAAATCAAGGCAATAAACTGACCGGCCAAAAACCGGGGAAGCCTGATAATAGCGAGCCCATACATCAGCCGCGAACAGCCAATCAGGTTAGACTTTCTTACCAATTGAGCCATTTTCAATATCAGCCCCGTAAAAATCGTCACGGGATCCGAGATGACCTTGAAAATAAGGGGTTGTATTACACGAAAACGTTGTTTCAATGGTAAAATAAATCTTGTCCGAGCGCAATGCGCGATTTAAGGTCTATCAAATCAAGGTTATCGAAGAACGAAAAAACGGGGTGGCAGACAGTTTGCGTGAACCCCGAATGTAACAGGTAGCAACCCTCCTTTAAAATTGTTGAAATGATATCGCAATATCACAATCCAAAGGAGAGTTTGACAGTATTGGGACGACTAATTATGATTACGAGAACGTTGGGCTTTCGCGCGGGACTACTTGCACTTTCCCTGGGCATGACGCTGGCAGCCCCATCTTTTGCAGAAGAGGTGACCTTGCGAAGCCTTGATGGCTCAAACACCCTCAAGGGTGATTTCGTTTCTTATGATGGCGCAACCTACACCATCCGCACATTGGTCGGCGAATTCCAGGTTGACGGATTTCAGGTGACCTGTTCAGGCGCTGCCTGCCCGACGATCGACGTCGCATCAGAGGCATTCACAATCGCCGGTTCGTCCAAGCTGGTCGGCAGGGTGTTCTCGGACCTGATATTTGAATTCAGCTCTGACATTGGCGGCGGTGCCGCGACTTTGGCGGGTGATGCACGCCGCCCCACAATCCAGATTCAGGATGAGGCCGAGCGCGATCTGGCCCAGATCACCCTTGATCCCGTCGGGTCGAAACTGGGGATTGCCAGTGTCGTTGCGGGCGATGCGAAACTTGCGGTCGCGACGCGGTCTGTCACCGCCGACGAAGTGGCGCTTTTTGCTGGCGCGGGCCTTGGCGATCCAACATCCGCCTTGCAGGAAAAAATCTTTGCGTTGGACGGTCTGGTCGCGATTACATCACAGACAAACCCCATACGCGCAATTTCCGAAGAAAACCTGGCTAGTATCTTTGCCGGCAAGATCACAAACTGGAGTGAGATCGGCGGGCCGTCGGCGGCAATCAACCTGTATTTCCGCACACCGGACAGCGGCACCGCCGCCGTTTTCAATGATCTTGTGATGGTGCCTGCCGGGGCTGCATTGTCATCCGGCGCGCGGTTCGTTGAAACAGACGCTGCGGTCGCCTCTGCTGTTGCAGCGGACCCTCTTGGCATTGGGATCACCGGGCTGGCAGACGCGGGTGCCGCCAAGGTTCTGGCGATCCGTGGCGTTTGCGGCATTCAGGTTCCCGCAACACCGTTCACAATCAAGACCGAAGAATACCCGCTCAGCCGCCGGATTTATGCCTATAACGGCAACAATGACGTGCCTGCGCAATTGGGCCGCTTCATCAAGTTTCTTGACACGGCCAAAGCACAAGACGTCGTGTCGAACGCTGGCTTCGTTGATCTGGGCATTTCGTATCAGAACAATAACGAACAGGGGCTGCGGTTCATTTCGTCCGTGATGCCAACCGACGTCGAAGTAGACTTGGCGCAACTTCAACAGATGTCCGAAGCGCTGATTGCATCGGATCGCACATCAATCACGTTCCGCTTTGCATTGGGATCGGCCACCCTTGATGCCCGTGCGCAGGACGATATCGTGCGGCTGGCCAATCTGGTGACGACGGGCGACATCAAGAACAAAGAGATGCTGTTGATCGGCTTCACTGATTCCGTCGGTGCCGGCGCCTCCAATATCGGGTTGAGCCAGCAGCGCGCTGACGAAGTCCGTCAGGCGTTGGTTGCCGCCGCACCAGCAAGCAGCCTCGATGGCGTGCCGATCCGCGCATTGGGCTTCGGAGAAATCTCTCCTTTGAGCTGTAACGAGACCGCCAATGGCCGTCGCATCAACCGGCGCGTCGAAGTCTGGTTCCGCGATATTGTCACTGTTTCACCATAATCTTACGCCGACATTCGGATTAAATTGAAATGAAGAACGCGGAGATATTTCTTAAAATGAAAATGAAAACAACAGTGGCAGCTGCTTGCCTTGCGCTTGCAAGTCCAGCCAACAGCCAGGATGCTGCCATGTCCGACGCCATCAACCTTTGGCTGACGGGCAACGACGAAACAAGTCTCCAAACACTGGCACAAGACGCTGTCAACGGTGACACCTCGGCACAGTTGGTTCTGGGTCAGGTTGACCGCGACACGTTGCCGGGGGGATTTTCCGACTATCTTCTTAGCATGACGCGGGCCGAGCGGGCCGAGTTATTGCGTGCAAAAAACCCTGACGGAACGACGGACAATTGGCTTCTGGTCATGTCCGACCCCGATCTGGCGGCACTGGGCGAGGCATTATTCTGGTACAAAGCGAACCTGGACCCGATCGACAGCGCGTTAAACCTGCAAATGCAGTCCGAAACGGCGATGGCGGAATTCATGCTGTGGCACACGATCAACATCGGCCACTTTGACCTTGTTCAGTCGATGCCTTCGGAAGATTACGGATTGTCGGACGCGGGTTTTCTGGTGTGGCTCAGGGGTTATTTTTCGGATCCCAACAAGGCAATCAGCATCAGCAAGTTTCTGGCCGACGACCACCCCCAAAAGGTGGCGGGCCTGCTGGCCCTAAAGCGACTGGAGCGTGTGCTTTCGCTGAGCGCGAACTTTTCCGTCGATGTCAATGAATTCGTGACGGTCATGCTTGGGAAAGGCAAACAACTGCCCCCCACGTCGGATTTGATCACGTTGAATTCCAACCTTTCGGAAGTCGCCAGAGTGGACCCACGGATGGCCGTTGTCGACCGCATGTGCGGCGCCTGTCCAGAAAGCGACGTCGACTATCAGTGCATGATCCAGACCTTCGAAATCATCGGTGGCTACGAAACGCTGATGTCGGTCCGCTCACCGGCCGAAACCGCTATTTCGACCGAAACCTACATCACATCGGACCGGGCTGTCACCGCCCTTCAAGATGTGGTCAGAGGCCGCGCGCCGTCCAACCCGGACCTGATCCGGTCGTCGTGCCTGGCGGGTATCATCGCTGGCGCGTTCTAAGACGCCGCGCCACGGCATTGTCTGCGCGAATGTGAAAGACACGGAAAATCACACGCCCTATGGGCACGGATTACGCCACCGTCGTCACACATTCGGGCAGCAACCGCCTGACGTCCGACAAGGTGCAAAGCGCCGTACCTTCCGTGGTGATCGTGGCACTGGCGGCCGCAACCGCCCATCGCAGGGCATGTTCAGGCGAACAGCCTCGCGCCATATGCAGCGTCAGTGCGCCGACAAACGCATCGCCCGCGCCAATCTTGCTGACAACGGGCACTTTGGGCGCATGACAGAATATATGCTGGTCTTCCGAGACCATGATCGACCCTTCGGCGCCACGCCCGGTGACGATAATCTGCGCGACGCCCCGCGCCACCAACCCGCGCGCAAACACTACCGAATCGTGCGCCGTCGACAGCGGATTACCCGCCGCGTCGCGCGCCTCGTTCTGGTCTATTCGCAAGACATGCAGCCCGGATGCCGGATGTGCGATAACATGGGCCAGCACCGGACCCGACGTATCCAGAATTACCCGGTCGGTCTTGGGCGTCAGGCGGCGACACAGCTGCGCGGGGAAATCAATGGGCACACCGCCCGGTTGGCTGCCGCTTAGCACGACATAATCGCCGGGGTTAACCGCCGCGAACGCATGGTCAAGAATACTGCTGGTTTCCTCTGGGCTTAGCGTCGGACCAGGCAGGACAAAGCGGTATTGCTTATTATTGCCGGTGTCCGTCACGGCAAAGCTTTGCCGGGTCTCCGCCTTGATCGGGACAGGGTGCGTGGGTATCCCTTCGGCCGCCAGCAACGCCAGCAACGCCGTTCCATTCGGCCCACCCACCGCGACCAACGCGGTGCTCTGCCCGTCCAGCTGGGCGATTGCGCGTGCAACATTCACGCCACCACCACCCGGGTCAATGCGTGGCTCCGCGCAGCGCAGTTTCGGCCCTGCCTTCACCTGCGCCACCGATGTGGCAAAATCAATGCTGGGGTTCAGCGTGATCGTCAAAATCGCAGGCATAACGTTCCCTTTGGCCTAATCACCAACCCCCCGAGAGTACCACAGGTCGCCGCGATTGAGGGGGATCAATTTGCCCCGCCACCCAGCCGATAGCCTGATCGGCAAGTGAGGTGCAGACATGAACACGCAATATACATTTACCGACCGCGCGGAAGCCGGGCGCCTTTTGGCCCACGCCTTGCCCCCGCTTGACCCGCACGAAACCGTCGTGCTGGCCCTGCCGCGCGGGGGTGTTCCCGTCGCGGAACAGATCTGCAAAGCGCGTCATCTGCCGCTTGATCTTGTCTTTGTGCGCAAGATCGGCGTGCCGGGCCAGCCCGAACTTGCCGTGGGCGCGATCGTGGATGGCGACAAACCACATGTCACCATCAATCACCGGATCATGCATGCAACCGGACTGTCAGAAACCGAAGTGTCCGCCATGGGCCGCGCCCTGCTGCCCGAAATCGACAGACGCAGGCAGCTATATCTGAGCGCTATCAAACGACCCGACGTTCGCGGAAAAACCGCCGTTGTCGTGGATGACGGCGTGGCGACGGGGGCCACAATGCGGGCCAGCCTGCTGGCGCTGCGGTCGCGTGGGGTTGCAAAGGTCATTCTGGCCCTGCCGACCGCCCCCCCTGATGTTCTGCCGTCGCTGACATGCCTTGCCGATCAGACCGTGTGCCTTGAACAGCCGCCATACTTTACCGCCGTCGGTGCCGCATACCGCGACTTCCCGCAAACCACGGACGCCGAGGTGGTCGCGGCCTTGGGCCGCTGCGCCAAATGGACAACAAACCCAGGAGAGCCGTGATGCAGATCGTTGCACTGGACGAAAGCCGCGATCTGGCTGTCGGCATCGCCGATGAGCTGGGGCTGGCCCTGTCGGAACTGGAACAGCGCACCTTTGAAGACGGCGAAGGCAAGATCCGCCCGCTCGCCCCGGTGCAGGGACATGACCTGTGCATCGTCCAAAGCCTGCATAGCGGCCCCCGGCTGAGCGCGCATGACAAACTGTGCCGCCTTCTGTTCCTGATTGCGACACTGCGCGATCACGGCGCTGCATGGATCACCGTGGTGGTTCCGTATCTTTGCTATGCCCGCAAGGACCGCCGCACCAAACCCCAGGACCCGATCACCACGCGCTATGTCGCACAGCTGCTTGAAACCGCAGGCTGTGACCACATTATCACGTTCGAAGTGCACAACCTTGCCGCCTTCCAAAACGCGTTTCGCTGCCAGACCACCCATCTTGAGGTCGGTGCGGCGTTTCAGGATGCCGTGGCATGGCGTGCGGATGGTGCCCCGCTGGTGGTTTTGTCGCCCGACCCCGGCGGCGTAAAGCGCGCTCAGCTCTTTCGCGAAACACTGGAGGAACGGCTGGGACAAGCCATCGGCTTTGGCTTCATGGAAAAAAGGCGCAGCGGCGGTGTAATGAGCGTGGGTGCGCTTGCCGGGGATTTTGCCGGTCGGTCGGTCGTGATTGTGGACGATATCATTGCCTCTGGCAGTACCATGCTTGGTGCCGCACAGGCCTGCCGCGACGCGGGTGCCGCAAAGGTCTTTGCGCTGGCGGCACATGGGTTGTTCACCGGCCAGCCACAGCGGCTGTTTGCCGGCGATCTGATCGACAGGGTGCTTGTCACCGACAGCATCGCGCCCTTCCGCCTGCCCGACGGACGCGCAACGGATCGCCTTGAAATCATCGGCACGGCGGCACTGTTTGCCGACACGATCAGAGACAGCATGTCGTAACGCCCGGCCTTAGGCCATCAGGCCTTCGGCAATTTCCAGATATCGCAGGCTAAGCGGTATCCACTTTGCAGGCTTGCGCGGCTGCGGGACCAGCAGATGCGCAAGGCAAAGCCGGATGCGCAACAACGCGTGGATCACGGTGTAATACCGCAACAATTCCGGGTCCGCGCGATCCAACAGCCCTTTTGTCACCCCTTGGATCAGCCGTTGTTTGATCCATGTCGCACCCTGAATCTCGCACTCAAGGCCCAGAAACGCGATCTCGCTGAGCGGATCGACAATCCGTAGGTTGCGGTTGAATTCCAGACAGTCAAACACGATTGGCGGGTCCACGGCGCAAATATGTTCGGGGCGCAAATCACCGTGACATTCCCTGATCCAACCGGCCGCAACCCGGCGCGAAAACAGCGTAAAGAACGCCCCCAGCGATTGATCAAAGCCGTGCAAAACCGCTTTTAGGCGCGGCTGATACTGCGCGAACGCGGGATTGAGCATAATCCCGCGGTTCATCACTTGTTGGTCATAAAAGATCGTCAGCAACTCTTGTGCGGTCAGGTTGGTTTGCGGGGCATTGCGATAGAACGGCACAAGGAAATCCACCAGCTTATCAACCAACGGGTGCAAAATCTCTGGCGTCGCCAGATGATCATCTATCATGACGTCCAGCATCCGGCTGGCGGGCAGGCGCCGCATATGCAGCAACCAGTCCACGGTCGTGCCCGACTGGCCAATGGCCAACGCACCATCCAGCCCTTCAACAACACGGACCGCGCCCAGATAGACCTGCGGCGCAAGGCGGCGATTCAGGTCAATCTCGGTCAGGGTATTGTCATGTCGGGCACGCAGGGGCGTCAGGTCCTGCAACTCATCGCGCACAGATTTCTTGAGCTTGTACACCTCATCTGGTGTCAAAAATATCCAGGATTTGCTGGTCTCCATCATCATGATCGGCGCGCCGCCGCATTGCCGCTGCAACACGGTGGCAATGCGTGTGTGCATCGTGTCGGCCTCACTCTTTGACATAGGGCTTTCCATCGGCGGCAGGAGGGCGGGCGCGCCCCACCAGCCCGGCCACCACGATGATCGTCGCGACATAGGGCGCCATTGCCAGAAACTCTGACGGGATCGGGGTTTGCAGCAGGGCCAGCTTTTGCTGCAGCGAATCCGCAAAGCCAAACACCAATGCGGCGGCCAACGCACCCACAGGGTGCCACCGCCCGAATATCATGGCGGCAAGGCCGATAAACCCGCGCCCGCCGGTCATCCCTTCATCAAAGCGCCCGACGGACCCAAGCGTAAACCACGCGCCGCCAAAACCCGCGACCATACCCGCCAAAGTAACGTTGACATACCGCGTGCGATATACATTGATCCCCAGTGTATCCGCCGCCCTCGGGTGTTCACCCACGGCACGCGCACGCAGCCCAAGGCGGGTGTGAAACAGATAGTACGTTGCCGCCCCGACCATGATCAGTGCGCCATAAACAAAGATATTCTGGTGAAAAACCATCGGGCCAATCACCGGAATATCCCCCAATATCGGGATTTTGACCGCGCGGAAAACGGGGGCATTATTCAGGAACCGATACTGCTGAAACACCTGCGAACTGACATAAGACGTAAGGCCCAGCACGAACAGGTTGATCACCACGCCGGCAATAATTTGATCCATCCGATAGGTCACAACAAGCGCGGCAAGGATGAAACCGAAAACGCCCCCCACCGCGACGGCCGCCGCCAGCCCGCCGACACCACCCACAAGCGACCCAACCAGCGCCCCGGTAAACGCGCCTGCTAATAGCATCCCCTCGATCGCGATATTCACGACAGCAACCCGTTCCGACAGCACGCCCGCCAGACCGCCCAGCGCAATGGGCACCGCGCGCACCATCGTGGCCTGCAACATGCCCGTCAGCGAAAACGCCTTGCCGGTCGTCGCCCAGACCAGAAACGCCAGCACAGCAATCGCCAGCCCGACGCCCAGCGACAGCGACGTCCATTTCGCGCCGCCGTGCAAGAACTGCCGCACGCCCAGAAACGCAAGCACCGTCGCGGCGACATAGATAAACGGCCCGCCCGACACGACAAGATCCGGCACCGGCCAGACGTCAGTTGGCCGCGACAAACGAAAGGTCGCATTGCCCGACGCATCCGGCCCAAACACAACCGCCGTCAAGACCGCCAACCCCAAAAGAATGGCGCCCGTCACACGCGCATGACGCCGCTTGCCGCTGTCAATCCTTGGCGTTGTCATCACTGTCATGACGGTCCGCCCTTGGCATGGCGAAAGCCCCACGGAAAGAGAGCGCGCACCAAAAGTGGGGCCGCGATAAACACAATGATCAGCGCTTGGATAATCCCGATCAGATCAATGGACACGCCCGCGTCAACCTGCATCTGACGCCCGCCCGCCTTTAGCGCGCCGAACAAAAGCCCGGCAAACAGCACGCCCACCGGGTGCGACCGTCCCAGCAAAGCAACCGCAATCGCATCAAAACCAATGCCCGCCGAAAACCCCGGCGTCGCGCGCCCCAGCACGCCCAGCACCTGATTGGCCCCGGCAAGCCCGGCCAATGCACCTGCCGTCGCCATCGCCGCCACGATAATGACACCGGAATGGATACCCGCGAACCGTGCCGCCTCGGCGTTTTCGCCACTTGCGCGAAACTCGAACCCCAGCTTGGACCGGAACAGAACCCAGTAGACGACGACCACCGCGATCAGCACCAGAAATATACCGGCATGCACCCGCAGGTTGGGGTCCAGAAAGCCGAGCAAGCGGGGCAGTTCTGCCGCATCGGGCACGGATTTCGAAATCGGATCGGCGCGACCTTCCTTTTGAATGAACGGCAACCGCAGCATGTAATCCAGCAGGCGATAGGAAATCAGGTTCAGCATGATCGTGGAAATCACTTCGTGTGCGCCCGTCGCCGCCCGCAGCCACCCGGCGATTGACGCATAAAGCGCACCTGCCAATGCCCCCGCCAACAGCGACATCGGCAACAAGATGACGGCAGGCAGGGACGCAAAGCTAAAGCCGGTGACAACCGCAGCCATGCCGCCCATCAGCACCTGCCCTTCGGCCCCTATGTTGAACAACCCCGCACGAAAGCCCAGCGCCAGACCAAGACCGGCCAGCACCAATGGCGCCGCCGCCGTCAGTGTCTCGGACACCGCGTTCAGCGACCCGACTGACCCCTTCAGCAACGCCACATAGGACGCCCCGATCGTCGCCAGATCGACATTCGTCGCCAGCATGGTCAGCGCACCCAGCAGCAACGCCATGATCACCGCAAAAAGCGGCACCACCACCAGATCTTCGATCTCGGTGCGACCAATCACTTTGGCCTTCATCAGATCGGTCATGGTCGTATCGGTCATGCCGCAGCCCCCGCCATTGCCAAACCGATCACCGCCTTGTCAACGGAGCCAGCTTCGTATTCGGCCACGATCTGACCTTTGAACATCACCAAAATCCGGTCGGACAAGGCCATGATCTCATCCAGTTCGGACGACACGATCAGCACCCCATCGCCTTCGTCGCGCGCCGCGATCAGACGTTTGTGGATGTACTCGATTGATCCCACATCAAGACCACGGGTCGGCTGACCTGCGATCACCAGCATCGTCTCGCGCGACAGCTCGCGCGCCACGACAAGCTTTTGCTGATTGCCGCCGGACAGATGACCGGCTGCTTCAAACACGGATGGCGTGCGGATATCGAAATCGCGCACCAGCTTTGCCGCCGTTTTGTTGACCGCGGCCCAATCGACCAGCACGCCACGCGAAAAACGCGCATCATAATAGGTGTCCAGCACCATGTTTTCCGCGACGGTGAAATTCTTGATCAAACCCGCGGTCTGGCGATCCTCCGGGATGTGGGCGATGCCCAAACGATGCCGCTTCCGGACCGAGGTTCCGGTGATATCACGCCCCGCGAACATCACCCGCCCATGGGCGACGTGCCGCAACCCCATCAGCGCCTCGATCAGCGCGGATTGGCCGTTGCCCTGCACACCGGCGATCCCCACAATTTCACCGCTGCGCACCTTGAGGTTCAGGTGATCCAGCGCCACCTCATCGGTGTCACGCAGCACCGTCAGGTCGCAGGTTTCAAGCAATACCGGCCCCGGCGCAAACGGCTGTTTGATCACATCAAAGCTGATCGGTCTGCCGACCATCATTTCGGCCAACGCAGGCCGGGTCAGATCCTTGGGCAGACCGCCCCCGACAATGCGGCCACTGCGAATAACGCTGATCCGGTCGGCGATTTCCAGAATTTCGTTCAGCTTATGCGTGATGAAAACCAGCGCCTTGCCCGCGTCGCGCAGCGATTTGACGATCTCGAAGAACTCATCGACCTCTTGCGGGGTCAGAACGGCCGTCGGCTCGTCCAAAATCAGAACATCGGCAGAGCGGAACAGGACCTTGATGATCTCGACCCGTTGCTGCACCCCCACGGGCAGCGTTTCGATCAACGCATCGGGGTCCACGCGCAGCCCATATTTATCGTTGATGTCGCGGACCTGCGCACGGGCGGTCGGCAGATCAAGATGATCGAATCGGCCCGTTGGCTCGACCCCCAAGACCACATTTTCAGTCACCGTAAAGACAGGGACCAGCATGAAATGCTGATGCACCATGCCGATCCCCGCGCGGATCGCATCACCGGGGCCGCTGAATGTCACCGGGCGTCCGTCAATCGCGATTTCACCGGCAGTCGGACTATACAGCCCGCAAAGCACATTCATCAGCGTGGATTTCCCGGCCCCGTTTTCACCCAGCAGGCCCAGCACCTCGCCCGCGCGGATCGTCAGGTTCACATCTTCGTTTGCGATGACCGGGCCAAAGCGTTTGGTGATGCCGCGCAGCGTAATTTCCATCGGTTCTGTCCCCTGATCGCTTCAGGGTCTGACGCTGATCGAGCCATCAATGATGCCCGCGCGAAGGGCATCCAGCTCTGCTTTCAGGTCGTCTGGCACGATATCTTCCATGTCATGAAACGGTGCCAGATCGACGCCGCCATTTTTCAGCGAACCCACAAGAACCCCGCCTTCAAACTGGTCATTCATCGCCATCTCGATCACGCCGCGTACCGTCGCATCCATGCGTTTGGTGATCGACGTCAGATAGACATGCCCCTTTTCGGGGTCCGTAAGATACAGATCGGCATCAACGCCGATGATCTTCAGTCGGTCCGGGCCCAGTTCGTCCGCCAATGCAGCCGAGCCTAATCCGACAGGCCCCGCAACCGGCAGCACGATATCCGCGCCCTCGTCATACAGATTTTGCGCATAGGCCCGCCCATCATCAAGCGATTCAAAGTTGTTGGTAAACAGCCCCTCGCGGGTGTCCGGGTCCCAACCCAATACAACGACCGATGCGCCCTTGGCCGCATTGTAATAATCCACACCGCGTGAAAATCCGTCCATAAAGATGGTCACAGGCGGGATGTTGATCCCACCGAACACGCCCAGGATTTTGGTCTGCGACACGCCAGCGGCCAGATAACCGGCCAGAAATGCCGCCTCGTCCGTCGCATAGACCTGCCCCAGGATATTCGGGATCGTCGGATCATAGGCGAAATCGACGATGGAAAACTTCTGGTCCGGGTTTGCCTCTGCCGCCGTTTTGGTCGCGTCGCCCAAAAGAAACCCCACCGTGATGATCACACCGCAATCACCGTCGATCAGTGCGTTTATATTGGCCTCGTAATCCGTCTCGGCCTGCGATTCCAGATATCGGCCTTCGATGCCAAAGTCAGCCATCGCATCCTCGACACCCTTCCAGGCGGTCTGGTTAAAGCTGTTGTCATCAATGCCGCCGGTATCTGTCACCTGACAGGCGGTAAAGGCCGACGCCATGCTGGTTGTCGCCAGAAGAACGGCAGCCATGGCGCCAATGTGTCTGATCTGTGCTGTGAAATATGACATGGTTCCCCCCAATTACCGCCCAGCGGTCTTGCCAAGGCTAATCACTCGCCGTATCTGCCGATTGAGCAAGATCAATTCAGCGTGGGCCAGAGCGCCTTGTGCCCCGACAGGTCTTGCAGGATCGCTCGAAACGCCTCATATTCAAAATGTCGAATGTCAGGGAGGACGATCATGATCACGCGCCGCCGCCTTATTACCAATGCCACCACCGCCTTGATTGCAGGTGCGCTTGCACCGCGCATGGTCTGGGCGAACACTTCTGTCACGATGGGCAACATGACCATCGACACGCTAAGCGACGGTCATCTGGTCCTGCCGCGCAGCATGACCCTGCCCGATGATCTGCCTGCGGCGGAATTGGCGACAATCCTGGAAAAGTACAATGTGGGCGGTGATCAGTTCATGCCTGACTGCAACGTCACGCTGATCCGCGCTGGTGATCGCGTGATGCTGATGGATGCCGGCGCAGGGTCCGAATTCATGCCAACTGCGGGCAAGCTGCTTGATGCGCTGTCCGCCGTTGATGTTGACCCCGCAGACGTGACCCATGTGGTGTTTACTCATGCCCACCCTGATCACCTGTGGGGCGTGCTGGACGATTTCGACGATCTGACGTTTCCCAATGCGACCTACATGATGGGCCAAACCGAATGGGACTATTGGACGAACTCCAACACGGTCGATACAATTGACCCCGGGCGCATCGCCTTTGCGGTCGGCGCAAAACGCCGCTTGGATGTCATCGCCGACAACATGACCTTCTTTGGCGATGGCGCGGAAATACTGCCCGGCATCGCCGCTCGCGCGTGCTTTGGCCACACACCGGGGCACATGGCGCTGCACCTCGCGCAAGGCAGCCAAGAGATGATGATCCTTGGCGACTGCATCGCCAACCACCACGTCGCGTTTGAACGCCCCGCATGGCATTCAGGATCGGATCAGGATGGTGACATGGGCGCGGCGGCCCGGACAAGCCTGCTGGATCAGGTCGCATCGGCGCAGATGCATATCATCGGCTTCCACCTGCCGTATCCCGGCATTGGCCGCGCTGAAAAGCGCGATGACGGCTATGTATTCGCGCCCGACTAGGCCGCGCTATTGCGCCGCCATCGGCAGCCGCGCCAACTGACATTGCGCCCACAGGGTCTCAAGCGCGCCAATCAGACGATCAATATCACCGGCGGAATGAACGGGCGACGGCGTGATCCGCAGCCGCTCTGTTCCTTTCGGGACCGTTGGATAATTGATCGGCTGGATGTAGATGCCGTAGTCCGCCATCAGAATATCCGACAGGTATTTGCACTTTACCGGATCGCCTACCATGACCGGAATGATGTGGCTGTCATTGTCGATGTGTGGAATCCCGATCGCGTCAAGCCGCGCACGGACCTCGGCCACCTTTTGCTTTTGCAATTCACGCTCGGCACGGCTCGCCTTGAGGTGCCGGATCGACGCAGTCGCCCCCGCGGCAACCGCAGGCGGCAGCGCCGTCGTAAAGATAAAACCACTGGCAAAGGACCGCACGAAATCGCACAGCGCGACACTGGCCGCGATATAGCCGCCGACAACGCCAAACGCCTTGCCCAACGTCCCCTCGATCACGGTCAGGCGGTGCATCAACCCTTCGCGTTCCGCAATGCCACCACCACGGGGACCATAAAGACCGACGCCATGCACTTCGTCCAGATACGTCATCGCATTATACCGCTCGGCCAGATCGCAAATTTCGGCAATCGGGGCGATATCGCCATCCATCGAATAGACGCTTTCAAAGGCAATCAGCTTGGGCCGCTCCAGCGGTTGCGCGGCAAGCAATGCTTCCAGATGGACCAGATCATTATGGCGCCAAATCTGGCGTTCGGCCTTTGAATGGCGGATGCCTTCGATCATGCTGGCATGGTTCAGCGCGTCCGACAGCACAAGGCAATTGGGGATTTTCGCGGCCAATGTGCCCAGCGCAGCCCAATTCGAGACATAGCCGGACGTGAACAGCAACGCCGCCTCCTTGCCATGCAGATCGGCCAATTCCGCCTCTAACATCACATGGTGATGCGTCGTGCCGGAAATGTTGCGCGTCCCGCCAGCACCGGCACCAACCTGATCAAGCGCCGCATGCATCGCAGCGATCACATCAGCGTTCTGACCCATGCCAAGATAATCATTCGAACACCAGATCGTCACTTCACGCGCCTGACCGTCCATCCGATTGGTGGCTTGCGGAAACGCGCCGCGATGCCGCTCCAGATCAGCAAACACACGATAGTTGCCGTCGCCTTGCAATTGCGACAACGCGGCCTCAAAGAAATCGTTATAATTCATGGTCGCCCTTAGTTGCCGATGGCGTCCTGAACGATATCGTCCAGCAGTGTTTGCACCTGTTGCATGGGGCCGTCCGGATAGATGCGATGCCCGATTTGCACAACGCCCTCCCGTTCAGCGACGAAAATTCCGTAGGGACAATGCGCGATATTCATCGGATCGGCCTCCATCACGGCGCGCGACACTTGGGCCGAGCAAAACAAGAAAACATCCGCCGCCTCAAACAGGGTCACATCACTGCCCACATCGGCGCCAGTCCGGTTCAGCATCTCACCGACATGGCTGACATAGTCAATCACCAGACCACGCCCGATAATCGCGTTTTCGACAGCAAACGTTGCGTCATCGAAACTGCCATCAAACGGGACGGTGACAGCGTCCTGTGCAGCGGCAGTTCCGGCAATCATAAACGCCGCCAAGGTCAGTAACTTGTTCATGGTCATCTCCCTTTTCATCGGTCTACCTTAACTTGTTTCGGGACCTGCAACTTGATCCGGATCAAGGCCGGATGATCGTCCATCCCGCTTCGTCCAGAGTCATCAACTCGACCACACCGGCAGGCACCCGCGCGGCATTCGCGACAATGGGAATTTCAATCCCCTCACGCTTGGCCATCGCGTCAATCGTGTTGCCGCAGGCGGCAAAACTGACATTCGGCATCGACTGACCAAACGCGTTCAAGCGGTCCAGCACGGGCGACGTATCACCGCGCAGCATATGCAACCCGGCATTAAAGGCGACGATGCGGATCTCTACCTCTTCGCCGATGCCCGAATAATATGTCGCCACATTCGCCGCCACATTCAGCAACGCGTTCATCTTTTGCGGATCATTGTCGCTGATCTGCAAGGCAAGATGATGCACGCCATCATCCTGCGCGGCCACCCCGACGACAGAGCCAAGAAGGACAAGCGCCCCCAGTACAAATGTGCGGATCGTGCGTAGCATATTGGCCTCCTGTGACGTGGTTCTTGCGGTTTTACTCTGAAAACTGGCTGATATAGGCAAGCACGGCCGCGATATCCTCTGCGTCCCCCAAGCCACGGAATGACATTTTGGTGCCCGGCATCGCATCGCGCGGGTTGGCCAGAAAAGCGGCCAGATTTTCGTCGTTCCAAACGTCGCCCGCTTCTGCCGCATCGGCAAATCCGCGCGAATACCGGAAGCCGTCAATGCCGCCAATCGTCCGACCAACCAGATCGTTCAACTGTGGCCCGGTGCGGTTTGTCGCGCCATCGCCGACCTGATGGCAGGCTTTGCACTGGCGGAAAACGCTTTCGCCGGCAGCAATCAACGCAGGATCAACGGTCGCAACGGCTTCTTCGACCGGGGTCGGTTCTGCGGCGGGGGCGGCGTCATCGTCTTGGGTCTGCGGCGTCACATCCAGAACGCTGGCATGCATCGTGATCTCAACGCTGTCCTTGCAGTTGGCCATGCAGGCCTCTGCCGAAAAGATCGGCATTTCGACCTCGGCCCGGTCATCCATAAAGAAATTCCCGGCGTTCGGCATTTCGATCTCGGTGAAGTTTTCGTTGTCCAACGTGAAATCTTCATCGACCATGTCGTTGAGATACAAAAGATAGGCGGTGATCGCGTAAATCTCATCTGGCTCCAGCGACTGCGATTCGCCAAATGGCATCGCGCGGTTCACATAGTCATAGACGGTCGACAGATACGGCCAATACGATCCGATGGTCTTGACCGGATCGCGGTTTTGCAGGCTGCCTTGCCCGCCCGCCAGAACCGGCCAGCGGCCCACGGCCTCGCCGAAATCACCGTGGCAAGATGCGCATTTCGCGACAAACACTTCCTCGCCGGTATAAACATCGCCACTGCCCACAGGCAGGCCAAGCCCATCGGGCCGCACATCAATATCCCACGCAGCAACCTCTTCGGGCAGCGCGTCGCGGCCAAGCCCAAGCGTGTCTTGCGCCACGGCCCCCTGACCAAAACCGATCGCGGCGATCACTGAAACCCTAAGAAATCTCGACATTTTCAGCCACCCCTTGTTCGTTCACGGCCCAAGTCTGAATGCCATTGTTGTGGTAAATGCTGTTTTCGCCACGGATCGCGCGCAGCTGATCCTTGGTCGGTTGCACATATCCGGTGCTGTCATGCGCCCGGCTTTGCAACAACAGCGGTTTGCCGTCCCAGTCGAAGTCAAAATAGAAACGGTGCATTGATTTATCAAACGATGGGCCGGACATGCGGGCGGGCTGCCAATTGATGCCCCCGTCCAACGTCACATCCACACGCGGGATCGTGCCGCGCCCCGACCACGCCACCCCGGTCAGAACCGTGTGGCCGGGGCCATGGGTGATCGGCGCTTGCGGGCTGGGATTGGTGATCACAGATTTCGCATCCATCTCCCAGGTAAAGCGGCGCGCCTGTCCGTCGGGCAGCAAGTCAGTGTATTTCGATGTCTCTTCGCGGGCATGCCACGGCTTATCGCCGACTTCGATCCGGCGGATCCATTTGACCCACATGTTGCCTTCCCAACCCGGCACGACAAGACGGACAGGATACCCTTGCTCGGGGCGCAGCGCCTCGCCGTTCATCTTGAACGCGATCATGCAGTCGTCCAGCGCCTTTTCCATCGGAATGGATCGGTTCATGCCAGATGCATCCGCACCTTCGACCATGATCCACTTGCCCTCGGTCTTGACCCCGGCCTCGGCCAGCAACAGGCGCAGCGGCACGCCGGTGTACATGACGTTATGGATCATACCGTGGGTAAACTGGCAGCCATTTAACTGCGCGCCCGCCCACTCCATGCCCGAATTGGCGGCACATTCCAGAAAATAAACGTGGTTTTCGCGCGGAAACCGCATCAGGTCCTGCATGGTAAAGACCAACGGGCGATCGACCAGACCGTTGATCATCAGCCGATGCTGTGCCGGGTCCACCTCGGCGATACCGGCATGGTGCCGTTCGAAGCACAGACCATTGGGCGTGATAATCCCGTCCAATTCGTGCAGCGGCGTAAAGTTCACCGAACTGATCGGATCGGCGGTCAGCCACGGTACATCCTGACGGCGCACATGTTCTTCGAACTTGGACGGCACCCCATAAGGGCGGGCATCAACGCCATCACCTAGGTACTGGTTCCACGGTTGCTTTTCCACGATTGCGGGATCGGCATCGGCCCAGGCTGCACCACCAGCCAACGCGCCACCACCAGCCAATGCACCGCGCAAAAAGCTGCGGCGCGAAGGCTTTGTACCTTTGAAGATCTTGCTCATCTATCTTCCTTCTTTTCTTGAATCAGGCACCAATGACCTGCACGGATGTGTTGGGCGCGACTGCAACGGTGCCCTTTTTCCTGATGTGGCTTTCCACCACATCCCAAATCTGCGGGCCTTCCGTGTTTTCGTTCACCGAAGCCCACCCCGCCACGACATAAGTCTTGGCCGGGTCAATCGCCTCACCAGTCTTGAGAAGCGTAAGATCGGATATCCGGCTGCCAATCGGTTGATTGATATCAATCCGGTATCCCATGCCGCCCACGCGCACCATGTCGCCGCCCTGCTGATAATAGGGATCGGGGTTGAACAGGTTGTCGCCCACGTCTTCCATGATGGTGTGAATGAATTCACCCGTCATTTCGGTCCGGTACGCCTTGCCATAGGTCATGGATGTCACATTATAGATATCCTCGCGGGTGATATCCTGACCGGGCATGATCGACGGCCCCCAGCGCACACCGGGCGACATGGCGATATCCGCCTCGCGCTCTTCGATCAGGGCCTCACAGATCAGATCATCCCAAGAGCCGTTAAAATTGCCGCGCCGATAAAGCAGGGTGTCATCGGCCGTCTTGCCGATCACCTCGGTCAATTCGGAAAGGAACGGCGCACGTTCCGCATCAATGGCGGCGGCCACCTCTGGATCGGGGGTGATCACATCCGAAAAGATCGGGATCAGCTTATGACGGAAGCCCATCATCTGACCGTCGCGCACATTCAGATCAATGCGGCTGACGAACTTGCCATTCGACCCGGATGCGACAATGATCGTATCGCCCACCAACACAGGTTCAGGCAGCGCATCATGGGTATGGCCCGACAGGATCACGTCGATCCCGGTCACACGGCTCGCCATCTTCTTGTCCACGTCAAAGCCGTTATGCGACAGGCAAACCACCAATTCGGCACCCAGCCCGCGCACTTCATCCACCATTTCCTGCATGTGCTGGTCGCGGATACCAAAGGAATACTCTGGGAACATCCAGCCGGGGTTCGCAATCGGCATATAGGGAAAGGCCTGCCCGATCACGGCAACCTTGACGCCGCCCGTTTCATAGAACTTGTACGGCAGGAAATCTTCCGCCGGCTCATCCCATTCCGCGTCATAAATATTCTGGCCCATCGCCGCAAATGGCAGATCGCCCACAATTTCGCGCACCCGGTCAGACCCCAGCGTAAATTCCCAGTGGAACGTCATCGCATCAGGTTTCAGCAGGTTCATGACGTTCACCATGTCCTGACCTTGGGTTTTCAGACAGGTATAGGACCCGTGCCACGTGTCGCCGCCATCCAGCAGCAACGCATCGGGGCGCGCGGCGCGGATATTGTTGATCACTGTCGCGACCCGGTCCAATCCGCCCATCTGGCCGTATGTCCGCCCAAGGGCGACAAAATCATCATGGGTCAGCGCATAGTGCGACGCGCTGCCGTCTTCGATTCCGTAAAGCCTGCGAAAATCGGCGCCGGTGACATGGGGCACCTCACCCTTGTTGCCGCCCACACCGATGTTGATTTCCGGCTCGCGGAACCAGATCGGCTTTAGCTGCGCGTGAATGTCGGTGACATGGATCAGCGACACATTCCCGAACGTGTCAAACTGCATCAGATCATCTTGCGTCAGCAGTTGCTGCGCCGCCAAACGGCCCCAGTTGCCAAAACCCGACGCGCCGACAATCGCAGAAGCAGCCATGCTGGCCTGAAGAAAGTCCCGACGAGAAATCATTGCTTTATCCTGTCTATATTCAGCTAACGTATGCGAAAATATGAATGTATTATGAGCGAGAAAGCCCGCGCCCGATAATTCGACCGCGGGCAGTGTTGGATCAGTTTCTGACGGACGGGCCTTCGACGGAAAGACCGTTACCGCGTGATGCAACGTAAAGTTCCAGCGCGATGAACTCTTCGCTGCCGACAGCAAAGGTTTCACCCCGCGTATCACGGATACACCCCTTGAACCGCGACTGGACGCCATTCAGCTGCGCGTTCTTCAAACGGTATGTTGGAAAGGCGTTGATCTGCCCCTGACTTAGGTGATCCGCACGGATGTAGTTGCCATAGTTGTCTTCGTGGCAATTCGCGCAGCTTAGGTCAAGCTGACCAAAGCGGGTGTAATAGATCTCTTTGCCCTTCTCCCACATCGACTGCGCAGGACCGTCGATTGCCACGTTCACAGGAATACCGCGCGACACAGACGCAAGCAGCGCCTCCATGTTCAACATGTCGCCGCCGTCGTATTTCCACGCCTCGGCGCCCATCTGTTCGGTCCGGCATCCGTTGACCTGCATGGCGATCGTGCGGACCTCTTCGGCGTCTTCGTTCCACTTGGGATAGGTCGCGCGGACCCCCGCCATGCCGTCCGGATCACCGTGGCAATCAGCGCATGACTTGCCTTCGGTGCCCTCGACGGTCTCCCAGGCCTCGATCGCATCATCGACAAAGATCATGCCCGGATTTTCAAAATCATCCATCTCAAGGGCCTGCGTTTCGGTGGACCGGAAAACCCAACCCGAATAGATCGTATCGACGTTTTCCATATGTGGCGGCGCGTCTGTGCGCACGGTAATCTCGATTTCCCCGTTGATCAAAAGATCCGCGTCTTCATCTGCGAACACCGGCGCTGTCATCATCGCCAAAGCGATCCCAACAGCGCTGCCTGTTAGTAGCATTTTCTTCATCATTGGCCCTCCCTGGCTATGAACACGCCTTAGCTGACGGTGATTTCCTTGGTGTCGGTGTAGACGTCACCATCATCATCGTACCACGTGAATTCAAACGCACCCGTTTCGGGCACAGTTGCCTGAAATTCAAAATATGGGTTGGTGGAAATTGCAGGCTCCAGAGTGATATCAATCACGGTTTCGCCATTAAACTCGCATGTGAAACGGTTAATGATCGACCGCGGTATCAGGTTGCCGTCGCCATCTTTGCGCTGGCCAGATTCCATCGGGTGGCTGATCAGCGTTTTGATGATGATGACCTCACCTGCGGTTGCGTCGCGTGGAACGCGGACGCGTGGTTTTACATTTTCTGCCATAGTCGTATTCTCCTGATCAGCCGCCGCAGCCGCCGATTGTTACTTTGACCTCTTGCGAGGCCCGAACGAAGCTGCCGTCGGGCATTTTCGCGATGGCAATCACATCCTGCGTACCCGCCAGCCGAATGCGCGTTGCTGCGGATTGCGCAGCGGCAAGCGGACCAAAGGTAAACGTGGCGACAGCCGGTGTCGGGTTGCCTGCGGCCAGTACCATAATGGCCACTGCCCCCGGCGCACTCACCTCGATGGGTACGGTGTTTCCGTTTTCGGCGATTTCCGGGGCGATCAGCGTGATCCCCTCGGTGCCGACAGCGGCACCACCCGTGAAAGCGGCAATGTCATCTTCGACGGCGGCGAATGCGCGCAATGGCAGCGCAGCCGCAACCGCAGATCCGATCGCCATAAAAAGCGTATCTCTGCGCGTGAAATTCATAACGTCTCCTGTCATAGTTTCGGTCGCCTATCAGTCCTGAAGGGTCTGCAGGTAGGCGACGACATCTTCGATTTCCTGGGCGGTCAAAAGCGGCGAAAGCGGGCCATCGGCCGCTTTTCCGGTAAATGCGTCGCCCGGACGGGTAAAGTCACTGACGCGGTAGAAGGCCGGCATGATCGTACCTTCGAACGTCATCTTTGCGTTCACGATGATGCCGCGCAGTTCTGCGGCACTACGGCGACTGCCTATCCCATCCAGGGATGGCCCGACATTGCCGTGAAACGGGAACTCCTCAAGCGCGGTGACCTGATGGCAGGCGATACAATTGCCCTTGCCACGCGCGACCATGATTGCCTTGCCAGCCTCCGGGTCACCGGGTTGCCCTGACAGAGATTGTTCAAGCTCACCGTACTGCGTGAACGCAACGTCGTCGGGTGCGGTCTCGGCAAAAGCGGCGCTTGCCATTGTGGCTATGCAAGCCAACGTCATTATACGTTTCATGGTCCCTCCCTGGATCACAAATCACTTATGTATACCGTAGCGCACCCAAACGGATTCTCGCAACTACAAAATCAACTATGTGAATACTTGAATTAAATGGTTGATTTTACTCTAAAATTCCCTGCTCTTGCAGGATACGCGCATGGTATTTCTGAAATGTCTCGTCGGTCAGATACCCTTTTTCCAGAATCCAGTTCAGCAGATTCAGCGTCGTCCACTTGCCAAATGCACCCGGCATCACGGCCACGGCGGCCTGCGTTGCGGTGACGCCTTCGGGGACTTCCTGGGGGAAAAACATCATCGTCGGGGTGAACAACGCATTCCAGCGGCGCACCATGTCTTTTTCGGGCAGCGTCGTGCCGTCAAAATCGGTCACATCGATGTCGCCAAACATGTTGATTTGTACGACGAAATAATCATCGCGCAGGGTGGCGTCTATTTCGGGAACCGGGAACACCTCTTCGTGCATCTTGGTGCAATAGATGCAGCCGCGCTGCTCGATGATGACCAGCAGGCGCTTGCCTTCGGCGTTGGCCTCTTCCAGATCTTCGCGCAAATCCTTGAAGGTATCGCGCATCCAGTCGGTTTTGTGCAGGCCGTCGTCGCCCATGGTGACGGCCATGGCCGGCATGGCCAGCGTCAGGGCGGCGGCGATAATCAGTTGGCGTAGCATTTTGAACGGCTCCTTTCGTGACTACCCAAATGAACTGAACGCGGGGAACGTCTCAATCATCCACTGGGCGATATAATTGACGGAATTCGTGGCGATCAGCAGGGCGAAGATGATCAGCATCACCCCCATGACCTTTTCGACATAACCAAGATATTTGCGGTTGCGCTGCATCCAGCCAAGAAACGGCTTGGCGAAAATGGCCGCGACGATAAACGGAAACGTCATCGCCATCCCGTAAACGAACAGCAACAGACCGCCGCGCCAGATATCACCCATTCCGCTGGCGATCATCAGAATGGACGCAAGCGCCGGACCCACGCAAGGCGTCCAGCCAAACCCAAACGCCAGCCCCATCAGATAGGCGCCAAACACTGTCGACGGCTCTGCTTTGCTTTCGACGCGGGCCTCGCGGTACAATAGCGGGATCCGCAAAATACCCAGAAAATGCAGCCCGAACAAAAACAAGATACCCGCCGCAACATAGCTAAGCGTTTGACGCCAATGGCCAAACGTCTGGCCAACCGCCGTGGCACCCATCCCCAGCATCACGAAAATCGTGGTGACGCCCAGCGCGAAAAAAACCGCAGATATGACCAGCTTGCGCACCACACCGGGCGGGATCGAATCCTCACCGCGCAATTCATTCATCGAAATCCCGGCCATATAGCAAAGGTAAAACGGCACCATCGGCAGCACGCACGGTGTAAAGAACGACAATAACCCGGCAAGCGCGGCACCAAGATAACTGATATCCAGCATACACCATTTCCTTGATCCGGCGACTCATTCATATTATGATACGTGAATGTATTTCGGTTTGGCTACAGCAATTCGATCCATCGTCGCTGCATTCGTGCTGGTGGCGGGCGCTACCGTGACCGCGCAACCGGCCCTGCTGATGGCCGAAGAACCCGGATGCATCTGGTGCGCACGCTGGAACGCCGAAGTCGCGCCAATCTACGGTAGAACCGGCGAAGGGGCTGCGGTGCCACTCCGCCGAATGAATGTCACACAGCCCACCCCAGCCGATGTCACATTGGTCCGCGCCGTCAATTTCACCCCGACATTCATCCTGCTCCAAGATGGCCAAGAACTCAGCCGCATCGAAGGTTATCCGGGCCAGGACTTCTTTTGGGGCCTGCTGGGAACCATGCTCAAACAACACGACATCCCATTTGAACTGAAAATAGCGACACCGGAGCCGCAATTGTGACGTTTGCATACAACATGACGACGGGATCTGATAAACAGACACGCGACAGTGCTTTGACCCCGGCGCCAATAGCACTAAACATACAGTCACAAACTGATCTGTATCAAATAGGTGTCCCCGCATGTCTTTGCCCGTAATTGAAAGGTCTCTCAGCGATACCGAGATGGACCGCATGATGGACAGCGCGACAAAGGCGACCAACTACCTCAAGGCCGTCAGCCACGAAGGGCGGCTGATGATTCTATGTCATCTCGCTAGTGGTGAAAAATCCGTGACCGAGCTTGAGGAGCTGCTGTCCGCCCGGCAGGCCGCCGTGTCCCAGCAATTGGGGCGGCTACGCCTTGAAGGGCTGGTGCATCCGCGCCGCGACGGCAAAACGATCTATTACAGTCTGGCCGATGATCGGTCGCGGCAGATCATCGGATTGGTCTACCAGCTTTTTTGCAAACAGGACTAGTCAGACCGACGAAGACGGCAGCGCGCCGCGCAAACTGACGGGGGGAGAGCATGACGTGCTGGACACATTAGGTGAAACAAACGTCATGGCCGTAATCGGCCTGTTTGGCGGCTTGCTGCTTGGCCTCGCCGCACGGCTGGGCCGTTTTTGCACATTGGGCGCAATCGAAGACTGGCTTTACGGCGGCAGCGATACGCGGCTGCGCATGTGGGCCCTGGCCATCGGCGTCGCAATCTTGGGCAGCTTTGGGTTGATGGCCGTCGGCCTGTTCGATCCGGCCCGCTCCTTCTATCTGTTTGTCGCATGGTCACCGGCCGCCAGCATCGCAGGCGGGCTGATGTTTGGCTACGGCATGGCGATGGCCGGCAACTGCGGCTACGGCGCATTGGCCCGTCTGGGCGGCGGCGACCTGCGATCATTCGTCATCGTCGTTGTCATGGGGCTGGCGGCCTACGCAACCATTTCCGGTCCGCTGGCATGGCTACGCATCGTCATCTTTCCGCCCGCATCCGCAGGTTCGACGCCCGCAGGTCTGGCCCACCTTATCGGCGACACCTTCGGCCTTTCCGTCGCGGCCATCGGCATCGTGATCGGCCTGACCGTGATCACGCTTTCCCTTGTAGGCGGCACCCTGCGTCAGGATCGGCGGGCCATCGGGTGGGGCATCGTCGTCGGTCTCGCTGTGGTCAGCTCGTGGGCTGGCACCTACTACGTCGATCAAAACGGCTTTGGCGGCCTTGCCGTCGTATCGCACACCTTTGCGGCACCTGTCGGGGAAACCATTCTTTATGGCATGACCGCGACCGGGCAGCATTTGTCGTTTGGCATTGGCTCTGTCGCCGGGGTGTGGATAGGCGCGTTTCTGGGCAGCCTGATCAAGGGCCATTTTCGCTGGGAAGCCTGCGAAGACCCGCGCGAACTGCGGCGTCAAATCCTTGGTGCGGCCCTGATGGGGGTCGGCGCCGTTGTCGCAATTGGCTGCAGCATCGGCCAAGGCCTTTCTGCATTTTCACTGCTCGCCTTCAGCGCACCCCTGACCTTCGCGGCAATCTTTGCCGGGGCGGCACTGGGGCTGCGGCAACTGATCGAAGGCTTTCTGCCTGCTGAATAGTTGATCACGCTCAATTCAGACATCCATATCGGTCGCATAGTGTCCCCAACCCCGCCACTACGGAGACCGCAATGCCCGACACCGACACTCCCCCACAGAAAACGATTGTCATCGAAATCCCCGAAGCCGTTGGTGTTTTCGACACGTTCGACGCCCTGCAAGCCGCCTATTACGATTTGCGCATGGTCGGCTTTAGCCGCCATGACATCAGCTTGCTCGCCCGCGAGGAAGTCCTGAAAGAAAAGCTTGGCAAGGCCTATTGGCGCTCCGACGCGCTCGAAGATGATCCGCACGCCCCCCGCGCGTCCTTCGTCTCAGAAGAAGCCATCGGCGAACTCGAAGGCGCGATCGCGGGCGGTTTCTTCTTTCTGGGGTCCTACATCGCGATGGCCGCCATGCTGACACCCGTCAGCACATTGGCCGCCTCTATTGCCGCTATCGCCATCGGGGGCGGTCCGGCTGCGGTCATCGGCGCGCTGCTGGCCCGGCGCGTCGGCAAACAGCACAAAGACTATTATACAAACCAACTCAAACACGGAGGTATCCTGATGTGGGTCCGCACATCGACCAAGGAAAAAGAGGCGCTTGCCGTCAAAATCATGCAAGGTCACTCGGGCCGCCACGTCCACGTGCATGGCTGGAGCGAATAACCACCCGCACCGATCCCATTCCAAAGTGGCTTTGTTGCACAAATCGCATCCTGAAGGGATTCATTGGGTGAATCCAGTTTGATATCGGGCTGCTATGAACAGCTGGACACCGACGACGTACAAGACCCGGAACTGGGCAAAGTACAATCATTCACTGAAGCAGCGGGGATCGCTGTCGATTTGGTTTGATCCTGAGATGGAGAGGTGGCTGCGCAAATCTGAACAGCTGGGATAAGTGGATTTTCCGCGCAAC
>NZ_JAFMHJ010000090.1 GCF_017854565.1 Yoonia sp.
TCCCGTCACCCGCTCCATTTTCGCCCTGCCAAATGATGTCGCATAGTTTGCGGTTGCGCGCCTTGTTAAAGCGGCGTGTGGGTTTTATGTCAGTTGCGAACAACAGATTGAAACGCCGATGGCAGACGCACCCAAAGCATCCGATGAAGAACGTGCGCGTTCAAAGAAGATTGGGGCCCTCACTGCGCTCTGGCCGTTTCTGGCACCCTATCGTGGTATGATGATTCTGGCGCTTATGTCGCTGGTGACGACTGCGCTGGTATCTTTGGTCATGCCTTTGGCTGCGGGGCGTGTGGTTGAAAATTTTCAGACCGCTGACATCGCATTGCTGGATCAGTATTTTCTGGCCGCTTTGGCGGTTGCCGCACTTTTGGCTGTGGGCACCGCGATGCGCTATTATCTTGTGACGCGGTTGGGCGAACGGGTTGTCGCGGATATTCGGACCGCGGTCTTTGATCGCATGATCGGGATGTCGCCGGCGTTTTTCGAAAAGGTGATGACCGGCGAGGTTCTCAGCCGGATCACGACCGACACCACGCTGATTTTGTCCGTGATCGGGTCTTCTGTTTCTGTTGCGCTGCGGAACGTGCTGATCTTTTTCGGTGGATTGGCGCTCATGATGTTCACCTCGCCAAAATTGACGGGACTTGTGCTGTTGATCGTACCGGCGGTAATCATCCCCATTGTTGTGCTGGGCCGCCGCCTGCGGGCGCTGTCGCGTGCGAACCAAGACTGGATCGCCGAAAGTTCGGGCAATGCGTCGGAGGCATTGTTGTCGGTGCAAACGGTGCAGGCATTCACCCATGAGGCGATGAGTCGGAAGAAATTCAGCGACGTCACAGAGCGGAGTTTTATGTCCGCAAAGCAGCGCATAGGGACCCGCGCGATCATGACGATGATCGTGATTTTCTTGATTTTCTCGGGCGTCGTCGGTGTTTTGTGGATTGGTGCGCGCGATGTGCGCGCCGGATTGATGAGCGATGGCGAATTGGTGCAATTTGTCATTCTTTCGGTCATGGTCGCCGGGGGGGTCGGGGCCTTGACGGAAGTCTGGGGCGAGTTGCAGCGCGCTGCAGGTGCCACAGAACGTCTGGTTGAACTGTTGAATGCGCCTGATGCGGTTTCTGATCCTATTGCGCCACAGCCTGTCCCGGCCGTGCGCACGGGACGTATCGTCTTCCAAAATGTGACATTCCGTTATCCGGGCAGGCCTGCAGTTGCGGCACTTGATGGGATCGACCTGATCGTGCAGCCGGGGGAGACTGTTGCGCTGGTTGGTCCGTCGGGTGCTGGCAAGACAACTGTTATTCAACTGCTACAGCGATTTTACGATCCTACCGAGGGGTCTGTTACCGTTGACGGTGTGGACCTGCGCGACATGAACCGCGCTGATTTTCGGTCTCATATGGCCTTGGTGCCACAGGACCCCGTCATTTTTGCGGATACGGCGCGCGAAAACATTCGCTTTGGCCGTCCGGATGCCACTGACGCCGAGGTCGAAGCGGCTGCCAAAGCCGCCGCCGCCCATGATTTTCTGTCGGCCCTTCCCGAGGGTTACGACAGTTATGTTGGTGAGCGTGGTGTGATGTTGTCCGGTGGTCAAAAACAAAGGATTGCGATTGCCCGCGCCATCCTGCGCGACACGCCGATCTTGTTGCTGGATGAAGCGACCAGTGCGCTTGACGCCGAAAGCGAAAGTGCCGTGCAGAAGGCGGTCGAAGATTTGGCTAAGACCCGCACGACTTTGATCGTTGCGCACCGTCTTGCGACAGTGAAAAAAGCCGACAGGATCATCGTATTCGATGCCGGCAAGATCGTGGCTCAAGGCACCCATGACAGCCTTGTGGCGCAAGATGGGCTTTATGCACGGCTGGCGCGTCTGCAATTCACCGAAGGTCTGGCTGCGGAATAATTGCAATTTTCGCAGCGTCAATCTTGCGATTGATCCCTCATTTGCCCACGCTATAGTTTAGCACGCGCCGCCGCGCCAGAACCGGCGGCCGATCAACAGGGGAGGAGACCGGCATGCCATATGCGAATGTCGCTGATCGCAATGCGATCGAGAATGAAATGCCATGGGACGCGCGCAATTTGCCGATGACCACCTATGCATTGCTAAGCAAGACGGCCGGAGAACATGGATCGCGCAACGCGGTCACCTATCAGCTACTTTCGGACCCGACGGCGCAGTGCGAGACACTGAGCTGGGACCAGCTGCGCGACAGGACGGCGCAAGCGGCCAATCTTTTCCGCGCGCTTGGGGTGGAAGAGAATGATGTGGTGGCCTTTTTGCTTCCCAACGCGACCGAGACGATCCTGACCTATTTGGGAGGGCAGGTGGCTGGCATTGTCAATCCGATCAACCCGCTTTTGGACGCCGAGCAGATTGCCGCAATCCTACGCGAAACGAATGCAAAGGTGCTTGTCACGCTCAAGGCGTTTCCGAAAACGGATGTCGCCCAAAAAGCCGCTGAGGCGGTCCGCTTTGCGCCCAATGTGAAAACAGTGCTTGAGGTCGATTTGCTGCGCTATCTGACTGGTGTCAAGCGACTGATTGTCCCGTTTATCCGCCCGAAGAATCCAACCAATCATGATGCGCGCGTCTTGGATTTCAATACTGAGTTGAACAAGCAGCCAACGGCGCTGGCGTTTGCGGACAGTACCCAAGACCGGGTTGCCGCCTATTTCCACACCGGTGGAACGACTGGCATGCCCAAGGTCGTGCAGCACCGCTATTCGGGGATCGTTTACAACGCTTGGTTGGGCGCGCGTCTGCTGTTCACGGAGCAGGACGTGCAGATGTGCCCGCTGCCGCTGTTTCACGTCTTTGCAACGATCGTATCGCTGGGTGCGTCGCTTGGTTCGGGTGCCGAAATCGTCTTTCCAACGCCGCAGGGGTATCGTGGCGAAGGGGTATTTGATAACTTCTGGAAACTGATCGAGCGCCACAAAGTGACCTTTATGATCACGGTGCCGACTGCGATGTCTGCGTTGATGCAACGCAAAGTGGATGCGGATATTTCGACACTACGGCTGGCCTTTTGTGGGTCGGCGCCGCTCCCGCTTGAGCTTTATAAGCGGTTTGAGGCGGCCGCAGGGGTGACGATTTGCGAAGGCTACGGGCTGACCGAAGCAACCTGTCTTGTCTCTATCAACCCACCTGAAGGCGAGAAACGGGTTGGCTCAATCGGTATTCCGTTTCCTTATACGGATGTGCGGATCGTGTCGGTCGCAACCGGAAAAGATGTAGCGGTCGATGAAATAGGCGAAATTTGCGTGGCCAATCCCGGCGTTTACAGTGGCAGGACGTACACGGAACCAGACAAGAACGTGGGGCTTTTTTATCCCGGTACCCAATCCGACGCGCAATACCTGCGCACCGGCGATTTGGGGCGCAAGGACGGTGATGGATATCTGTGGATTACAGGTCGGGCCAAAGATCTGATTATCCGCGGTGGGCACAATATTGATCCTGCTGAAATCGAAGAAGCACTGGCTGGACATGTCGCCGTCGCATTCGCCGGCGCGATCGGTCAACCGGACGCGCATTCTGGTGAAATCCCTTGCGCCTACGTCGAGCTGGTCGATGGCGCGACCGTGACCAGCGACGAGCTTTTGGCCTATGCCAAAGAACACATCCATGAACGCGCGGCCCATCCGAAGTTTCTTGAAATCCTCGACGAGCTGCCGAAAACCGCCGTTGGCAAGATATTCAAGCCAGATTTACGCAAGCGCGCCATTGCGCGTGTGTATGATGATGCGTTGGCCAAGGCAGGCGTTGATGCTGCGGTGTGTGCTGTCAGCGAAGACAAGAAACGTGGTCTTGTTGCACATATTGCTAAAACAGGCACAGTATCCGATCAAGACGTCGGCAAGGCGTTAGGCGCGTTTACGATCCCGTGGGAGTGGTCAGTCTGAGCCTGAGCCGTACCAAATATTAGCAAAAAGGACAGTCGATGACGAAAGTTGCATTTATAGGTCTTGGGGTTATGGGCTATCCGATGGCGGGTCATTTGCAGACGGCGGGCCACGCGGTCACCGTCTATAACCGTACCGTGGCAAAGGCTCAAGCGTGGGTTTCTCAATACGGTGGCGAATTCGGTCAAACGCCCGCCGAGGCCGCGACTGGCGCGGACATGGTAATGGCCTGCGTCGGCAATGACGACGATCTGCGCTCGGTTTGTCTTGGTGAAAATGGTGCATTTGCGGGTATGAAGGCCGGTAGCATTTTTGTCGATCATACCACCGTGTCTGCGGCTGTAACCCGTGAATTGCACGCGGCCGCCGCCGAACGCGGCATTGCGTTCGTGGATGCGCCAGTTTCAGGCGGGCAGGCGGGTGCGGAAAATGGGGTTTTGTCGGTAATGTGTGGTGGCGCACAGGACAGCTATGACAAGGCGGAAGCAGTCATTGCCGCCTATGCGCGTATATGTCGCCGCATTGGCAAAAGTGGCGCAGGGCAGATGACCAAGATGTGCAACCAAATTGCGATCGCTGGCTTGGTCCAAGGTCTGTCCGAGGCGCTCCACTTTGCCCAAAAAGCAGGACTTGATGGCCGTGCCGTTGTCGAGGTGATCAGCCAAGGCGCCGCAGGAAGCTGGCAGATGTCAAATCGTTATGAGACGATGTTGGACGATCATTTTGCGCATGGGTTCGCGGTTGATTGGATGCGCAAAGATCTGGGTATCTGCCTTGATACAGCCAATGAAAATGGCGCCAGCCTGCCCGTGACCGCGTTGGTTGATCAGTTCTACAAAGATGTTCAGAAGCTTGGTGGGGGGCGTTGGGATACGTCCTCTTTGCTGAAACGGTTGCAGGCATTCGACTAACTGCGTCGTTATCGCTAAAATAGCGTGATGATGTTGACCGGTGGTGCGTGTCGTCTGACCGTTTCTACCATGGGCGCTGGTCCTGCAATTTGTAATTGCCGGGCGGCGCCAGACTTCGGTCGGAACTGCACACGGCGGGCTTGGTCACCGCCGAGGCCCTGTGTGTTGGTTTCCGCGCAGAAGTGAGCCGGGTTTTCCATCGAGAAGTGAGCCACCTTTAGGTCATGTTTCGGGGGTCAGGCTTGGGTCAAGACATCATTGTCCTCCCTCCTTTTCCGTGCCGCTACGGCTACACTGGCTTTGAAGCGGAAGCTGTCGTTGCCGGTCTCAAGGATGTGGCAGCGGTGGGTCAGGCGGTCGAGGAGTGCGGTCGTCATCTTGGGGTCCCCAAAGACGGTGGCCCATTCGCTGAAGCTCAGGTTTGTGGTGATGACGGCGCTTGTCCGTTCGTAGAGTTTACTCAGCAAATGGATGGTGCCCAGAACGTCGTGATGCTCGACAGCCTGCACGCCAAGGGCTGTCGCGGCATGCGTTTTGCCAGTCCCAGGGCCCCCGATCAGCACGACGTTCTGGGCACCATCCATGAACTCTCCCCGATGAAGTTGGCGCACCGTGGCCTCGTTGATCTCACTGGCGGCGAAGTCGAAGGGTAGTCTCCCCATTTTTAGCGGGGTGCGACCGTAGAACTTACGCGGCCATTTTCAGTTTCATGGCGGGGGTGATGCCGCCGATGCCAATGTTGGGGCGGTCGTTGTTGTAAGTCCAGAGCCATTTTGTGGCGTCGTCTTGGGCCTCCTCAACGGAGTCTATGCTGTATTGGTCGAGCCATTCGTGCCGCACCGTAGCGCTATGCGGGAATTTGGGTGATGGCGTGATTTGAAGGGCGGCGTATCGTGGCGGG
>NZ_JAFMHJ010000041.1 GCF_017854565.1 Yoonia sp.
AATCGGGTTTGCCGGGCCGTCAATCATTGCAATCTGCGGCGCGAGCGCGACACAGAAACAGGGGCTGATCGCCAATCGACACCCAAGACAGTCTGTCACCATGGATACCGGGCACCAGCAACGTGGGCACCATACCGCAGGTTTCATCATTTTGCTTGGCGTTTGCAGCCTCTCGGCGCTGCTGCGGGGTGCCACGTGTGCCATCGCCGATGGCCTGCTCTATTAGTGTGAGCTGCCCCAACGCCTCGGCTGTGACCACCGCATTCGTCATGTTCGCAGTCGCATGCCCCCCTTCGCCCATCTTTGAACCGCAGCATGACGATATTTTTCTGTGCCCGTTGGTTGGGTGTCGGCCCACAGTCGTGACCAAAAAAGCAAGCAAATATTACCGCCGAATACTCATGTGGGGCGCCATTTTGTATGCGCGATCATTTGTTTCATGCGGTGGGGGCTAAACGGTCCGATCGTGGCATACGCCGCGTCGATCACGTTAACCCTTAAATCTTACGGTCGCTGTGGCTTCCAACGCATTGGCCAGCGCCCCCAGTCGCGCTTCGGCAACTTCCCCAAATAGCGGGCGCGCGTGTTCGGTCAGCGTCAGCACCAATTCGCGTGACTTGGCGCTCCATTTCAGGCTGCCCGGTTCTTCGTCCGGAGTAAGCCAAAGCATCGCACCAAGACGCATCGCCTTGCCTAATATTTCGGCTTCCTTGATCTGGTCGGTAGTGAGCATCGCAAATAGGGCTTCATAGCGCGAACTATCGGGCTTGTTTGTGTAACGGTTCATCAACGCAAGCCCTAGCAGTACCCGTTCATAGTGCTTGAGACCGCCCAAATTGGCACGGGTCGCATTGTCAAATGTGACTTCAGCCCTGTAGTCGGGATGCGCACGCCAACTGACGTCATGCAGCAGACAGGCCGCTTTTATGATTCGTTTGCGTTGCCAGTTTGCACGTGGAAACAATGGCTTGACGAAATTGTACAGGATGCGGCCAAAACCCGGCATGCGGGCATCTTTGGCTTCGGCAAAACGGCAAGCCTCGATCAGCGGATCACGTTCGCGCAACTCACGCGGCATTTGTTCATACAGCATCCCCTCGCGAATACCGTAGGATGATACTGCAACGTCCTTGGGCTTGAACGTGCGCATCAGCTCCTTTAACACGACCACCGCCAGTGGCACCAATGACATTCGGCTGTCGGATATATTGGCACGCAGGCGCAATTCACCCAAATCAGATTTGGCGATATAATCGGCGGTTTTCGATATCTGTCGCGATGACATCCTGTATTCATGCAGCACGGTCAGGGGATAGCCACGCCGCTCCATGTCGATGCGAGCGATGGCGCGCCACGACCCACCGACAAGAAACAGGCGCATGCCGGTTTCTTGTTCCATGTCCGCATGCAGCCCTGCCATGATCTCGCTGACATAGGTTTTGACGGCCTTTTTGCCGCCTTTGATCTCGCGCAGCTTGAGCGGGCCGAGCGGCGATGTCACCCGCCGCCCAACCCGGCCATCTGCAAGATCAGCCAGTTCCATCGACGATCCACCGATGTCGCAAACCAGCCCGTAGCTCCCCGGCCAGCCCAGCAATACACCTTGGGCCGACAGTCGGGCCTCTTCTTGGCCGTCGATGACCCAGAGTTTGATGCCGGTTTCGCGCAAGACTTCATCGCGAAAGTCTTGCCCGTCTGATGCTTCGCGCACCGCAGCGGTGGCAACGGCGGTCAAGGGCAAAATCCCCATGCCTTCGGCTAAGGCTGCAAAGCGCCTTATGGCAGACAGGGCGCGTGTGCGGCCTTCGGGGCTCAGATGTCCGGTTTCAGACAGGCCCGCGCCCAAGGCACACATGATTTTTTCATTATAAAAATAAGCCGGTGATCGCGCGGCCCCGTCAAACACGACCATGCGGACCGAGTTTGACCCAACATCGACCACGCCCACGCGGCTAAGACCCTTGACGGCGTCACCGTCGAACAACGGGCGACCAAAGGGACCCCAGTCAATGGTTTCCGCGTCCTGCTCTTGCGTCATCTGTTACCCATCCGTGTGCCGCCTCGACCATGGTCCGGGTGCCCGTATCCGTCAATCGTCGGTGTGGGTCAACTGCGGCACATCAGACGCACCCGCAGAACCACGCCCAGACAGCGATGGGTTCTCCATAAAGAACCTGTGGCAATTGAACGCAAACTCGCCTTCGGGGATCACGGCGCGGGTAAAGCTGCCATCGGCGGCCATGACCCAGCTTTGGGCCACATCAGCCATGTTCGCGGCCATCACCTGTCCGACGATCTGTGCTTTGACCGTCGCGTTTTTGATTTCGACCAATGTTTCCACCCGCCGGTTCAGGTTGCGGCCCATCCAGTCGGCAGAGCTGATATAGACCTTGGCCTTTTTCGAGGGCAGCGCATGACCATTGCCAAAACAGACGATACGCGAATGTTCAAGAAACCGCCCGACGATGGACTTTACACGAATATTCTCTGACAAACCGACCACGCTGGGCCGCAAGCCGCAGATGCCGCGAATTACCAGACTGATTTTGACCCCGGCCTGAGACGCCGCATAAAGCGCGTCGATCACATCCGTCTCGATCAGCGAATTCATCTTGGCCCAGATCATCGCCGGTTTGCCGTCGCGGGCATTGTCAGCCTCGGTGGCGATCCGGTCCAGCAGGGTTTGTTTTAATGTCAGCGGAGAAATCGACAGATTGTCCAGACCTTCGGGCGGGGCATAGCCAGACAGGTAATTGAACACTTTTGTCGCATCGCGACCCAGTTTGGGGTCGCAGGTGAACAGGCTGAGATCGGTGTAAATGCGTGCTGTGATCGGGTGGTAGTTCCCGGTGCCAAAGTGGGTGTACGTCACCAACTTATCACCCTCGCGGCGCACCACGGTGCTGATTTTGGCATGGGTTTTATAGTTCAGAAAGCCGTAGACGACATGCGCGCCTGCCCGTTCCAGTCGCCGGGATTGGCGGATATTGGCGGCCTCGTCAAACCGGGCCTTCAGTTCGACCAGTGCGGTTACCGATTTGCCGTCTTCCGCCGCCTCGCAAAGCGCGCTTACGATGGGGGATTTCTTGGAGGTGCGGTAGAGCGTCTGTTTGATTGCCACAACATTTGGATCGCGCGCGGCCTGCGCCAGAAAACGCACGACCATGTCGAACGTTTCATACGGGTGATGCAGCAGCATATCTTTTTGACGGATCGCGGCGAACATGTCGCCGTCAAAATCCTGAACCCGTTCCGGCACGCGGGGGCTGAACGTGGGCCAAAGCAGATCAGGGCGGCTGTCCATGACCAGTTCATCAAGGTCGGCTATGCCGATCAGCCCATCCACCTCGACCACGGCTTCTTCGGTCACGTGCAGTTCCGACATAATCAGCGTTTGCAGGGCCGTGGGCGCTCCGGCCGAGATTTTGAGACGGACAACCTCGCCACGCCGCCGCCGTTTGAGGGCGACTTCAAATTCGCGCACCAAATCTTCGGCCTCGTCCTCAACCTCCAGATCGCTATCGCGCAGTACCTTGAATGCGCAGTTGCCTTTGATCTGGTAGCCCGGAAAAAGGCTGGTGATATGCAGTAACAACAGTTCCTCCAGAGGCAGGAACCGATAGCCGCTCGCGGCGGGCAGTGGCACAAACCGGTCAATCTGTGCGGGCACGGGTAGCAAGGCGCGTAGGGGGCGTTTGTCGCTGGTACGTTCCAGTTGCAGGGCCAATGCAAAGCCTTCGTTGGGCAGGAACGGAAACGGATGGGCGGGGTCGATGGCCAGCGGTGACAACACGGGAAAGACCTGTTCAAGGAACACATCCTCAAGATAGGCAATATCATCCCTGCTGAGGTTTTCGCGTGTCAGCAGGTGAATATCCTGCTCTGCCAATTCGGCATTCAGGTTATTGAAAACGCTCTGTTGCCGCGCCATCAGATCGCGCGCATTGGCGTCGATCATGATAAGTTGTTCGGCGGGCGTCAGCCCATCAAGACCCGGCGTGACGTTGCCCGCATGGGCCAGTTCGCGCAGGCCAGCGACGCGCACGGTGTAGAATTCATCAAGGTTGGCTGCCGAAATGGAAAGGAACCTCAGCCGCTCCAGCAGGGGCACGCGCGGGTTTTCTGCCTCTTCCAAGACACGCCAGTTAAAGCCCAGCCAACTAAGTTCGCGGTTCACGAACCGCGCAGGTGAAGTGAGATCAATGTCGAGTGTTGTGGGGGTGGGATAGTCCCCTTCGAGAAAATTCGCTTGCATCATATGGCCTTGTGCACCGCATTTGTTGCGGCAATATGACAAGTATTGCGGTGTCAGTCCGCCTTGTCCAGCAGACGTGCCGCAAGGGCCGCATTGATTTTGCGTTGCTCGGCCAGCGCCGCAGCATCCAGACGTGCAACGATATCTGCGGCGGCAGCGAAAGACCGTTCAATGCGGGGGGCCAGATATGCCGCCAATGTGGGTGGCGGCATGATTTGGCGATCGGCAAAAAGCTTCATAATTAGGGCTTGTAGCAGTGGATCGTCGGGATCGGTGATTTGCGCAATCGTGGTTGCCTGCATCCGGCTGGCCAAATCGGGCAGGACAACGGGCCAGCGGCTGGGCGCGGTCTGGGACGTCATCAGCAGCAATCCACCTGCGTTGCGCAGATAGTTGTGCAGGTGAAACATGGCCTCTTCCGACCCGACGGGCAAATGTTCCATATCTTCGACAATGACGGTGCTTGCGTCTGTTTGAAAGTCAGCGGGCAGCGCCGCCGCCTGGACCGTCACGCTGCCGGTTTGGGTTTGGAAAATGCGCGCCAAATGGCTTTTGCCGCAACCCTTTGGTCCGGTGAGCACCAATTTGCGTTCGGGCCATGTGTCCGGCATGCTTAGCATCGCGTAGGCATGTGCGTTGGCCTCGGATACAAAAAAATCATCCGGCCCCAACGCCACGCCGGTCGGCCATTCAAAATAAAGTTGATCAGCCATGTCAGTCGTCCGAGGAAAGGCCGCGATAAAGCCGACTTTCCTTGTAGCGATTCAGCCCGTAACGCGTCACGACGCCGATCATCGCAGCCACCGGCACAGCGACCAGCATGCCGACAAACCCAAATAGCGATCCAAAGACGGACAGTGCGAAGATCAGCCAAACAGGATGCAGCCCAACAGATCCTCCCACCAGTTTTGGCGTCAGGATGTTGCCTTCGAAAAACTGGCCCAGTCCAAAGATAATGGCGATTATTGCGATGGAAAACCATTCTCCCCAGAACTGAAATATCGCAAGGCCAAGGGCCAGAACGCCACCGACAAGCGCCCCAACATAGGGGATAAAGGAAATCAGCCCGGCGATGAACCCCACCACCAGACCAAAATTCAGGCCCGCCAGCATCAGGGCCATGGCGTAATATGTGCCAAGAATGATGCAAACGGTGCCTTGCCCGCGGATAAACGACGCGAGTGTGCGATCAATATCCTTGGCGATTTTCTGAACGATGGGCGCGTGGTCGCGGGGCAGCATGTCGTTGATCTTGGCCGTCATGTTGTCCCAGTCCAAAAGCAGATAGAACGCCACAACGGGCACGATAATGATAAGAACCAGTACGTTGATCAGCCCAAGCGCAGAACTGAGCAGGCCGTTGATCACCTCTCCGCCCTTGGATTGGATCGCCTCGCCGATCTTTAGGAGTTGCTGGCGGATCGCGCTGTCGGCATCCATCAGCGCGGGGAAACGCTCGGTCAAGAACACTTGCAACCGCTCGAACAGTTCGGGTGCGGTGTTCATCAGTTGTGATGACTGCTGCATCAACGTCGGGATGACCAGCAGGATCAGCAGGACAAAGACGAATGCCGCAACCAGCGTAATGATTGTGACAGCGACGGCGCGTGTGCACCCCATCCGTTCAAGCCGATCGGCGATTGGATCAAGGCAATAGGCAATCGCCCCACCCAGCACAAACGGCAGGATGACATCACCCAAAAACCACAAGATGGTCAGGAACGCGGCAGTCGCGATGCCCCAGTATTTCGCCTGCTGTTGGACGGGAAGTGACATGTCTGATCCATTTTTGCCTGCATGATAGATGCGTTATGGATCGCGGTAGTGCAAGGGCAGGGTGCAATTTACTGCGCCCTGATCACCCGTGCTGCGATGTCCAGATGGATCAGATCGTCCACCATGTCGGCATAGCCAACTGCCCCAAAATCAGACCTTTTTACCGTCCCGCTGATCCGAAAGCTTAGGTGGCTCAGATCATTATCTGCAGAGCCTTGTTGCCGAAAAACGGCGGCTTGCAATGTCACGGGCCGTGCGACCCCCCGGATCGTCAATATTCCGTCGATCTGGCCACCTTCGGACAAATTGCGCGGGTTATTGGCCCGCACCGCCGTTGATCGAAAGCGGATTGACGCGTAATTGCCAGCGTCCAGAACGCTGGCGGCCTTCAGCGCTTCGGTCGCAAAGAATAGCCCCGTGCGCGCCCGGGTGACGTCAACCACCACCTCGACCCGGGAATTGGCGAATTGATCAAAGTCAATCATGATCCGTGCCGCCTGCACTGGCATGCTGCCCCGGTTTTCCGCGCCACTCAGGGAATAGACAAAACCGACCTCGGATTTTTCGGCTTGCAGGTCATAACTGATCGGTGCTGCCCGCACGGTCAGGGGGGCTGCCATCAACAATAGGACTATGATGCTTTTCAGTCGGGTCATGTCATGCTCCTGCTGTGGGCGGATGGTACAGGACGATGCAGCTCAATAGTCGTTTAATTTGGGGCTTTGGCCCGAGCGCGCATCACAATTGCATGATAGCACAGCAACCAATCGCATCGCAGGCCCCATTCATCTGCTTGCCACGCCGCAACGTGCGCCCTAAACCGGACCCCAAACCATATTGATTAAGGGTCCCGCCATGCGCCTGAGCCGCTATTTCCTGCCTGTTCTCAAAGAAACGCCACGCGAGGCACAGATCATCAGTCACCGCTATATGTTGCAGGCGGGGATGATCAAACAGGCAAGCGCGGGGATCTACTCGTGGCTTCCGCTGGGCTTTAAGGTGCTGCGCAAGCTGGAAAACATTGTGCATGAAGAACAGGTGCGTGCCGGGCACATCCCGATGCTGATGCCGACGCTGCAATCGGCGGACCTGTGGCGCGAAAGTGGCCGCTACGACGGCTACGGCGAAGAGATGCTGCGCATGAAGGATCGGCATGGCCGCGATATGCTGTTCAGCCCGACGGCCGAAGAAATGTTCACGGATGTCTTTCGCAGCCATGTCAGCAGCTACAAGGACCTGCCGCTGACCCTCTATCAAATCCAGTGGAAATTCCGCGACGAGGTCCGCCCGCGCTTTGGCGTGATGCGTGGCCGCGAATTTCTGATGAAGGACGGTTACAACTTTGATCTGACCAAAGAAGACGCGCTGCACGCCTACAATCGCCATCTGGTCAGCTATCTGCGGACCTATGAACGGATGGGTCTGCAGGCGATCCCGATGCGCGCTGACAGCGGCCCGATCGGTGGCGACTATACCCATGAATTTCTGGTGCTGGCGGACACTGGCGAAAGTGAAGTGTTCTATGACAGCGCCGTTACAGACATCAAAATGGGCCAGCGTGATATTGATTTCGATGACGTGGCACAGTGTCAGGCCGTGATGGAAGAATTTACATCGCTATACGCCCGCACCGATGAAACCCACGTGCCTGATGAATTCGCCAAGGTGCCAGAGGCGAACAAGCGCACAGCGCGCGGGATCGAAGTTGGTCAGATATTCTACTTCGGGACGACATATTCCGAACCGTTGGGTGCTGTGGTCGATGACGGTAGAGGCGGGCAGGTGCCTGTCCATATGGGCAGCCATGGCATTGGCGTGTCACGCCTGCTGGGCGCTATCATCGAAGCGTCGCACGACGACAAGGGCATCATCTGGCCCGAAGGTGTGACACCGTTTCACGTCGGTATTCTCAACATGCGTACTGGCGACGATGCCTGTGATGCCGCCTCCGAGGATATTTACGCAAAGATCACTGCCGCAGGGCTGGAGCCGCTGTACGACGACCGCGACGAACGGGCCGGGACGAAGTTTGGCACAATGGATATGATTGGTCTGCCATGGCGGATCACGGTCGGACCGCGAGGCGTGAAAAACGGGGTTGTCGAACTGACCAGCCGTCGCACGGGCGAAAGCGAAGAGTTATCGCCAGAAGTGGCAATCGAACGCATCGTCGAAATTTACAAGGGCATTGCGTAACCATAGCCGGGGTGGACTGGTCCCTGATTTCCGCCCCGACGGATGGCAGAGCTGCCGATCATCTGGGCGCATGGCATTGCCCGGTCTTGATCTGCCCGCAACATCGGGAAAAATGGTCAATCCTGGTGGCTTGCAGGGTGTCGCAGTGGTCTGTGTCTACCCGATGACGGGCCGCCCTGACCGGGCGCTGCCTGGTGATTGGGATGAAAGTCCCGGCGCACGCGGCTGCATTTGCCTTTTCCGCTATTGTCGGATGCCGATGGGGCGTTCGGCAAAACGACGTCGCTGCCCACGCTGATCGCCGACGGGCAGCGTTTGCTCAGACGGTTGACAATGGTCGCCCGCGATGGGGGGTGCAAAAGGTATTCTATCCCGTGTTCCCGCCTGATCGGGACGCGGCCAATGTGGTGAATTGGTTGCGGTCTGATGCGGATACCCGCGCATAGCGGCGTTAATCATTCGTGGCGCGCGAATTCTCTGCTAATCTGCGAGAAATAGAATGTCTTGAGGCCGCAGATGACAACAATCTTCCGCAACGGCACCCTGAAATGATCAGGGCTCTTTGTCTTGCAGGTGGGCTTGCCGGGGGTATGACCCTGTCGCAATTCCCTGAATTTTCGCAGCAATACCTGCAACGGCTGGCCGGGCAGGTGGATGCGCTGACAGTCGTGGTCAAGGATTTTGACGCCTCCGCGCTGGCCTCTGGCCTTGGACGCGAAGACGCGTTGGAGCAGCTTGAAGGCACCGCGTTTCTTGCCAGCCGTCAGGCCGATATGCGTCGGACCATCGCCCGCCATGCCCGCCTTGTCGAAGATCTGATACTGTTGCGCGATGCATCCCCATTGGTCCGGCTGACCCTGCCGCACCGTATGGCGGATGTGGAGACACTGCGCGCCACATGGGTTGATTTTACACCGGCTGTCCCAGTCACCGTGGCTGGCGCGGCATCTGCCGGGACAGGGTTTCTGGGCGGTTGGGCCGTGATTGCTGCACTTTTCGGTCTGATCATTTCCCCAATGCGTCGGCGTCCCTACGCGAAAAACAAGGCGGCAGCACGCCACGAACCCGCCATCCGGATTGAGCCGCCGACAACCCGGCCCACGTTGGTTACGCAGACGCCGGGCCACATTCCAAAACTTGCGGGTGCCCAACGCTAGCAGTTCACGCCAACGCGCCTTGACCATTGCGCCATCTGCCCCCACGTTGCGCCCAAATTGATGCAGGAGCAGTCATGGCCACGGTGAAAAGCACCGCCCCCTTTGCCAAATTCGAATGGATGATCGCGTGGCGTTATATCCGCGCCAAACGCGCCGAAGGTGGCGTCAGCGTTATGACTTGGATCAGCCTGATCGGCGTGACACTGGCGGTGTTCGCCTTGATTGCGACACTTGCTGTGCGGTCTGGCTTCAGGGCAGAATTCATTGACACGATTGTCGGGGCCAATGCCCACGTCACCGTCGTGCGCCCCCGCGAGGTGATCGAGGATTTCGAGGGGATGGCCGACCGCATCATGACGGTCGAAGGCGTGCAAAGTGTTGCGCCATTGGTGCGTGGTCAGTCGATGGCCAGCGCATTTGGCCGCAACACGCTGGCCGATATTTATGGGATCAAGCTTGAAGATCTCAAACAGTCGGACGCGATTGTGCAAAGTGAACGGACGATCGGGAATATCGACGATTTGCCCAATGGCATCGCGCTTGGCTCTGCGTTGGCGGCGACCTTGGGCGTCGGTATCGGGGACCGCGTTGAATTCACTATCCGTTCTGGTGCGATCACGCCGATGGGGCGCAGCACCCGGGTGAATGCCTATGATGTGGTGTTCATCTTTTCGACCGGACGCTACCAAATAGACGAAGTCCGTGCCTATCTGCCGTTCGACACCGCGCAGCTGATCTTTAACCGAGATGGCGTCGCGGACGAACTTGAAGTGCGGCTGGACGATATCAACCGTTCCGAAGAGCTAAAGCAGGTGATCGCCAATGCTGCGGGTGTGGGGACATGGGCTTACAGTTGGCAGGATCGGGTTGGCCGTTATCTGCGGGCGTTGACGATTGAGGATAACGTGATGTTCATCATCCTGTCGATCCTTGTGCTGGTGGCGTCGATGAACATCATCAGCGGGTTGATCATGTTGGTCAAAAACAAGGGTCGCGATGTGGGTATCTTGCGGACAATGGGCCTGACCGAAGGGTCGATCCTGCGGATATTCTTTATCTGTGGGGCTGGGATAGGGACGATCGGGACATTCTTTGGCGTGCTGCTGGGCTGTCTGTTTGCGATCTACATCGACCAGATATTCAGCCTTGTGAATTATGTCGCGGGCGGAGGTGTCTGGGACCCGTCCATCCGCGGTATTTATAACGTACCTGCTGAATTGCACCTGTCGGATGTCGTCAAGGCCATGTCGCTGTCTTTGGGGCTGTCATGGATCATCACGATCTTTCCTGCCCGTCGTGCGGCCCGCATGAACCCTGTAGAGGCACTGCGTTATGAGTAATCCAACATTGCAGGTCAGGGACCTGACAAAGACGTATAATCTGGGCAAGCCAAACGAAGTGAAGGTTCTGCAAGGCGCATCGCTGAGCGTGGCACCCGGCGAGGTGGTCGCGCTGGTGGCGCCATCCGGTGCGGGCAAGTCCACTTTGCTGCATATCGCGGGTCTGCTGGACACGCCGGATGCGGGAACGGTGTTGATCGAGGGGACAGACATGACCCATTTATCGGACCGCAAGCGCACGGCAGTGCGGCGTGGAACGGTGGGGTTCATCTACCAATTCCACCATTTATTGCCGGAATTCAGTGCCTTGGAAAATATCGTATTGCCGCAATTGGCGAACGGCGCGTCCGAGAAAGCGGCAAAGGCGCGTGCAATGGCGCTGCTGGACCGGGTCGGCATCGCGGACCGCGCCAGTCACCGTCCTGCGGCGCTGTCAGGGGGCGAACAGCAACGGGTGGCGTTCTGCCGCGCGCTTGCCAATGAGCCCGCGCTTTTGTTGGCGGACGAACCGACAGGCAACCTGGACCCCGATACATCTGAGCGGGTGTTCAGCACGCTTATGACGTTGGTGCGTGATACCGGGCTTGCCGCTGTGATCGCCACCCATAATCTGGAACTTGCCGCAAGGATGGATCGCCAGATCCGCATGACCGGCGGCGTGTTGGAGGCCCTGTGAAAATCGCATTTACCGAGATAGAGACGCAAAGTCGCGCAGCGCTGATCGCGCAGCGCTGATCGCGCATGGTGCGGGCGACATGCAAGCGCGCCATGTCTCCCGCGCCGTCGCCCATGCCGAGGCGCTGGGCAAGGTGATCTGTGGTGTATTGCCTCGAAAGCTACTGCACCCAGTTGGCGTCAGGCCGGGTCAATGGCACCGTTGATCCCGTCGTCAGCCGTGCGCGTCCCGGCGCGGTGATGTCTGATGCGTGCTTTGGCTTTGCGCAGCCTGCCTTTGCCGCCACCATGCCCATGGCAATCGACGCGACGCGCGAAAATGGTGCGGCGACGTTGGCCGTGGCCCATGCGCATACCTGTACCTCATTGGGTTATTTTACCGAACAGATTGCCGCCGAGGGCCTGATTGGGATGGGGTTCACCAATGCGTCGCCCGTTGTTGCGCCGCCGGGTGGCAAGACCGCCGTCATCGGCACCAACCCGATCGCAATGACCGTGCCGGGCGACGGCGCACCTGCGTGGCATTTTTATTTTTCCACGTCGGCGGTGGCACTGGGCAAAATCACGATGGCCAAGGCTGCGGGCAAGCCGATCCCGCCAGGCTGGGCGGTTGACGCCGATGGCCACAACATCCCCGGAGGTCGCCCTGAAGGGGGCGTTGGTCAGCGCAGGTAGATACAAAGGCTGGGGCTTTGGCCTGATGGCCGAGCTGTTGGCGGCGGGCATGACCGGGCCGGTCAATTCGCTGGACATCGGCCGCCTCAAGCTTCTGGACGGGCCGCCGCATGGGCTTGGGCAGTTCTATATCCTGATGGACCCCGGCATCTATCGCGATGATTTCGCAGACCGTTTCGCGCGTGTCGCTACCGCTGTCGCGGCACGGGACGGCGTGCGCATACCCGGCGCTGACCGCAAGGCGCTGGATGTGGCCGATGCGCTTTGGGCTTCTGCCCTTACGCTCGCTGCGTAACGAACACGCCTGCGGCCATCAGCGCGATACCCGCCGCACGGGTCAGGGTCAGCGGCGCGTTCTGCGCGTTGAACAATGCAAAATGATCAATGGCTGCGGCTGAAATAAGTTGCCCAAGCAGCACAAGGAACACCGCGTTGCCGACACCCATCGTTGGTGCGATCCATGTAATCGCAAGCACGTAAAACGCCACCAGAACGCCACCTGAAAACAGATGCCGCGGGGCGGTGGGCAATTTTGCGATGGCCTGTGGGTTGGTCAAAAGCGCAGTTGCTGCGGCGACGCCGAAGGCCACGACAAACAAAACCGACGCGGCCACTGCCGGCGATCCGATCTGCCGCCCCAAGGCCGCATTGAGCGCCGCAAGAACCGGCACGCCAATCCCGGCGGCCAGCATGATCAAAATGTGATGTGGCATTGGCCATCCTTCGCTGTTTCGGCCCGGCAGGGCGCGTTAGATCATGGCGGTGCGCCGCTGCCTTTGTTATCGTGGCCTAAAACAAGGAGGCAGTCATGCGGTATTTCATCATCCTCGCGGCATTCGGTCTGGGCGCCTGCGTCGAGGAACCAGTAGACGGGCGCACGGCATATCTGGCCGATTGCGCGGGCTGCCATGGCAGCGACGCCACGGGCAATGGCCCCGCCGGGCGCGGATTGTCGGTTGCACCGCCCGATTTAACGTCCATCAGCCGCCGCAACGGCGGAAGCTTTCCGCGCGACCGCGTGATGAGCACGATTGACGGCCTGGATCGCGGCGCGCATTTCAGCCCCGCAATGCCGGAATTTGGGGCCGGCGACATGGGCGATACGGTGATTGTTGAAACTGATGGTCTGGGTACGCCAGTGCCCATGCGGCTGTTGGTCTTGACCGAGTATCTGGAAAGCATCCAGCAGTAACCAAACGTGACAATGCTGTGAAGACAGCTGTCTTTTTCTTTTTTGGCGGGCTTTCTGCGCTAATTGTTGCGCATAACCAAGCCAAAGGAACAAAACCATGCGACTGATCCTGTCTGCGGCCCTTGTCGTGGCGACGGCCCTGTCTGCATCTGCAGGCCCCATCGACTTTGCCAAGGGCTGGGCCGAGCAGCGATTGCAGATGTTTGGGTCAAATGACTATGTCTTTGGCCCCGACCTTGGGATCGTATCCGAAGGCTCTGTATCGTTGGCATGGACCCGGTTGCCCCGCGCCGAATGGGGCGCCCGGGCTGCGACGTGGCGATGGTCGGTTGCGCAATCTGTTCCGCCGACCGATCTGGCGCTGAAAGGTGGGGACGATCGCAATATTTCGATCTATTTCGTTTTTCTGCCGCCCGATCAGGCCCATGCAACCCAAGGTGCCAATATCCGCAGCCTGATGGGCAACGATCAAGTCCGCGTTCTGCAATATGCATGGGGTGGGAACCACACCCGCGGGCAGGTGATCCCGTCGCCCTATGGCCCGGCGGGGCAAGGCGCCACTGTTGCGCTACGGCAGGCGGGCACCGGGGCACACAGTGAAAGTGTCGACTTATCAAAGGATTATGCCGCTGCATTCGGTGGTGCGCCGGGGGCATTGGTCGGGATGGCGGTCTCTGCTGACAGCGACGATACGGATACGGTGATCCGTGCGGCGGTGGGCGGAATGATCCTGCGGTAGGTGGGGTTGATTTGCATCAAAGCAGGCGATTTCCCGGGCGGTATCGTGGCTTTGATAGCCATTAAGGAGGACGCGATGCGCTTGTTCACTTGGATCGTCATGATGGGTCTTGCGGCACCGGTTTCGGCGCAGGACGTGCAACGCGGAGAGGCGCTCTACCAGTTTTATTGCGCGACCTGCCATGGGACAGCAGCCACGGGCAATGGGCCGATGTCGCCATCTCTGGTGGTGCCGCCCGTCGATTTGACGCAGCTAACCGCAGGAAATGGCGGTGTTTTTCCCGTAAGCCGCATCATCGCGCGGATTGACGGACGCGATCCGTTGGTCAGCCACGGCAGCGCGATGCCGGTCTATGGCGACTTCTTTGAAGGGCGCGATGTGGCGGCCAAGGCCGAGACGGGCCAGCCGATCATGACCAGTCAGCCGATCGTGGATTTGTTGGCGTATCTTGAAGCGTTGCAGGGCTAGGGCCGCCACCGCGACGGAAGCAATATTGCGTACAGATCGCGTACATACAGCGTACGTACGTTTCGTATGGCGGGTTGGCGGGTTGGCGGGGAGAACCCCGCCCTACGGGTGCTGGAAACGGTATATGTTTGCCGTACAGACCCGGTACAGACGCTGTACAGACGCTGTACGCACGGGGTGCAGGGGGTGATTTGTGGGGGGTGAAGCCCATCCAATGGCGAACCGCCCCCAACCCCATGTCCCTCCCGGTCCGGGGCTCCGCCCGTTTGAACCTGAAATGGTCCCCCGGACCATTTCCGAGACGGTTCAAACCCCTCCCCCGGGAGGGCGCTTCGCACCCACCCAGGGTCGGGCGTTGCCCTATGTGGGATATGTGGTGATGTAGGGTGCGTGCTTACACGCACCATAGGGTTGGGCGGTGCGTGCTAGCACACACCCTACGGCTTGCTTTCGCGCGGATAGTTTGGTCGGATGATGCTCTGCCATACAGCAAGGTCAAATAGAATGTCTGAATATCGGTTTCTGCTAAGAGATACAGAAGCGGCAGTTGAATGGCTGGAGGACGAGGATGATCATCAACGGCGCAGGATACTCTATGCCGCTGTAATGGGGTTGCTCTACAGTATCTCTGATGTCTTGGATCGTGATGGGGCAAAACATGTCAGGCAGGCAATTCAAAAGGCTCGCTGTAGGTGGAAGTCTGAAAGTGAGGCCGGACAATTTAATTGGTTCTATGATTTTATTCGTCCCGAACGGACTAGAGTAGTGCATGAGGGTCGACATTCTCATTCTGACGACACCCCAATATTCCTGATTGTTGCCCAATCCAATGAAGTTGCTGACTTGGAAGAGGACTATTCAGATGTATACTGGCCGACAGAGCTTGAGAAACTCTCCGGACAAGATGTGAGAGATGTCTTGAAAAAGGCATTGGATTGGTGGGTCGCAGAGCTACGGATCATGGGATTGGACACCTAAACATCCAACTCCTCCACAAACCGTGCGTTCTCTTGAATATACTGGAACCGTAACTCAGGCTTTTTGCCCATCAGACGCTCGACCAGATCGGCGGTGTCGCCCGGTTGATCGTCGTGGATGGTCACGCGGATGAGTTTGCGGGTTTTGGGGTCCATCGTGGTTTCTTTGAGGTCCTTGGCGTCCATTTCGCCCAAGCCTTTGAATCGCTGCACGTCGATTTTCCCTTTGCCGCCAAGGCCCTTGGCCATCACGGCGTCTTTGGCGGCGTCGTCTGCGACGTAGACGCGGCGCGCGCCTTGCGTCAGCCGGTAGAGCGGCGGGCAGGCCAGATAAAGGTGGCCGTGGTCGATCAGTGGCCGCATCTGGGTAAAGAAGAAGGTCATCAAAAGCGCCGCGATATGGGCGCCGTCGACATCAGCGTCGGTCATGATGATGATCTTGTCATAGCGCAGGTCTTCGACGTTGAATTTTGTGCCCATGCCAACGCCGAGCGCCTCGCAGAGGTCGTTGATTTCGGCATTGGTGGTCAGCTTTGATGATGCGGCGCCCAGCACGTTCAGGATCTTGCCCTTGAGCGGGAGAAGCGCCTGATTGACCCGGTTGCGCGCACCTTTGCCAGAGCCACCCGCGCTGTCGCCCTCGACGATGAACAATTCGGTTCCGGCGCGGTCTTTGGAGGTGCAGTCGGTCAGCTTGCCGGGCAGGCGCAGTTTTTTGGTAGCGGTTTTGCGGGCGGTTTCCTTTTCCTGACGCCGTTTCAGTCTTTCTTCGGCGCGCAGCACCAGAAAATCAAGGATCGCACCGGCGGATTTCGTGTCGGCCGCCAGCCAGTTGTCAAAGTGGTCGCGCACGGCGGCATCGACCATGCGCTGCGCGTCGGTGGTGGCCAGCCGGTCCTTGGTTTGGCCGACAAATTCGGGTTCGCGGATAAAGCATGACACCAGCGCACCGGCGCCTGCGGTCAGGTCTTCGCGGGTGATGGTCGCGGCCTTTTTGTTGGAGACGAGATCGCCGTAGGCTTTGATGCCCTTGAGGATCGCGGACCAGAACCCGGCCTCGTGGGTGCCGCCTTCGGGGGTGGGGACGGTGTTGCAGTAGGATTGGATGAAACCGTCGCGCGCAGGGGTCCAGTTGATCGCCCATTCGACCTTGCCGGGCACGCCGAATTTGTCCTGGAACGACACGGTGCCAGCGAAAGGTTTGTCGGAATAGGTGGTCGCCCCGGCGAAGACTTCGCTCAGGTAATCGGCCAGACCGCCAGGGAATTTAAAGGTCGCTTCGCACGGGGTTTCATTGTCGTCGATGGCGGTTTTCCAGCGGATTTCGACACCGGAAAAGAGGTAGGCCTTGGACCGGGCCATTTTGAACAGGCGGGCGGGTTTCAGCGTGAGGTTGCCAAAGATTTGCGGGTCGGGGTGAAAGGTGACGGCGGTGCCGCGCCGGTTGGGGGCCGCGCCGATTTTCGCCAGCGGGGCCTGGGGGATGCCGCGCGAGAATTCCATCATGAACAGTTCTTTGTTGCGCGCGACTTCGACCCGCAGGTGGTCGGACAGCGCGTTCACGACGGATGAGCCGACGCCGTGCAGACCGCCCGAGGTCTGGTAGCTGTCGCCGGAAAATTTGCCGCCGGCGTTGAGCGTGCAAAAGATGATTTCCAGCGCGGTTTTGGTCGGGAATTTGGGATGCGCATCGGTGGGGATGCCGCGCCCGTTGTCACGGACGGTGACGTGGCCGTTGGCGTGTAATTCGACCTCGATCCATGTGGCGTGGCCTGCGACGGCTTCGTCCATGGAGTTGTCGATGATTTCGGCGACCATGTGGTGCAGCGCGCGTTCGTCCTTGCCGCCGATGTACATGCCGGGGCGCAGGCGCACATGCTCCATATCCTCGAGGACTTCGATGGACGAGGCGTTGTAGTCGTCGGGGGAGGACGCCCCGGAGAGGAGATCATTTGCCATGGTGCTGCTCGTTTCTGATATTTGGGACAGTATGGCAGAGCGTCGGGAGACGGGGAAGGGGATAACGGCCAGCGAATGTGTTGCGCGGTCGCAAGGGTCGCCGTGTGTTGTCCATTCACGGGGCGTTTCGTGTGTGGTGCAATGATTTTCAATCTGCCGGACCAGTTGCACCGGATCACCGTCAGTGATCCGGAACCGGCGTTGCGGGACCGGAAAATGGTATTTACCCGAACGCGCAAATAGCAGGTTGGCCTTTTGTGAATCTGTCGCATAGCGTTGCGTCAAAGAGAAAAGGGTCACCATGAAGATTGCCGTGCTGGATGATTACGCGGGGGCCGCGCTGCGGCTGGCCGATTGGGACGGGCTGGATGTGACGGTTTTCAGCGACACGATCAGCGATCAGGCCGCGCTTGTTGCGCGGTTGCGCCCATTCGATGTGATTTGTCTGATGCGCGAGCGGACGCCGATGCCCGCTGCGGTGATCGGGGCATTGCCGCAGCTGCGGCTGATCGTGACCAGCGGCCCCAGAAACGCATCCATTGATCTGGACGCGGCCCGCGCGGCCGGGGTGACCGTTTGCGGCACGCCTAGCCGCAAGACGACGACATCGGAATTGACTGTGTTGATGATGCTGGCGCTTAATCGGCGGTTGATGCCAGAGGTGGCAGCGTTGCACGGGCCGGCCAGTTGGCAAACGGGGCTGGGCCGTGATGTGGCGGGGCTGACGCTGGGCCTGATTGGGTTGGGCAACATCGGCGCGCAGATGGCGGTTTTGGGTCGCGCGTTGGGGATGCAGGTTTGCGCGTGGTCGCAGAACCTGACCGATGCGCGCGCGGCAGAGGTCGGCGTGACGCGCATGGGCAGTCTTGCCGCATTGATGGCCGCATCGGATGTGGCGACGGTGCATCTGGTATTGTCGCCACGCAGCGAGGGGCTGTTGGATGCTGCGGCGTTCGCGGTTGCCAAACCGGGTCAGGTGTTTATCAATACATCGCGCGGGCCGATCGTGGACACGCCCGCGTTATTGGCCGGACTGCGCGTCGGGCACCCCGCGATGGCGGGTCTTGATGTGTTCGACGCAGAGCCGCTGCCGGTGGATGATCCGCTGCGCGATGCCGATTTGATTGCAGCGGGCACGCTTTTGCTGACGCCGCATCTTGGTTATACGACCGAGGCGACGTTTGCCTTGTTTTACCGCGAAACGGTTGCGGCGATCACCGCATGGGCGGCGGGCGCGTCGATACGCGTCTTGGCTTGAGGGAGAAGGATATGCGGGTTTTCTTTACGGGTGGATCTGGCAAGGCGGGCAAGCATGCGATCACGCATCTGCAGGGCCTGGGGCATGTGGTGGTGAATGCTGATCTGGTGCCATCGGGGTTGGACGTGTCCGAGTTGCTGATTGATCTGACCGATGCGGGCCAGGTGATTGGCGCGATGTCGCAGTTCACGGATTTTCACGAGCTGGATGCGGGCACCGGCGTGCCACGCTATGATGCTGTCGTGCATTTCGCCGCTGTGCCGCGGGTGATGATCGGGACCGATGGCGAATGTTTTCGGATCAATACCCAGTCGACCTATAATGTGATCGAGGCGGCAGTAAAGTTGGGTATCCCCAAGGTGATCTTTGCCAGTTCGGAAACCACCTATGGCGTTTGTTTCGCCGATGGTGTGGTAAAGCCTGATTATGTGCCCGTGGATGAGGATCACCCAACGGTGCCCCACGACAGTTATGCGATGTCCAAGGTTTGCAACGAGGCCACGGCGCGGTCATTTCAGGCGCGCACCGGCGCGGATATCTACGGCTTGCGGATCAACAACGTGATTGAGCCGGATGAGTATGCGACGGATTTCCCGGCGTTCATGGATGATCCGGCGCGGCGGCGGCGCAATATATTCGCCTACATTGATGCCCGCGATCTGGGGCATATGGTGGATTGTTGTCTGAAAACGGACGGTTTGGGGTATCAGGTGTTTAACGTGTCCAATGACGACATGTCGGTCGGTATCAGGTCCGGCGAGGTGATCGCGCGGTTCTACCAAGGTGTGCCCGTGACCCATGACATGCGCCCCGATGAGACGTTTTACGCCAACGACAAAGCCAAGCGCATGGTTGGTTTCGCGCCCAGATATGGCTGGCGGGATGTCCTGAGCTAATGTGACGCCAAGGGGGGCAAGGCCGGTGTATGATGTCTATGGACGGAGCAATGTATCCAGCCTAATGACTATCGCATGGAACCCCTTGCCCTGACATATCGCGCCCACACGCGGGCCATCCTGCGGCTGGGGATGCCGCTGATCCTTAGCAATCTGGCGCAATTTGCGATCCATATGACCGATACGATCATGCTGGGGTGGTATGACGTGACCGCGCTTGCCGCGTCGACCATTGCGACCACATTATTTTTCGTGATCTTTATTGTCGGGGCGGGTTTTGCCCAGGCTGTGACGCCCATGGTGGCCGCCGCAGTTGAGGATGGTGACGATGTGCAGGTCCGGCGCGTGGCGCGGATGGGGCTGTGGCTGTCGATCATTTATGGGCTGGCCGTCACGGTGCCGTTTTTCTGGGCCGAGGAAATCCTTGTGGCGATGGGGCAGGATGCCGATGTGGCGGCGTTGGCGCATATCTATTTGCAGATCGTGATCTGGCAGATGATCCCGGCGCTGATGGTTATGACGCTCAAGTCATTCTTGGCGGCTCTGGAGCATACCGCCATTATCCTTTGGTCCACGATTGGCGCGGCAATCATGAATGTCGTTGTCAACTACGCCTTGATCTTCGGTAATCTTGGCGCGCCGGAAATGGGGATCAAGGGGGCGGCGATTGCGTCGCTTTCGGTGACGGCGGTCACGTTATTGTTGATTGCGGTGTATATCGTGCGCCGACTGCCGCAATTTGAACTGTTCAAGAATTTCTGGCGGAGCGACACCGAGATTATGGCCCGCGTCTTTGCGCTGGGCTGGCCCATTGGTCTGACGTCATTGGCCGAGGGCGGTTTGTTCAGTGCGAGTGCGGTGATGATGGGGTGGATCGGCCCGATCGAGCTGGCCGCCCACGGCATTGCCATCCAGTTGGCCAGCCTGACCTTTATGGTGCATATCGGGTTCAGTCAGGCCGCGACGGTGCGGGCCGGACGGGCACTGGGCCGCCGGGACGAGGTCCTGTTGCGCCGGGGTGGGGTGACGGCGATTGGCCTGTCCGCCCTGTTTGCGATCGTGACGTCGACCGTATTTCTGGCCATCCCGGAAACGCTGGTGGCGTTGTTTATTGATCCGGCCGAGCCTGAGCGCGCGCGGCTGTTGCAGGTGGGGGCCAGTCTGGTGATGATCGCGGCCTTGTTCCAGATCGTGGATGCTGCGCAGGTCATGGTTCTGGGCCTGCTGCGCGGGGTGCAGGATACGACCGTGCCGATGATCATGGCGACGTTCAGCTATTGGGTTGTGGGGATGCCTGCCAGTTATATGCTGGCTTTCTGGCTGGATATGGGGGGCGTCGGCCTGTGGCTGGGGCTTGTTGTGGGCCTGTCGCTGGCTGCGGTGCTGCTGATGCTGCGTTTCTGGGGCCGTTCGGTGAAAATCAGCTAGTTCCCGGCGAACAGATCCAGATCGCGCAGGCGCAGGCGCGGGTTTTGCATGATGTCAAAATCCTCGAGCGAGCGTTTGTGCGGAAACAGCGACAGGTAGGTTGCCAGCATTTCACCGCGCAGGCCAAGGGCGAATGCCGTTCCGGGGTGCAGGCTTTCTATGTCGATGCCATTGACCGACAATCGTTGATGGCGGGCAAAGCCAAGTTGATAGACGTTCACCGGCGCTGCGGGCCGCAGGGCGATGATATAGGTGCCATCGACAAAATCCCGTGCGGGGATAAACGCGGCATCGCTGCCGGTCATGGCGCGAATTCCGTTGGCCTTGTGATAAAGTCGGGCGGTCGGGCCAAGCACCAAATCAGGCGAGGGGCGGTCGTACCCCAAGGCATCTGCCATGATCCGGATCAGGCTGCTGGTTTCGGGGCTGGCGTTGGGGTCATCGGGTTTGATCGTGATCGCCCCACGCCACAACAGCGTTTCATAGCCCCCGTTCGCCACGCGGATACGGTCGCCGGGGTGCAAATCCTCGACCGCGACCGGCCCGGTTTCGGTTTGCAGAATTGCGCCATGACCCAGAGCGCCAAAGGCGTCTTCGAACACCGGCAAAGCAGGTGCCATGCGGGTCACATATTCGATTTTACCGGCGCCGTTCAGATACGCGACCTCGTACTTGCGCAAGGGCGCGTTGCTGCGTCTTGGCTGTGCATCGGGGTGTGGCGCGCGCGGCACGCGGCTTGGCCTTTTGTCTTTGCCTGCTGCAAAACGCGCAGCAGCGGGACGGATCGAATCCATGCGATTGCCTAACGGTTTTCACATCATTCGTCGGCCCCACCGACAACGTCTGAGGAAAGTTACTATTGTTTTGATCCTGCCCTAAATCGCGCCGCCATGTCAAAATATTTCGTGTTTTCTGTCGGTTAGACGGTCAATTCATTCGTTTGAACCGGCACTGTCGCCGCATTGCGCGCAGTTGGACAGCGTGAGGGCCGACACGTGTGAGGGGCGCCGCAGGGGGGCCGAATCTGTGGCCCTTTGTTGCACTATGCGGCTAACAGAACACAGCGCGACCACAGGTTTGCGCGGTTTTATTATTCCAGTGGTGGGGGCGGTTGTTCAGGCCCGGAGGTTTTGTGCGGGCTGCGGCCTGTTGGCATCGCCCACCAATACCCTGCGGCGGCTGATCATCGCTGCACGCTGTGCGCCACGTTCCCAGGGCATAGGCGTGTCATAGGCTGCGACTGCAGCTTCGAGGGATTTCTGCCAGCGGTCTTTCATTGCTTTGCCCTTTTTGCCTGTTACGCCCGGAGTGGCGGTATTGGACCCAACTTGGTCGATCAAACTGGCAAGACTTTGGCAACGCGGAAAAAAGTTTCAGATCGGCCCCATATCCGGTCGTGTGGGGGGTAACATTCTGAAAGTTAAGCTAGATTTTACCCAGCATAGTCTGCGCGACATGAATGCAAGTTTAACGCAAGGCGATGTCGGCACAAGTCTGCCCCATTGCTGACTTGATTAGAGCCGGATCGCGGCAATGAGCCGCCCGTAATCCGCTTCTTTATGGTGAACGGACCTGCGGTAGCTGAAAAACCGCTTTTCGTCGGCATAGGTGCAGTGGCGGGTCCAGTTGGCGCTGGCGACCCCGCATTTTTTCAGACGGTACAGACCAAAGGCAGGCAGGTCGAAATGCAAACGGTCACCGCGGCCCTGCACGAAGAACCGCGCATAGCCGGGATCGTGGTCCACGAAAAGTTGCCTGAATTCCGGCCCGACTTCGTAATTGCGCTGGCTGATCGTGGGTCCGATCACGGCTGCGATATCGGCCCGTGCGGCACCCAGTGCTTCCATCTTGGTGATCGTCGCCTCCAGCACGCCGTGCAGCGCACCTTTCCAGCCAGCATGGGCGGCACCGATGACGCGGGCCTTGTGGTCGGCAAACAGGACCGGCTGGCAATCAGCGGTCAGGACGGACAGGGCGACACCGGGGGTGGCGGTGACCAGCGCGTCGGCCTTGGCGGGGGTATCAAGCGGCCCGGTCACGGCGACGACATTGGCGGAATGTATCTGATGCACGCCGACCAGATGATCGGGCGGCAGCTGCAGCGCCGTCGCGACCCTTGCGCGATTGATGGCGACGATGTCGTGCTGGTCAGAACTGCCAAAGCCGCAGTTCAGCCCGGTAAAGACACCCGAGGACGCACCACCGGCCCGGGCAAAGAACCCGTGCGTCGCGCCATGCAGGGCGGGGTCGGTAATAATGTCGAGTGTCATGGTTCCAGTCCGGGGGGCGCGGTGGCCGTTGCGGGATAGATGCCGATCACTTTGAACAGGTCACCCATTTCTGCGGGGTGGGTCAAGCGCCGATGTGCGCTGATGTGATTTTCAAGGGCCGTGTCTGTCAGGTTGGCCGCAAGGCTTTGTGCCCGCCGGGTGATGCCCAGACGTTCAAGAAAGACGCCCTGCGGCGTGAGCCGGGTGAATTTGGCGGGCCGCGCCTGCGCCGCGATGGCCGCAAAATCGACATGCGCGGTCAGGTCGGCGTGGCCGGGGTTTGCCAGCGGGTCGGCGTGGTCATGCCGTCTCAGGGCCTGCAAGGTGTCGCCCTGTGACTGCCAGTCACCGTAGTCGATGATCAGGGCCGCGCCGCCATGGGCGTCGATCGTCCGGCTCATGGCGTGGATGATGCCGGGCAGGGCCGGGCAATGTTCGACAAGGTCGCCGTCCTTGGTATCGGCCAGCCGATGTTCCAGCAATGCCAGCGGGGCGGGGGCCGACAGGCCAAGGGTCAGCTTGCCATCGGTGACGCCGACCATGCGTTCGCGCCAGCCTGCGCCGTCACGTATGAATTGCCGGATCGGCAGGGCATCGAAGAATTCGTTTGCGATCACGAATAAGGGTGCATCGGGCAGGGTGTCCACGGTGTCGTGCCATTGGGCGTGGGGGGCATTCTGCGCCTGTGCGGCCCGCAGGACCGGCGATGTTTCGACGAAATGCACGGCAAGGGCTGCATGAAAGCCCGGCACATTGCGCGTGGCCCGCAGGGCGTCGGCCATCAGCGTGCCGCGTCCGGGGCCAAGTTCGGCCAAGGAGATCGGGTTGGGCGCACCTTGGTCCATCCAGCTTTGCGCCAGCGCCAGCCCGATCAGTTCCCCGAACATTTGGCTGATTTCAGGCGCGGTGATGAAATCGCCCGCAGCGCCCAGCGGGTCGCGGGTGGCATAGTAGCCATGGGTCGGATGCATCAGGCAGTCTGCCATGTAATCGGCCAGCGTGATCGGCCCGGTCTGCGCGATGCGCGTGACCACAAGGTCGCGCAGCGCCGTCATTTGTGCCGTGCGCGCATGACAACGGCCAGCCCGATGACGATCATCGGCAGCGTGAGAAGTTGCCCCATGGTCAGGCCAAGGCCGCCATAGTGCAGCGCCCAGCCCAGATCATTGCCCAGCGTGACGAATTGCGCATCAGGTTGGCGGACAAATTCGACCATGAACCGGGCAAAGCCATAGCCCGCAAAGAAGACGCCGGATAACAGCCATGGTTTCCTGAGCGCGCCAAAGCGGAAGGCCAGCAGCAGCAATATGGCACCCAGCAGCAGCCCCTCCAGCCCGGCTTCGTACAGTTGCGAGGGATGGCGCGCGCAAGGCTCCAGCGCGGTGGCGCAGCGCTGTGCGGCCTGACCCGGAAAGATCACGCCCCACGGCAGGTCGGTCGGGCGGCCCCACAGTTCGGCATTGATGAAATTCGCGCAGCGCACCAGCAGGATCGCGGGGGCGGCTGAAACGGCGATGATATCGGCCAGATCGGGCAGGGGCACCTTGAACCTGCGACTAAACAGGTAGACCCCGGCGACAACCCCCAGAAAGCCCCCATGAAACGACAGCCCGCCTTCCCATATCTTGATGATATCAAGAGGGTTGGACAGGTACGCCGCCGGTTTGTAAAACAGCACATAGCCCAGCCGCCCGCCGCCGATGACCCCGAACACGATATAGGTCAGCAGATCGTCAAGCTGTGCCACCGCCATGGGCGGGCCGTTCCGCCACAGTGCAGGCCGGCGCAGCGCGAATTTGATGATCTGCCAGCCCAGCGCAATGCCGACGATATAGGCCATCGCATACCAACGCAGCGCCAATGTCCGCCCGAAAACGGTGAAGGACACGATCTCCGGAGAGATATCGGGGAAGGGTATAGCGGCTAACATGGCGCTATTCCTTTCGTGGCCTTGCGGTGAAGTCAACCGACCTTGTCGGCTTGTGCGCCGGGCCAGCAAGGCCCATATAGACCAGAACAGCGATTGGAGAGTGCCATGCAGAGCAAAAACAAGATTTTCGACGACCTGAGCCAATTGATGACCAATGCGATGGGTGTCGCCCAGGGTGCCAAGGACGAGGCAAATACGGCGATGAAATCAATGATGGATCGCTGGCTTGCGGACCGCGATTTTGTCACCCGCGAAGAATTCGACGCCGTGCGCGCCATGGCGCAGAAAGCCCGCGAAGAGAACGAAGCGCTGTCTGCACGGCTCGCTGCGCTCGAGTCCAAGGCGCAATAAGCGCGAATTTGGCGGACAAGGGGGGGCTTCGGCCCTTGCTTTCAAGATCAGGTGGCCCGCGCGATTGTGCGGCCCGCAGCGTACCGTGATGCAATATGCACCGGCTTGAGGCCCGTTTGGCCCGCAGATTGCACTTTCGTGCGACATATCCCCATTGTACGGGAACAGTAGGTATTGCAGTGCAGGGTTTTGGTGGGAATAGGCGATAATTGCCGGGAACTCGTGACATTGGGTTATAAAAATAAGGGCTATGACAAGGCGCGGGCTTTGGGCGGTGAAAATTGGCAGTTGTTTGCAGAAAGTGCAAAGAAGGGGCTGAATGAGACCTTGGGCACCGATTTTGGCGCATGTGGTGGTGCGCAGGCGCTGTGCGGGTCGACTGGCCGCAAACCCCATTTAAATAGGGTTTAAATGGCCGTTGAACGGTCGGTTGGGCGTGGAGATGTGGCGTGTTGGACGCTGCGAACTTGAACGCAGCCATTCAAGTTTGAGTTCGGCGTTCAAGAAAGCAAATACGCCAATCAAAACAATACGATGGGTTGTCGGGACTCTGTTGCACAAATCGGCTGATGGCCGAGGTACCCCTTTCCCTGGACAGACTTATCCCACGGTCTCTGTGACGGGTATGCCGAGCGC
>NZ_JAFMHJ010000009.1 GCF_017854565.1 Yoonia sp.
GGACCATGCAGGCCTGCTCGCTGGCGCGATCTGTCCCGAACAACCCATTGAACCCGGTGAAGCCATCGGCATGGATCACGCCCTTATATCCCTTGAGATGCGATGAGGGGTGCTCGCCCTTGCGATCCACGCTGAACTGATACCACACGCAGGGCGGGGCTTGCCCGCACCATGGGCGTTCATCGCGCACATAGCTCCAAAGGCGCGCCGTTTGCGCTTTTCCTTTGGCCTGCATCTTGACGGGCGTATCATCAGCGAACAGCGCAGGTCCGGCCCGAACCAATTTGCCGATATGGGCGGCCAGTGGCGCCATCAGCGCCGTTGATCGCCCCACCCAATCGGTCAGCGTGGAGCGGTGCAGGTCGACCTTGTCACGGGCATAGATTTCAGACTGACGATAGAGCGGCAGGTGATCACAATATTTGCCGACCAGCACATGGGCCAACAGGCCCGGCCCCGGGCGCCCGCGGGTAATCGGGCGTGAGGGCAGTTCGGCTTGGGCAAACGCGTCACAACAGGTGCAGGTCATGCGAGGCCGAACGATCCGTTTCACCACAAAATGGCCGGGGACGTATTCCAGCTCTTCTGTCACGTCCTCGCCGAGCGTCTTGAGCGCACCACCGCAATCGCCGCAGGCGTCACCCGGCGACAGGATTTCTTCCTGTCGCTCAAGATGATCGGGCAGCGGTGCGCGATTGTGGGTGCGTTTGGCAGGAGCCTCTTGATCAGTTTCGGGGACTGTCTTTTGCGCCGCGCTGGCGGCAGCAATTTCGGTATCTTCCTGAAGATCGAACGCCAGTTGATCCATGGTCTCGGATTTGCTGCCAAAACGGGCCTTGCGATGAGCGGCCAGTTCCTTCTTCAGTTTCTCGATCTGATAGGCCTGCGCCTTGATTTCGGCCGCCATCAACTCGCTGACAGCGCGCAGCTCAGTGGGGTCTTCAGGCAGGGATTTGAACGTCGCGCGCATGCGCATTTTATATCCGAAAAGCCTTCTGAACGGAACACAAAATACGCGTAAACCCATGTTTTATTGACTTATCCGGCCTGCAACGGCCGCCATGTCCGCGCAGGCGTCCGCCAGTCAATGCCCTCCAGAAGCATCGACAATTGCGCCGCCGTGACACAGATTTTTCCGTCCTTGGCCGCAGGCCAGACGAACCGCCCTTTCTCGAGGCGTTTCATGAACAGGCATGCGCCCTGCGTATCCCACCAGATGATCTTCAAAAGGTCACCTCTGCGACCCCGAAAGACGAACAGGTGGCCAGAATACGGGTCCTCGGCCAGCAGTTTCTCCGTTTGTGCGGCCAGCGTGTTGAAGCCACGCCGCATATCCGTAACGCCAGCCGCCAGCCAAACCCGCGTGTTGCTTGGCACTGGGATCATGTCGTCAACCCACGCACCAAGCCCATGACAGATACCAGCGACGTCGGGCCTTCCACCAGAATGCGCCGCCCGTCCGACAGCGCGATGTCCACGCGCTGCGCCAAAACAGCAGGTCCAGGATCAGCCGCCATGTCATTCATTCGCGCAGGAGCGGTCGGGCCTTCCAAAGCGGACGCTTCTATCTCGACAGGAAGGAAAACGCCTTCAAGAGCGATACTCTCCTCTGGCGACGGTCCGCTCTCCACCAGCGCAAACCGGGGATCTTTCAGCCACTTGAAAATCAAGTTCGCGTTCATCGAATAGCGGCGGGCAACCTGTGCAACCGAAACGCCCGGCGTCAACGTCTGCGCGCAAATCGTGCGCTTCTCGTCATCCGACCAGACCCGCTTCTTCAAACCCTTCTTCCCAGCCATCACAACCCTCAAGATGTCCACTATCGATGGTGAACACTATCACCCACTCCATCATGCAGGCAGGGCAGTCAGACCGGACGGATACGTCTTTTGCCACAGGGAAAATCCTGCACCGCAGCTTTGCGGCGATCCGGCCAAGGTCGTCCATGGGCCATGATTGGATATACCATGCGGAAAGTTAGAAACACGTTTGGCGCTTTAGGTGTCGGAAAAGTTTCGATACGTCGAAACCAACCAACGGAATCAGCAGAAAGTTTTATAAATGCGCCCACTGTTAAGCCCTGACGCTATCCACCCCGCCATTAACGAGACAGTCAGCACCTATCACAGCGACATTGTGCAAGAGGTCAGCCAAGCGGTAGCTGCGAACGGTGTCGTCGTCGTGGGCATGAAACAAAACCCAGTCGTCAAAAAGGCCCGCAAATCCCTGCAAGATGCAGGAATTGAATTCAAGTATCTGGAATATGGCAGCTACACTTCACAGTGGCACAAACGACTAGCCCTCAAGATGTGGTCGGGTTGGGCAACCTTTCCAATGATTTTCGTGGATAAAATGCTGATTGGTGGCAATGCGGAACTACAGTCGCTTCTCAAGAACCCAGATGCGAAATTGACGTCATTGACGCGCGTTTGAGTCCCCCTATGCCACGATAGCAGTCCGCAGCTCCCTTGGCATGGGGCTTACTCAGATCCAAAGGTTACCCCCATCACCGAAGGGAACGCGGTGATGCGCGACGACAAAAACGGCACGCAAAATCAGGAAGAACACCAAGCAGAGCGGACGCGCGTGCGGCAGCGCAGAGCCCACTTTTCAAAATGCTGCGCTTTGGCAATGCGCAGGCAGTGGGCACCGCAGATGTCGGAGAGTTCGCGTTACGACGTCCCGGATCATCGACCCATTTCGGGCGTCATGCTGAGATAGGTTGCAATCGCCGTTCGGGGGAAATCGGGATGGGTGGCCCGCTACGCATGATCTGCGTTTCAGTCGCAATGCCTGCCCGGGCACATGGACAGGATCAGGGGTTATCCGTCGTGGTGACAATCCTTCCATCTTCCAGTGTCAGGATACGGTCCGCGCGATCAAGGATGCGGTTATCATGCGTGACCAGCAGTGTCGTCGTGCCCCGCGCAGCGCCAAGGCGCTTGAGCAGGTCGACCACATCCGCTGCGCTGTCCTTGTCAAGCGCGGCGGTCGGTTCGTCCGCAAGGATCATGTCGGGGTTGCCGACCAGGGCGCGGGCTACCGCGACGCGCTGTTTCTGTCCGCCGGACAGGTTGGCAGGTAAATAATCAAGTCGGTCGGACAGGCCCACAAGCCCAAGCGCCTGCGCTGCCGCACGCCGCGCAAGATCGTCTGCCACGCCGGGGCGCACCTGAACACCCATGACGACGTTTTGCAGCGCGGTCAGGCTTTCGTGCAGATTGTGGGACTGAAAGATAAACCCCAGCCGCTGGCGCAACACGGTCAGTTCGGCCTCTGTCGCACCCTTCAACGCGTGTCCCATCAACTGCACAGACCCGTCCTGCACCCCGCGCAGGCAACCAAGCAGCGTCAGAACCGTGGTCTTTCCCGATCCTGACGGCCCCATCAGCACGGTAAAACTGCCGCGCGGCAGGCTGAGATCAATATCGAAAAGGACCTGCTTGCGCGCCTCACCGGTGCCGAACCAATGGTTCATCCCGCGCGCCTCGATGATCATGCTGCTATTCATGGTGGCTCCTCAAAACAGATCGGCAGGATCAGCCGCTGCAAGGCGTCGGGTAGCGATGACCCCCGACAGGACCGAAAAAACCACGGTCCCCGCAAAGACGGTGACCGCCATCCCCGGCGTCATCGCGAGCGGCAAGGTCGTGGCCTTGCCCATCAGAGTCAGAATACCGGTGCCGACGACAAGCCCCGGCAAAAAGCCGAGGACCCCCAGCACCAGTGCCTCCTCGACGACAATGCCAAGGAAAAACCGCGGGCCATAGCCCATTGCCTTGAAGGTCGCATATTCGCGCAGATGGTCCGCCACGTCTGCGGACAGCACCTGATAGACGATGACCAGCCCCACCAGCACGCCGATCAGCACGCCGAAACCAAAGATGATGCCGGTGGGCCGCTTGGTCTGCTGATAGCGCAGGTCCTCCTGCGCGGCGTCGCCATAGCTGCGGATGCGCAAGCTGTCGTCCGAAATCAGAATGCGCAGTCGCTCTGCCACGGTCGCGACATCGGCGCCGGGACGCAGCCGCAACAGAATGTGGTCCGGCGCGGCCGAACTGCGCGATGCGAACAGCGACAAGAAGGTCTGGTTGGAGACGAACATATAGCCATCCCCGCCAAAGCCGCCGCCGCCGGCAAAGGTATTCAGCGCCGTCAGGGTCCGGTTCTGCGTCTCAAAGGACAAGGGCGTCTGCGGCCGGATCGCGGCGGCGGCTTCTTTTGAAATGCCGCGCGCCAGCCGGTCCAGGATTGCGACGTCCTGCACCTGCAGGGACGCGATGTTGCCCGCGATCTGCGGTGCGACGAATTGGGGTTGGCTGGGGTCGATCCCGAAGGTCGTGAGACTGATATCGGTGTCGCCCCGTTTCAGCGGCGCGTTGGCGATGAAAAGCCCCGTCCCGGCAATCACGTCCGGATCGGCAAAGGCCCGCAACATCCACTGCCGGGCGACATTTTCGCCCTCTGCCAGCGCATTCGCATCTGCCGCCGAGATCATGATATCGGCGTTGAAAAACGCGTAAGGCCGCAGTGTCGCAGTCGCCATTGAGTTCATAATGCCAAGCTGGACGAAAACCAGCACATTGGCAAAGGCGACACCCGACAGCGCGGCCATGAACCGCCCGCGCTTGTGGCTCAGTTGCAGCCAGCCAATGGGCAGGCGGCCAAAAAGCCATTGCAGAATCCGGCTCATTGCGCGGCCCGCGTGAATGCGCCGGTGTCGATACGCGCCACGGCCTCGAGGCCGACATACCGCGCCGCAAGCGATGACGACCCCGCATCAAGCGCGACCAGAACCCTGATCACCCGCGCGTCGGAATTCGCCGCCGCATCGTCCGAAATCAGGCCCTGCCGCCCCACGGTAAGACCGATGCTTTGCACGGTGCCGCGCAGCGACTGGCCAAGCGCGGGTGCGGCCAGTTCCACCGGCTGACCCACGGCGACCGCGCTGACGCGGTCCTGCCAGATTTCGACCTCGGCCATCATCACGCCGGTGTCGCCCATCTCCATGATGCCCTCGGCGGGGGGGCGCTGGCCCGGCGTGGCGTTGATCTCGAGGATCGTGCCGCTTACGGGCGCGCGCACTTCGGCACGGGCCATATCCATCTGCGCGCGGGTCACCTCTGCCTGCGCGGCAGCAACATTGCGGGCCGCGACGACGACATCGGGTTGATCGTCAAGCGCACCGGCGGTGAAACGGGCCAGTGTCGCCTCTGCGCGCCGGACCGCGAGCGTTGCTTCCTCGGCTGCCGTAAGGGCGGCATCCAGCGTGGCGCTGGTAGAAACGCCGCGGTCGACAAGGTCTTGGGTCCGCGCAAGGTTTGTCGCAGCCTCGCGCGCTGCGGCGCGGGCCGTATCAAGCGTCGCCTGCGCCTCTGCACGGCTCGCCGCAACGGCGCTGCGGATCTGGGCCAGTGTCGCCTGCCGCACCGCCAGATTTGCCTCGGCCGTCAGCACCCCGCCTTCCAGCGCCGCGCCGTTGTCGAGGCGCGCAACGGGCGTACCGCGCGTGACGGTGTCGCCTATCGCCACCAATATCTCGGCCACACGCGCGTCGCCCGCGCCGTAAGGTGCCGCCACGATGGCCACGTCGCCGCGAGGCATCAGCCGCGCCAGCCCCACCACATCCGTCGGCAGCAACGTTTCGGCGATCTCCTGCGGCAGTGCGATGTCGGGTGGCAGCGCAATCGGGCTGTCAGCCCCGCCGCCGGGTTGCAAGCCGGTCAGCGCATAGAATTTCTGTAGCGCGGGCGGCTGGTAATACATGCCGATCACCCCGCCCGAAAACATGAAGACCGGGATCAGCAGAACAAGCAGATACCGTTTGCGGAGCCCGTGACGCGGCCCCTTTCGAAGGGCTCCCGGCCTGTCCGGATCACGTCCGAGATCAAGGGGCAGATCGGGTGAATCTTTCGCAGTCATATCAATGGTCCTTGCCGGTGTTGAAAAAGGGCAGCAGCGGGAATGGGTTATTTCGCCGTCTTTCCCATGGGTCAGCCGGTGGGCCAGATCATCCGCTGCATGACGTTGTTTTGCAGAACCGGCTTGCGGAACGGTCATTGGTCAGGGCTCTCTTTTTCGTCGGGCTGGTGCGGAGAAGGCGCCAGCTACGTCTTGTCGCGACTGTTACGGCGTATCGGTTATGCCTGCGTACCCTTTGAATCCGCGCGGTCATTATTTCCGTCTAGCATGGCAAAGGGCCGTACGGCCATAGGCTGCGTCCCCTCGGCACCGCTGTCGCATGAATTGCAGACCGGGTTATTGACCATGGCCTGCATCGGCCCACGTCCCGCCGCTCCACCGTGCATCATGTGGCCCGGCCCCCAGCCGTCCGGTCGTTCGGCTGTTGCGACGGAACCAAGGCTCAGACTTGTCTTGCGTTTCATGTTATCGCCCCCCTTGGGTACAAGTCGCGATGACGTCGGGGTGGCGCTTCGATTGGATGATCCTTGACGTGATGATGCCCGGCAAAGACCGGTTGTCGGGCGGCCACCGGCCCAAATCATGGGTCAAAGCAGGGGCTTTGTGCGGTTTTGCGCGGTCGGCGATCCGTCGGACAAAGGTCGGACGTCTGTCGGACCTTCTAACAGGCAGCGGCGAGGTCAAGCGGGCGTGCGGGCGTCATGCCAGCTGCAATTCGACGATTTGGCGCCGGGCCGCCATTCAGTCGCAGGGCGATTTAACGTCGGTGCCGTGCCGTGACTTGGCGCTATGATTGCGAAATTGATGCCGCACGGCAAAAAATAAACAGGATATGACATATGTATTTGGCATTTTTGCCTTTTTCATGCTTTGTCGGGGCCCTTTATTAGTGAACGTATCCTTGCATGGCGAAAAATTGAAACTGATATAATCACTTGGCCTTGCAAACATTGCAGCCTTGGCAACGACCACGGTTGCCGCAGTCGCTGACGAGCTTCCGACTTTTGCCGCCCAATCCACGGTCAATATAACGGCTGCGGCGCCGGAATGGGCCGGTGGTTATGTCGGCGGCAGCCTTGATTACACGACCAGCAGCGCCCTTTATTGCGATGGGTTCGACGGTGACGAATACGATTGCCACGATCCCGCAGACGGGCTTCCAGAACCATCACCCAAAGGTAGCATGATCGGCGTCACCGGCGGCTACGATTGGCAGAGCGGTGTCCACGTTTATGGTGTTGCGGGCGATCTGATGTTCGGCGACCTGTCGGATGTCGTCGGAAACGGCACGGACCCAAACAATGGCTGCAGCGGCGGTTGCGGGCTGGAAGTGTCCAGTATTGCGCGGCTCACGCTGGCTTATCGTTTTTGATCATTGGTCCGCCCGCCTATCGCACCGGGCGGACCCTGCCCTTGATCCGAATTCCGACAGCGCCACAGATGTTGGTGCAATGGCGGATCATTTGGCGGCGGCCTGACCGCTGAACCGGTCGCAAAGGTCCAACACATCATTCAGCAAAGACCTGATGGAAATTGCCGACAGCCCATCGTCGCGCAAACGGCAGGATGCGCCGACATCTTCCCATCGGCGCGGATCGGCTGAGTGGACAAGGCCGGACTGCTTGCATGGATATGCGGCTTTGTCATAAGGTCCCTGAAAACCTCTGACAGGGGTCAGGCAAGACGGCACCAGAAGCGTGCCGCGTATTGGCAGAGCAGGCAGGAACGATGACATTCGCAAAGAGATTTGGAAAGATGGCGTTTGCCGCGCTTCTTTACCTGTCGCTTGTGGTCTGGACCGTCATGCCTGCGGCCACCCATGCACCTGCCGCATTCGTCGGAACGATCCAGACCCATATCCAGATGATCGCTTACCACGGACATTCGCACGGCGTTGAGGAAGACCTTTCCTGGGCCATGCACGGCCACAACCACGACGCTGCGGACCACGATCACAGCACGGCATTCCTTGCATTTAGCACCGGATCGCAGCCGTTCTTTACAGACAAGGACGCTCGGCGCCTTCGGCCTTCGCGGCAAGGCCCGCATCCCAATTTCCGGATCGAACGCCCCCCGCGTGCATGATCGCGGCTGCACTTTGCGGCTTTACCGATCAATCAAATGCACAACGGAGACGTATCCATGATTTCCAGTTCACGGGTTCAGCGCGCCCTGGCGACACGCCAGTTGGCCGCCCTGATCCTTATGGTGCTGGCGGCGTTCATCCTGAACGTCAGTCAGGCCCTTGCCCATAACGTCACGGAAGGTGACGCGGGCTATATTCAAGAAATCTGGGGGGTGAACATCATTCCCTTCATGTATCTCGGCGCCAAGCACATGGTGACGGGCTACGATCACATCCTGTTCCTGCTCGGCGTCGTTTTCTTTCTTTACAGGATGAAGGACGTCGGTATCTATGTCAGCCTGTTCGCCCTTGGCCATTCAACCACGATGCTGCTTGGCGTCTGGTTCGGCTGGGGCGTGAACGCCTATATCGTCGATGCCATCATCGGCCTGTCGGTTGTCTACAAGGCGCTCGACAATCTGGGTGCCCATCAGCGCTGGTTCGGGTTTCAGCCGAATACAATGGCCGCGACCCTGATCTTCGGGCTTTTCCACGGGACAGGTCTGGCCACCAAGATCCTTGACTACGACATCGCGTCTGATGGGCTTCTGCCCAATCTGCTGGCGTTCAATGTCGGCGTCGAGATCGGGCAGATTCTGGCACTCGCCGTCATCCTGATCGTCATGGGTTACTGGCGCCGCAAACCCGCCTTCCTGCGTCAGGCCTACACCGCAAATGTTATCATGATGACCCTCGGGTTCATTCTGATGGGCTATCAAATCGTCGGCTACGTCGTGGCCGTTTGAAAGGAAACTTCCTATGTTCAATGCAAACAAGCCTTCGCTTGAGGAACTGCCCAGCACGGCGCAGCTTTTGCGATCGACAGCAATCGCGGCTGTTGCGGCTGTCGCACTTCTTGTCACCATCGTCCTGCCGTCCGAATACGGCATCGACCCGACACGTGTCGGCGGCGTTCTTGGCCTGACGGAAATGGGCGAGATCAAACGCCAACTGGCCCAAGAGGCTGAAATGGACCGTCAAATGGAAGCCGCGGGTGATCAGTCAAGCTTCCTTGACGGGATTTTCGGGATTTTTGTCGGCGCGGCCCATGCGCAGGAAGCCGTGGTCTGGCGCGACGAAATCAGCTTTACCCTCGCACCCGGAGACTCGGCGGAATGGAAACTGGTCATGCAGCAAGGCCAGACCGCGCAATACCAGATGTTTGTCGCAGGCGGGCGGGTCAACGTTGATCTGCATGGTCACGGGTCCGGTCAATCTGTCACCTACGACAAGAGCCGCGGCTCCACCGGATCGGAAGGTGACATCATCGCCGGTTTTGACGGCGAACACGGCTGGTTCTGGCGCAACCGCGACAAGACCGATGTTACGGTGACGCTGCAAGTGCGCGGTGAATATGCCGTACTGAAAGACGCGAGCTGACACGATTGCTGCCATTCGCGCAACGTGCCGCGAATGGCAGGTCCGGACCGGAAGTGACGGTGCAACCGGTCGATACAAAGGCGCGCTTTGCCCGCGCGACGTCCATTTACCGATCAGGACAACGGCACTGCGGAAAGCCCCCGGCGTCGCACCGGGGGCCATCTTATTACTTGTGGCCGGCGTGACCGCCCGAGATTTCCTCGGTGCCGTCCATATCCTCGGGCAGCAGCAGGTTCAGCACGATCGCGATTAGCGCGGCGGGCAGAATACCCGATGCGGCCAGCACCCGCAGCCCGTCAGGCAGGAATTGCAGCGCATTGGGCGCACCGGGTGCCAGGTTCAGCACCTCGAGCTGCAGACCAAGCCCGATGGACAGGGCAATCGCAAAGATCACCATGTTGCGCTTGTTCCACACGACATCCGACAGCATGGACACACCGGCGGCCACGACCATCCCGAACATCACGATCACACCGCCGCCCAGCACCTCGATCGGCATGGCGCGCACGATCCCACCCACCTTGGGCACCAGCCCGCAGAAGATCAGGAAGATCGCACCAATCGTCACGACGTGGCGGCTCATCACGCCAGTCATGGCAATCAGGCCGACGTTCTGGCTGAAGGATGTATTCGGCAGACCGCCAAAGATGCCACCGATCGCCGTGCCGAAACCATCGGCAAAGGTCGCGCCCTGAATTTCCTTGTCCGTCGCCTCGCGGCCTGCGCCGCCTTTGGTGATACCCGATACATCGCCCACGGTTTCAACCGCCGACACGAATGCCATCAGGCAAAAGCCGACCAATGCCGCAAAGGAAAATTCGAACCCGTATTTGAACGGCATCGGCACGGAAAACCACGCTGCGTTGTTCCATTGCTGGGCCACGAATGCAGGCGTTACCACCGGCGTTTCCCAGAAAATCGGCGTGATATACAGCGCATAAAGATACCCTACGACGATCCCGATCAGCACCGCCGACACCGACAGCATGCCGCGCGCAAAGAACTTGAGACCCAAGGTCACGAAAACCACGACCAAGGCTGCGGACCAATTCATCCAGCTGCCATATTCGGGATTGTTGAAACTTTTGGCAGGCACGCCGCCTGCCGCATATTCGATACCGACCTTGACCAGCGCCAGACCGATCATCGTCACCACAAGGCCGGTCACCAGCGGTGGCAAAGCAAAGCGGATCTTGCCGATCACCGTGCCCAGCAGCGCATGAAACAGACCGCCCAGAAACACCCCCGTCAGCAACGCGCCCATCGCTTCGGGACCCTTGCCGGCGACCAGTGGAATCATGATCGGGATAAAGGCAAACGACGTGCCCTGCACAATCGGCAGCCGCGCGCCCACCGGGCCAAAGCCAATCGTCTGGAACAACGTGGCGATACCGGCAAACAACATCGACATCTGGATCAGATAGGTCATATCCGGAAAGCCAAGCGCGCCCGCGTCGGACCCAAACCCGAAACCGGCAGCGCCGGCCACGATGATCGCGGGCGTGACGTTCGAGACGAACATCGCCAAAACATGTTGAATACCCAGCGGCACCGCACGCGCCATCCCCGGAAAATAGTCAGGATCGCGCAGTTGCTCTGGCGTTCCTATGCTTGCGTTACTCATTTTTCTTCCCCTGTTGTTGCCGGTCTTTAGCGCCGGTCAGTCGTCCAAAACTACGCGGTATGGCGTATCGAAAACATGCTCATCAAGGTTGGGGCCGTCGCCGATCCGGTCGATCACGGCAAACAGGCCGGGCCCGGACAATGGGGTCAGCACCCCGTGCCATGTTCCACGATGGAAATTTATGCCCTCTCCCGGTGCGGTGATGAACGCCTGTGGCGTCAGTGCGGCATCGGCCACGACAACCAAAAACGGGTCCATACTCATCGGAATGAACGCTTGGCTGCCCTCAGGATGACGTTCAATCAGATCAAGCGTATAGGGCAGCGTCCGCAGTGTGGACCGGAACAGGCTGATCCCAACCCGGCCATCGCCGACATCGACAAGGGCCCGGTCATGAAACCGCCCGCACAGCCCCGCATTGATGATCTTGTCGGGGGCACCATCGCAGTTCAGCACATCGCCAAACGGGGCAAAGGCCGTGGCCGTCAAAGGGGATATCCTGAGATCACGGGTCACCTTGGCAACATGTCCTTTAACCGATGCAGCGCGATGCGTTCGACCTGATGGCAGGCTTGGGCAAACTCTGCCGCCCGATCATTATCCAGCCGGGTCTGAAAGGCTGCCATAATCGACGCCTTGTCGTGGTCGCGCACGGCAATGATGAAAGGAAACCCGAATTTTGCGGTATATGCGTCATTTGCCGCCGCAAAATGCGCCCGCTCGCCATCGGTCAGTGCGTCCAATCCAACGGACGCCTGCTCGGTCGTGCTTTCTGCCGTTAACCGCTTGGCGGCTGCCAGTTTCCCGGCCAAATCAGGGTGCGCCGTCAGCACGCCCAGCCGCGCATCCTCAGAGGCGGACCGAAACATGCGCGCCAGTGCATTATGCAAGCCAACCGCAGTGTCATGCGCGGGGCCAAGTTCCAGCCCATGCGCCCGCTCGGCAATCCACGGTGAATGTTCAAACACGCCGCCATAGGCCGCGACAAACGCAGCCAGATCCATCTGCGAAGGCCGTTCAAAGCGCACAGAGGGGTGCGTCGCGGCCCAGTGATCAGCGATCTGTTCACGGGTCGCAAACCACACGTCAGCGTGGCCCTGCGCATAATCAATAAACTGGCGCAACGCCTCGACGCGGCCCGGCCTGCCAATCAGACGGCAATGCAGCCCAATCGACATCATCCGCCCGCCCTCGCGGTAAAGCGCGTCAAAACTGGCCTTGAGGTAATCGAAAAACTGGGTTCCGGTGTTAAACCCCTGCGGCGTGGCAAAGCGCATATCATTGGCGTCCAGCGTATAGGGCACGATCAACTGATCATAGCGCCCAAACGCGGACCAATACGGCAGATCGTCGGCATAGGTATCGGCGACATAGGCGAACTGCCCCGTCTGGGCTGCCAACCGGACCGTATTCATCGAACAACGGCCCGTGTACCAGCCACGCGGCGCGGTCCCGACAACTTCGGTATGCAACCGAATGGCCTCGGCCATATCCGCGCGCTCCACGTCCTCGGGGGCGTCTTTGTATTCGACCCACTTCCATCCATGGCTGGCGATTTCCCAGGCCGCGTCTTTCATCGCGGCAACCTGTTCGGGGCTGCGCGCCAGCGCCGTGGCAACCCCGTAAACCGTCACCGGCAAGTCCGCCATGAGGCGGTGCAAGCGCCAGAACCCGGCCCGCGACCCATATTCATAGATGCTTTCCATGTTCCAATGGCGTTGCCCAGGCCATGCCGCAGCGCCGACAATTTCGGACAGGAACGCCTCGGACGCCGCATCGCCGTGCAGCACGTTATTCTCGCCGCCCTCTTCGTAATTGACGACAATCTGCACGGCAATTCTGGCCCCACCCGGCCATTTGGCATCGGGGGGATTGGGACCATAACCAATCATGTCACGCGGATATCGCTGCAATGGACGTACTCCTGTTCGTTACGAAGCTATTCCAGAATAATTGAAACGTTTTTCAAATAAATCACGAAGCACTTTCGGCGCGGCGGACAGCCGCGCTGATCCGGTCAATGATGAAATCCATAAAAAGCCGCGTCTTCGGGTCCTGATGGCGCCTGTGGGTATAAAGGCAGGCCATCTGCACAGGCACCGGCGGGGTCGCTTCGGCCACGACGACCAAAACCCCCGAGGTCAAATGGTCTTCCACCTCGAATCGGGGCTTCATCGCCACCCCCTGTCCGGCCAGCGCCCAATCGGTCAGCACATCGCCATCGTCGCTTTCTAAACGGCCACTGACGCGAAATCGTTGCGGACCGTCATCGGTCATCAAACGCCACTGAAACTCTGCCGCGCCGGGAAACCGCAGGTTCAGGCAATCGTGCTTGTCGCGCACCAGCGCCGGACCATCCACCGGATGCCCGCGCTGCGCGATATAGGCGGGCGCGGCCACCAGTACACGCTCCACGTCGGCGATCTTGCGGATTCGCAAATTGCTGTCGGCGGGCTGGCCCAGATGAAACGCCAGATCCAGACCCTCGGCTGTCATATCCACATTGCGGTCGGTCAGACGCAGGCGCACGTCAATCTGGGGATACGCAACAGTGAACGCAGGCACATTGGGCGCAATCAACCGCCGCCCCACACCCAACGGCGCCGCGACATGCAACAGCCCCTTGGGATTTTCGGTCAGGTCCATGACCTGCGCCTCGGCGTAATCCACCGCATCCAACACCGAACAGGCCCCGCCATAAAACGCCTTGCCCTGCGCGGTGGGGGTCAGACTGCGGGTCGTTCGCTGGAACAGGCGCACCGACAGATGATCCTCGAGCTGTGATATCCGGGCCGACGTGACCGCAGGCGAAATCCGCAAATCGCGGCCCGCCGCCGACATGGAGCCCAACTCGTAGACCCGCACAAAGGTTCTGATGTTATCGAGATATGACATTATTCCGCAATTTTTGATAGAGCTTGGTAATATCAGGATATACAGAATAACGAATGGCCTGACTAGACTGCCTGTAAAAGGGGGACCGCGTATGTATGATATAGCAATTCTGTGGGACTGGGCGGCTTTCGCTGTACGCTGGTTGCATGTGATCACGGCCATCGCGTGGATCGGATCATCGTTCTACTTCATCGCACTGGACCTGTCGCTGAACCGCGATATCGACGGGCCTGCGGACGGCGAAGAATGGCAGGTCCACGGTGGCGGCTTCTATCACATCCAAAAGTATCTCGTCGCGCCTGCAGCGATGCCCGAACACCTGACATGGTTCAAATGGGAAAGCTATGTCACCTGGCTTTCAGGCTTGGCGATGCTGGCGGTCGTCTATTGGGCCGGGGCGGAACTGTTCCTGATTGACCCCGCCAAAGCCGACCTTGCCACATGGCAGGCCATCGCGATCTCTGCTGGCTCGCTTGCGATCGGGTGGGTGATCTACGATGCCCTTTGCAAATCGCCGCTGGGCAACCAACCAACCACCCTGATGGTGCTGCTGTTTGTGCTGCTGGTGGCGATGTCTTGGGGCTATGATCAGGTCTTTACAGGCCGCGCGGCGCTGCTCCATCTGGGGGCCTTTACGGCGACGATCATGACCGCCAACGTCTTTGTCATCATCATGCCGAACCAGCGGATCGTCGTGGCCGACCTGAAGGCCGGACGCACGCCAGACCCCAAATACGGCAAAATCGCCAAGCTGCGGTCGACCCACAACAACTACCTTACGCTGCCGGTGATCTTTTTGATGTTGTCAAATCACTACCCGCTGGCGTTTGGCACGCAATATGCGTGGATCATCGCGGCGCTGGTCTTTTTGATGGGCGTGACGATCCGGCACTACTTCAACTCGATGCACGCGCGCAAAGGCCAGCCATCATGGACATGGGCCGTCGCGGTGATCCTGTTCTTGATCATCGCATGGCTGTCCAGCGTACCCCGCTTCGATACCTACGAAGAGGCAGAGGCACGGGCCCTTACCCCCTACGAGGCCCGGTTTGCATCCGCCGCCGGGTTTGACGACGCACATGACATCGTCATCGGGCGCTGTTCGATGTGCCACGCCCGTGAACCGGTCTGGGGCAACATGCAATGGGCACCCAAAGGGGTGTTCCTCGAGACGACGGGCGATATCGCCAAACACGCGCGGCAAATCTATCTGCAGGCAGGCGTCAGCCACGCCATGCCACCCGCAAACATCACCAACATCCCCGACGAAGACCGTGCCAAAATCGCCGCATGGTATCGGGCGGGATCGTAGGGCGGGGTTCACCCCGCCACGCCGATCAAGCCAAACCGTAGGGTGGGTCTTGACCCACCTTACGCTGCATCAAAACCTGATCTCAAAAACAGCGCCTTGCCCATTGATCAGGTCGATCTGCGCGCCCTGCGCCTGCAACATACGGCGCACAATCGGCAGGCCCATTCCGGTGCCACCCTCTGCACGCCGAGTCGTGAAAAACGGATCAAAAACCCGGTCCCGATTACCCGCAGAAATCCCCGGCCCATCATCCCGCACCATCATGCGGTCGTCCACCAAATCAAACGTAATCACCCGCGCGCCATGCCCCCGCGCATTGCCGATCAAATGTGTGGCGACCAGCGCCAGCGCGGCGCGCGGCAACGGCACGATCCCATCGTGCAACACCACCACATCGCCAAACTCCGACAGAACATCGGACAGCAAACATGCCCCGGCGGGCATCGGCTCTTGCGCAATGGCCAGCGCGCGCTGACTGTCCAGCAGGGCCTCCATGCGCGCCACCGCCCCCATGATATTCGCCAGCATCCGATCCCTGTCCGTTGCCGCAAGCCCCGGATCATCCAGCAGCTCGGCCGCACCGCGCACGACCGTCAGCGGTGATTTCAGCTCGTGGGTCACATGGTCCGCATAAGACCGCAGCACCGCCTCGCGTCCGCGCAACGTGGCGCTCATGTCCAGCACCGCCTGCCCCAACTGTGAAAACTCCGGCGTGCCAAAATGCGTCGGCGCGGCCTGCGCCCCGGTGCTATGCGCATACGCCGTCAGCGCCCGCACCGGCCGCAACACCAGCCGCCACAGCAAAAACCCAAGCACCGCCGTCGCGCCAAAGGCCACCCATACGATCATCCAACTGGTTTCCACCCAGCCCAGAACTCCGCCGGCCACCCGAAAATAGACGACCCCCAGCAACGGCAGGCAGAACACGGCCGCCAATGTCCCCCCCAGCACCAATGCCAGCGGCGGGCGCCACTTGCGGATCACACGCCCCGACATGGTCCCATCCGAACGCCCACGCCATGCACAGTCTCGATCGCATCCAGACAGGCCGCACCAACAAGTTTCGCGCGCAAATTGCGCAGATGGCTGTCCATCGTGCGATCACTCACATGAACGTTGGTGCCGTAAATCGTGTCCACCAACTGCGGGCGCGACAGCACATGATCCGGGCGCAGCATCAACTGCACCAGCAGCGCCATCTCGCGGGCCGTCAGGGTCAGCGGCACATCACAGACGTGGCACAAATGCCGGTCCGGATCGACGCTCAGCACACCGCGCCGCAACACCGCCTGCGCCGCAGCCCCCGGCGCTGCGCGTTTCAAGATGGCCCGGACCCGTGCGACCAGCTCGCGGGGGGAAAACGGCTTGGACACGTAATCATCCGCGCCTAACTCCAACCCCACGACCCGGTCAATCTCGTCGGCCTGCGCGGTCAAGAACAGGATTGGGACGTCCGATGACTTGCGCAACGCGCGGCAGACGGACAACCCGTCCATCTCGGGCATCCCAATATCCAGCACGATCAAATCAGGGCGCAGGGCCTGCGCCATCCGCAATGCGGCACGACCGTCATCGGCCTCGACCACTGAAAATCCGGCCTGTTCCATGGCGATCCGAACGACATCGCGGATCTGCGCCTCGTCATCTGCCACCAAGATTTGACCGTTCATGTCCGCACCTCTGCTTCGATTGCCGCCAAACTAAGGCGCAGCCGCGCATTGCGATAGCCCCATTCACGCCAGTCACGCGGCGCGCCCAGCCCCGGCCACCCCCGCGAACATAATGGCGCGCCCGAACGCCGTTCATAGGCCGCAATCGCAGGCACGGCCCCCCCGCTCAACCCACAGACATAATAGGGGTCAACGCGCGGACTGTTCAGATTGGATCGGGCCACATAGCCGTCGACATTCACCAAAGCGCAGACATAAAGCGCCACGATCCCAAGCCCCGCCGCACGCAACCCAAACCACGCCACCGGTACGCGCTGCACCATCTGCGCGATCAGCAACACAAGCCCAAGCGCCACAACGACCATCCAAACAAAGGCTGCAAACCGCAGCCGCGTCAGCCCGTAGACATCCACATAAAGATCCAGCCGCAGGATCGACGACACCACCAGCAACACCGTCTGCGCGACCCACAGATACAGCAGCCCGCGCAACCGCGTACACCCACCCAAATACGGTTGCGACAGCAGCGCAAACGCCCCCGCCAACAGCGCGGTCCCCAACAATGGATAGGCCCCGCGATGTGCATAGGCCGCATAGGTCATCCCCTCAGGCAACGCGACACCACCCCAAAGATACCCAAGATCAAGCAGGCTCTGCACAAGGAAAATCGCGTTGAACAGGACCAGCGCGCGCGACACGGACCGATCATTGACCAAGCCACTGCGCCATCGCGGTGGACGCGCGGCGGACACGCAACGCAACCGTCCTGCCATCGCCGACAGCCGCAGGAACGGCCATACCAAAACGATCATCACACACCAAAAGGCAACGCGCGCACCGCTCACCGAAAACCCGTTTTCAAACCGGGTCATCTTGGCCAACCACAGGTCCACGACCGGGTTGGCCATCACCATCAAGACGACAAACACAGCCCCCACGCCCAGCGGCACAGCCCAGTCCAGGAAAACCCCCCGCAGCCTGCCCGCAGCAGGCGCAGCAATGCACAACGCGCAGACATCCACAACCGACTGAAGCAATCCTGCTCCCGGAAACCGCCGCATGACCTGCAATATCGCCGCCGCGTCCCAGACGGGCACAATCATCAAGGCGGCAAAACCCAAAAGACCCAAACCCGCAAAGATCACCGACAGCATCTGCACCAAATCCACCGCGGGCACCAAAGCCACGAAAAGCAGCCCCCATGCCGCTGCGGACCGGCCCCGCGGCACCGCCCCCCACCGCATGACCTGCATGGCCAATGCGACAATCAGCACCCACGCGACAACCCCAAGACCACCGGTCGCGGCCCAGACCAGCCAATCCGCACAAACCACCGCCACCACCAAAAGCCACATCGGGCGCGGGTGACGTGGCACGGCATCATCCATCCACCACGCATCTTTCGCCAACCGCTCCGGCAATCCACGCACAACCATATCCTGTCCCTTACCTGTTTGTTGCAGGCAGGGCTAAGTCACGGTTGTGCAGCTTGTCTGCCAGCAGTCGTGCAGTTTTCGCGCAAGTCACTTCTTCCGAGCGGAAATATCCGCGGGGGTCAGGGGGCAGCCAGCCCCCTGCGGGCGATTCAGCCCGCTGCAGCGTCGCGAATAGCGCGGATATTGGCGCCATATGGGGCGGGGTCACTGACCGATCCGCCCCGGAACACGGCCGATCCGGCAACCAGCACATCAGCACCGGCAGCCACCACCAAAGGCGCCGTCGTCGGATCAACACCGCCGTCGATTTCGATGTGAATAGGCCGGTCGCCAATCATTTCGCGCAACAATCGGACCTTTTCGATCTGACTATGAATAAACTTCTGCCCGCCAAATCCGGGGTTCACCGTCATGACACAGACCAAATCAACCATATCCAACAGGTCTCCGACGGCCGACGCGGGCGTGCCGGGGTTCAGCGCGACACCCGCCTTGGCACCCGCGCCACGAATTGCCTGCATCGTGCGGTGAATATGCGGACCCGCCTCGACATGGGCGGTAATCACGTCGGCACCCGCTTCGGCAAATGCCGCAATATACGGATCGACCGGGGCGATCATCAGATGCACATCCATGACACCCTTGATGTGCGGGCGGATCGCAGCGCACGTCGCTGGGCCGAATGTGATATTGGGAACAAAATGCCCATCCATCACATCGACATGCACCCAATCGGCGCCCTGCGCCTCGATCGCGCGGCATTCCGCGCCAAAATTGGCGAAATCAGCAGACAGGATAGACGGGGCAATCTTGACGGAACGATCAAAGGACATCGGGGGGTACCTCACAAGCAGAATTCCACAGCGCAATAGCGCGGCAATCGGCGAATGTCACGGGGAACCCAACAAACGATCCCATATCCACCAGCGGCGATTCGCGCCGATCACACCTGATGCCGCCCGCCCCGTCACGGATGGCCTAGCACCCGCCCCGTGCGGCAAAAATTCACCCCATTCCGCCAGTTCGATAAATTCATGCTGCAGCGCAGAAATAACTGTGTTATTTTGAGGTATGATCAAAAAACTACACCACCGTGACATCTTGCAAAACGGCGCTCAGATTCATCTGACGCGGGCTACGCTCACGGCGGAACGGCCAAAGGCGCTGCATGATCACGATTTCTATGAACTCTTTTGGGTCCAGAATGGCAAGGTCCGGCATCATTTGTCGGACCGCGCCGAAACCCTGACCGAAGGCACCGTCACCTTTCTGCGTCCCGGCCAAAACCACGCGCTGCAAGGGCGCGGCGAACACGCGCTTGTGGTGTCGCTGTGCATTCACCCGACAACGGTGCAATCGCTGGCCAAACGCCACCCCAGCCTGACCGGCCACCTGTTTTGGACCGATGGCGCCCCTGCCCAGCATCATCGCGATATCCGCCAGCTCGCCGCGCTTAACCATGCCGCCGTCCTGCTTGAACGCAGCGCACGCGATACATTGGCAGCCGAGGCATTTTTGCTACCGCTGTGCGCCGACCTGACGGCTGATGCCTATCCCGACACGATGCCCGCATGGCTGACACAGGCCTGCATCGCCGCCAAGGACCCCGCCGTCTTTCGCGACGGGTCCGCCGGGCTTGTCGCCCTGACCGGCAAGGCGCATCCACACGTCAGCCGCAGCATGCGCAAACATCTGGGCCAAACGCCATCGGACTACATCAACGACATCCGCATGACCCATGCCGCACGTGCACTGGTCACAGATGGCGAAGCCGTCAGCCAGATCGCCACCGATTGCGGCATTCCCAACATGTCGCATTTCCACAAACTGTTTCGCGCCGCCTACGGGCTGACGCCCCTGCAATACCGGCAAAAATACCAACGTCAGGTCATGCAACCCACATAGCATTTGACCGCTTGGTCAAAACTTGCCAAGACAGGCCGATCATGCCACGTTCATCTGGCAATGCAGGAGGCCCCCTTGCAGACAAAACTGTCCCCCACACTGACCGCGACGCGCCTGCCGCAACTGCACGAGCCGCGCAATGACGGCATGCCGCTCGACCTTGATTGGGTCGCCGCCGTGCAGGCCAATACATCAGCTATCGAACGGCGGGCCGCCACATTGCCGGGCCGCCGCTCGGTCAAGAAAGAGTATCAGGCCGCTTGGCTGTGCAAAGCGATCAGCCTGATCGACCTGACCACCCTGTCGGGCGACGACAGCGCCGGACGCGTGCGCCGCCTGTGCGCCAAGGCACGCCAACCGGTTCGTGCCGATATCCTTGAAATACTGGGCATGCAGGGCCTGACCACCGGCGCCGTCTGCGTCTATCACGACATGGTCGCGACCGCCGTCGATGCCCTGCAAGGCTCCGGCATCCCGGTCGCTGCCGTCTCCACCGGCTTCCCGGCGGGCCTGTCGCCTTTCCACCTGCGCATCGCCGAAATCGGCGAAAGCGTCGCGGCAGGTGCAACCGAAATCGACATCGTCATTTCCCGCCGCCATGTGTTGACCGGCAACTGGCAGGCGCTTTATGATGAAATGCGCGAAATGCGCGCCGCCTGCGGTGATGCCCACGTCAAAGCGATCCTTGCCACAGGCGAACTTGGCACCCTGCGCAATGTCGCCCGCGCGTCGCTGGTCTGCATGATGGCCGGGGCGGATTTCATCAAAACCTCCACCGGCAAGGAACCCGTCAACGCCACCCTGCCCGTCACCCTGACGATGATCCGCGCGATCCGCGACTATCACGACCGCACCGGGATCAAGATCGGCTACAAACCCGCAGGCGGCATTTCCAAGGCCAAAGACGCACTGGTCTACCTGTCGATGATAAAAGACGAACTGGGCTGTCGCTGGCTGCAACCCGACCTCTTCCGCTTTGGTGCCTCCAGCCTTCTTGGCGACATCGAACGGCAACTCGAACACCACGTCACCGGTGCCTATTCGGCGTCGTGGCGGCACGCGATTGGATAGCGCCATGACCATCAAGGAAATCTTCGACACCATGGATTACGGCCCCGCCCCCGAAAGCGCATCCGAGGCCCTGCAATGGCTGGCCGATCATGGCGCCATAGCGGGCCATTACATCAATGGCAAATGGGGCGCGCGGCGCGACGATTTCGCCACCAGCAATCCCGCCACTGGCCAAAAGCTGGCAGGTGTCACCAAAGGCACCGCGGATGAAATCGCCGAAGCCGTCAAAGCCGCCCGCAAGGCGCAGCCCGCGTGGGCCAAATCCGGCCACAAGCGCGCCCGCACCCTCTACGCCATCGCGCGGCTGATGCAGAAACATGCGCGCCTGCTGGCTGTCATGGAAACCCTCGATAACGGCAAGCCGATCCGCGAATCCCGCGACATCGACGTGCCGCTGGCCATCCGGCATTTCTATCACCACGCCGGTTTCGCCCAGTTGATGAAAGACGAACTGCCCGACCGCGAGGCATTGGGCGTCTGCGGCCAGATCATCCCGTGGAACTTCCCGCTCCTGATGCTCGCTTGGAAAATCGCGCCCGCGCTGGCGATGGGCAATACCGTCGTGCTGAAACCCGCCGAATATACGCCGCTGACCGCGATGATCTTTGCCGATATCTGCACCCAGGCCGGCGTGCCCCCCGGCGTTGTGAACATCGTCACGGGCGACGGCGAAACCGGCGCGGCCCTCGTCAACGCCGACGTCGATAAGATCGCCTTCACCGGGTCCACCGAGGTCGGGCGCAAGATCCGCGAAGCGACGGCGGGATCAGGCAAAGCACTCTCGCTCGAACTTGGCGGTAAATCCCCCTACATCGTGTTCGACGATGCCGATATCGACAGCGCCGTCGAAGGCCTCGTCGATGCGATCTGGTTCAACCAGGGCCAAGTCTGCTGTGCTGGATCGCGCCTGCTGGTCCAGGAAGGCATTGCCGACCGTTTCTATACCAAACTCAAATCCCGCATGGACGGGCTGCGCATCGGCAACCCTCTTGATAAATGCATCGACATCGGCGCCATCGTCGACCCCATCCAACTGGCCCAAATCACCAAGATGGTCACCGACAACCCCGAAGGCGACATCTACCAAACCGATGCCCCGGCAGGCTGTTTCTACCCCCCCACACTCATCACCGGCCTGTCCTCCGCATCCACCCTGATGCAAGAAGAAATCTTTGGTCCGGTCCTTGCCGCGACGACGTTCCGCACCCCTGCGGAAGCCGTCGAAATCGCCAATGACACCCGCTACGGGCTGGCCGCGTCGGTCTGGTCAGAAAACATCAACCTCGCGCTCGACATCGCGCCAAAACTGGTCGCCGGGATCGTCTGGATCAATAGCAGCAACATGATGGACGCAGCGGCCGGTTTCGGCGGCGTGCGCGAAAGCGGCTTTGGTCGCGAAGGCGGCTGGGAAGGGCTGGCAGGCTATACCAAACCCAGATTCACCGCTAAACCGATCAAGCAGATCACCCCCTTCACAACCGACGACGGGCACCCCGCCGACCCATTGGACCGCACCGCGAAACTCTATATCGGCGGCAAACAGACCCGGCCCGATGGCGGCTACTCCAACCCGGTATACAGCGCAGGCGGCAAACTACTCGGCCACGCCTCGATCGCCAACCGCAAAGACATCCGCAATGCCGTCGAGGCATGCAACGCCGCCAAAAGCTGGTCCAGAACCACCGGCCACCTGCGCGCCCAAATCCTCTACTATATCGCCGAAAATCTGTCCGCGCGGGCCAACGAATTCGCAACCCGCATCAACACCATGACGGGCAATAAAACCGGCGCGGAAGAGGTGGAAACCGCCATCCGCACCCTGTTCACGTATGCCGCATGGGCCGATAAATACGATGGGCAAGTCCACGGCGTCCCGATCCGTGGCGTCGCACTCGCCATGAAAGAACCCGTCGGCAATATCGGCGTCTTCTGCGCCGATGACACCCCGCTTGGCGGGCTGATCGCGGCCATGGCGCCCGCCATCGCAATGGGCAACCGAACCGTCCTGATCGCCAGCGAACCGTTCCCGCTCGCGGCGACCGACTTCACCCAGGTGCTCGAAACCTCAGACCTGCCCGCAGGCGTCGTCAACATCCTGACCGGCAGCCACGCCGACCTGGCCCCGACCCTTGCCCAACATTTCGACATCGCCGCAGTCTGGTCATTCTCCAGCACGGCCCTGTCAGCCGAAATCGAACGCGGCAGCGCGGGCAACCTGAAACGGACATGGGTCAACAACGGCCTTGGCCTCACGCCGGGCACGCATGACTATCTCGCCGCCAGCACAAATGTAAAAAACATCTGGATACCGTACGGCGAATAACCTTCTTCCGAGATCAAATATCCTGGGGGAGCCCCGGACTTGATCCGGGGCGGGGGCAAAGCCCCTAACCAGATTAATCAAGTCGGCGCAGCCGTCATTTTTGCGACGGTTTGTCCTTGCCGCGCCACGTCGCCAACCAACGCGAAAGGCGGCCCTTCCGCTTCGCGACGCCAGCCTGCACCTCATCGACGCGCTCTCCCGCACTCTCCAACAGCGGATCAACCGTGCGCTCGCGGAACTGGCGCCACATGGCGCGGATAAACGCCAACGCGACCATCAAAAAGCCGAAGAAGACGATACTGACCCAAGGAATGATCGTCACATCAGGGCTCGCAACCGTCCGCACCCCGATCGCATTGGGGTAAATACTCGCCCAGCGGATACGCCAACCGTAATGGGTGATCACAGCCCACTCATCGCCCTTGGCAATGCGCGCGGCCTCTGCCTGCAAGTCCGAGCTGTCAAACTTGAAATATGGCGGCCATATCCATCCCGTGTCCTCGTTGCGATAGACCATGACGCCAGTGCTATCGCGCGGCACGAAACCCAACAGAAACGTCTTTTTCTTATCCGTATTGATCAGGCGCAGATCGCGGGTCGGCTGATCCACCCCGCCGCTGTCGGCCTGCGCATAGAAAATCCGGTTATAGGCACTGAAATCTGTCCGGATAACTTCGGTCGATGTGATCTTGACCACATCATGCTGCGGCAGCACGTAGTGAAAAAACGCACCGAACACCAACAGCGCCAGAACCCGAACAGTGACCTTAAGACGATGCATCGCAAATCCTCAGTTGGTGTTAATCACATAGACAATCACAGAGACGACAATCAACGGGACCACATAGACCAGTCCAATCAGCTTGGGCCGAAGGGATCGGTGATAGGCCGCCATCCCCTCAGCGATATAGGTATCGCGGGCGGCGGCGTCAGCCCCTTCGGGCGGATTGGCGTCGAATTCGTCCTCCAACCGTTCACGGCGGACCGACTTGGAATAGACCGCAATCGACACATAGATGATGCTCAGCCCGATAAAGCCGAAAACAACAAGCTTAATAAACCCCATCAGCGCCTCCTGCTGACCGCGCCCCATGGGCCAACCCGGTTGATGATATCAGGTTGCTGCACGGCCATGGGTTCGTCCATCGTGGCATCATGCCCAAACAACGCATCCCGCGTTCCCGCCTTATCAACCTGATACTCGCGGTCAAGAAAATCAACGACATAGGCCTTCTTTTCATCCGGCCACGTCGCATAGGCCCGATAAAACGCCTCCTTGTGACAGATAAACAACTGCCGAATATCCAGCGGCGTCATCTCGGCCAGCAGCATGTTCACCAGATCCGCATCGCCATGCGGCTTGGCCCGCAGCGTGTAGAAATACGCCGGATGCTCTGATGTTATTTTGGGCCATGGCCCATCGTCCTCGGCCCAGCGGACCAATGCGGCCAGCCCCTGCCATGCCTCTGGCAACAGTTTCGCATGCTGCCGCCCCAAACGGCGCAAATCCCGGCGGGTCGCCCCGGCCAGATCTTCTTGCATGGATGTCGCAACTGCGGCCACGATGAAATCCATTTTTTGATGCAGGATTGCCGCCGCATCGACCCCGCGCGCCGCGACAATCGGCTCGACCAGATCATTGATGTTCAAGAACTTCGCAATCGCTGACCGCTGGCTGAAATCGAACGTGAACGGGATCGGCAGATCGCCCACCGCCGCCTTATCACCCGGCACGATTGCCGCTGGATGCGCGACCCCGCGAAACACGTAGATCCCGCCGAAATGATCCGTCCAGAAATTATCCTGCGCAAATTCCATCTGCCGCAAGTTCACCGGATTGCGCGATATATCGCCGGTTTCCTTGGCCATGCCAATCATCTGGCCAATCAAGACATCGTCAAACCATGCGTCCTGCTCGTCCTTGAACCGGTCAATCAGCTTGCCCAGCTTCTTGGCCATGGCCACCGTTCCGCTGGTCGTGTCGGCCTCCATCGTGACCTTGCGAATATCAAACAAACGCGCGGGCGTATCGACCATATAAACCGAATTCACCATCTCGCCCGCCACCGCGTCGCGGGCCGTCAGGGCAAACAACTCGGCCCGGTTCCCTTCAATGAACTGCTTTAAAACCCCCCTCGAGGTCGAGAATTTCGCGTTGAGCAACGGGGCCCGCGCCTGTTCTGTCGTTAGCAAAATGAACTGGCGATTGACCCCTTGGTGGTTCAGATACAGATCATCTTCAAACGCATCGCCAACCTCTGGGCTATACCCGGAAATATCAATATGGAACACATCCAGATCGGTTTCGCGCCCCACAAGATGCTTTAGCGCACGATTGTACCGCGCGACCAATACCGGACTATCCACCCGAATAAGGTTGCCGAACATCAGGCCCTTTTCAATCAGTCGGTGCATGCACACCCCCCTTGATCACCACGTCTCTTTCACCCACTTGCGCGGCAATCCTGCCACCGACAGCACCATAATCGGTGCCCAGATCATCGCCGCTATCAGGCCCAGCCTGCCAAAGAATACCACATTTGCCGCCAGTCCCGGCTCCATGATTTGTGCCACGCTCAACCCCTGCCACAGATACAGGCAGAAAAAGAACAGCCCGCTGATCGCAAACAGCAAAACCGTCGATAAAAACGCATTCAGCAACAACGGCTTCACCCCTTCGGGCAACATCCACCCCAACAGACGCGGCACCGAAAATGCGATCCCCGCCAGCACCAGCGCAGGCAGAAACAATGTGTCCGACAAGACGCCCAATAGACTACCCTTTCTCCGCCAGATACCGACGCTTCGCCTCTTCCTGACGGCCAAAATCACGGACCATCGTATCAATCGCCACCTCGTCCGACTTGTCGGCATAGCGGAATTCACTGTCGGCGTAGCGGTTGATTTCCTGAATCACCATGTCCACCGTGATTGGCTGCCGCAGGTCCTCGATCATTGCTTTTTTGGTGTCATAATCCTTGAACATGAACAGATCAGGGTCTTCCATCCATTCATCGGGCAGTTCAAAATCCATTGCCCGGACCTTGACGGCATCGGTGATATTCTTGATCGCGCGGCCCGTGAACCGCTCATCCGCCTCCTGAATCGCCTTCAGGTAGGTGCCCATTTTGGCAATCGTGTCCAGCGCACCTATCTGTGACGAAACCCGGTCATAGACGTTCAGAAGCCCCGGTTCGTGCGGGCGGGCGTGCCCGGCAAAGCTGGCCGCGACCGCCTTTTTGATCTCTTGCGCGCGGAACAGATCATGATCGCCCACCGGGATCGCATGGTTCTTGCCCATCAGCAGATGCAGGATGTCGATATAATCGTCCCGCGTCTGCGGGCCATCGACCAGAAACCGGGCGCCCGCGCGTTGGCGCAGCGCATCATCGACATTCTCGGGGTAATTGGAAAACATCCCAAACGTGCAATTTCCGCGCACCACGGTGTTCGCCCCGGCAAAGCTTTCCATCAGCACCGCCGTGATCTCCAGTTGCCCAGCCGAAGATTGCCGGTCCCCCCGCTTGCCTGCCAGTTGGTCAATATCGTCAATCGTGCCAAAGCCGATCACCTGCGGATCAAGCACATTGTTGATGAACGCCTTCGCGTTTTGCCCCGACTTGCCCTGATAACTATCTATACTATCGGTGCTCAGGTTCTGATAGCGAAACGGATAGCCCGCCACCTGGCAATAGTCATTCACCAAGCCCGCCATCATCTGAATAAGGGTCGTCTTGCCGGTGCCCGGCTTGCCATCGCCCATGAACGTAAAGATAAAGCCGCCCAATTCCGCGAACGGGTTCAGCCGCCGGTCAAAATCATAGGCCATCACCATCTTGGCCAGCTTCATCGCCTGATACTTGGCGATGTGGTTGCCCACGACCTCATGCGGCTTCTTGAAGGTCATCGTCAGGGTCGATCCCTTGGCCTTGCGCGCCGGAGTGAACCCCTGCACCACGAAATCATCGGCCTCGACCCGCCAGCTTGCCTGCAAGAACGGCGCCAATCGACCTGCCGTCGTGGCGCGTGCGGCAACCTTTTCCATCAACTGTTCGCAATAGGCCAGCAGGGTCGCTATCAGCGTGGCTTCGTCGGTGGCGAACTGACCCAGCTTTTGGTCCAACTCCCAAAGCGCGCCATGCAGGGCGAGTGCGGCGTTATCGGTCAGCACCTCATCGACGCTGCCAACCTCGACACTCTGCTCGCCCGCGCGTGATGCCAGCAGCGATGCCGTGGCATTGGCAAATGTGTATAGCACCACCAAAGATTGCGCCGCCAACAGCTCGGTAAACGCGTCGCCCTGCGCAGGCGGCAACCGCCCCTCAAGATTGGCGCGCTTCAGCTCGACCAACGCGGTCTGCTCGGCATAGGCATCCCCAATCGCCAGCGCGATCGACAGCGCCCGGCGCAGCGCATGGGCACAAGCCGCCTGCGCGGGTGACGTCAGCGGATCATCGTCATCGGTTTCGGCGATCCGGTCCAGCAACCGCACCCCTTCGGCACGCGCCGTCGACCGTGTGACAAGCCCCGGCGTGGTGGACCGAAACCTGCGGCGGCCCATCGCGGCAACATCTGGCGACCGTTCCGGCACCTCAAGCGATAATCGGGCCTGCGCCAGCCGCGGGGTATGATCGACCGCCATCAGCATTTCCGCCACTGCGGCGTAATGCTTGCGAATATCAACCTCGCGCAGTTCCATCTGGTCACTTGTCTGGCTCATGCCGTCTCCTTGCCGTAGGGTTCACCCCAACTTATCTGTAACTCAACACCCGCCCGCCCGCGCTGACCACAAACTTGCGGACATCGCCAAAGCCGGCTGGGTTACGCTCTGCCAGCGCCTGATAGGGGCGCTGCGGCATGATCAACGATCGTTCCATGCGCGTCGCGCCGCTATCGGCCCCGCTACCCGCAAATGGATCAAGCGCAAATATCTGCCGCTCGACCGTGCCGAACCAGCCCGATTTCACCGTTTCAACCCGTTCTGACACCAGCTCTTCTTCGGTCCAGACCAGCGCCCAATCCTCGCCCGAGGGGGCCCGTGCCGCCTCCAGCACCTCGCGCAGCGGACCCGACTGCAGCGTGAACGCGCTCGAATACATCGGCCCGATGTGGAACCGCCGCAGCCGCACCGGATGCAGATCGTCGAAATCTTGATCAAACCCCTTGGCAATCGTCAGCAACTTCAGATGTGCCACCGATTGCGCCATCAGATGCGCCTGCACCTCGGGCCAGCGGCGTTCATCTTTGGGCAGACCTGTGCGGCCCGTATCCTCGACGTCCATCAAATAGATCGTCGGCAGGTTCACCTGACTGTCATAGACCGCCCAATGCAGCAGAAACCGGCGCCGGGTTCCCTCTGTGCCCAGCCATACCGCCTGCGGGTCATTGCGCGCCCAAAACTGATCACCGCGCTGCAGCTCTTGATAATATAGCCGCTGCGACAGCGCGTATTGCAGCTTTGTCGGGATCGCCTGTTCGCTCAGGATCACGCGGACCATCTGATCCTTAAGCGCCTCTGACGATGGCAGCGTCACCAAATGCCGCTCTGCCTGAAGCGCATCATTGGCCATCTCCAACAGCTCCTGATAGACAGGAAAGCCGCTTTCGACGCGGTCAAACGTCAACTGCCCCGCATGGGCAAACCGCCCGGCGAAATGGTACTTGTGCGCCAGCGCGGTAAAGGTCCAGTTGAGGCTCGTCAGATATCGGGCCAAAACCGCAATATCCTGCCGCGAAAACCGGCCCTCCGCCTCCATCGTCGCGGCCACCTTGGTCAGGTAGCCGGTGATCTTGGCGAACTTGCCGAAATACCGGCGCGTCACGCGGGTATCTTCCAGCTTCATGTGGTCTGCGGAAAGGTTCGTCTGGGTCATATCAGTCCAAGCAAAGCACAACGCAGTCCCGGACCTGATCCGGGACCTCGGGTCATCATCAATGGTCCCGGGTCACACCCAAGACCTGCGCACACGTCAGGATTCCGCCCCATACTGATTGCTGTCATGCTTCTCCACGATCTTTGCGAACCGCCGAATAAACCGCTCGTCCGCCTTCGCCTTCTGCTCCAGCACTTCGCGGGCAAAAACCATATGATCCCCATGCGCTTCCAGCATATCGGCCATCCGTGCGTTTGTGGCGGCACCAATGGCGGCCATCGCAGTCTGCGCCTCCTGGTCGGTCTTCACGCCGATTTCGTTGATCTTATGCGCCACGTCTTGCTGTTGCGCGGTCTTCAGCGACTTGGACAGCGCATCGTACAACACAACACGCTGCTTGGTGTCGGTCTGCAATTTGTTGATCAGCACCATCTGCGTCGCTGCCTGATTTTGCAGCGAATCCGTCCAGGTTTTCCCCTTCTCGATATACCGCTCCAGCGTCTGTGATTTCGCCAAATGCACCTGCTCGCCTTGCACCATCTCATTGTACGTGCTGTTCAGCGCGGCCAATTCCGTCTCAAGCTTGGTGCGCGCCGCCGCATCCTGCTCAACCGCGATTTTACCCTCAAGCGTGATCATCGACGGGTCCAGCGCCAAAATATCCGCGCGCAGCGTCTCAAGAGTGCCCACCGCCAATTCCCGCTCTTCCAACGTCGCGGTCAGGTTCTGTTCGACACGCACCTTCTGCTCGTTCAGCACAGCCAATTGGCCTTCCAACAGCTTCAGGATCACATCCGATTTGCTGATCAAATCCTGCAACTTGTCATCGACCGATGCGGTGCGGATACGTTCCTGCCGCATGCTGTCCGCCTTGGCCTTGCTGAAAAAGCCGATCACGCTTTCCATGCCGGTCTTCGACCGCATCTCATCGAAATCCTTGGAAAACGCGGTCGTCACATCGTCCAGCCCCATAATCAGTTCGGCGATATTGGCGTTCATCAGCTCGGTATGGGCATGCACGTCCTCAAGGCTGGCATTTTCGATATCCACCGAAATATCCGTACCTTCGGCCATTTTATTGCGTGCCGCTTCGATCCGACTGGTCATTTCAGAAATTTTGCTTTGCGCCTGGGCCACCTGGGCCTGTGATTCCTGAATCTGGGTGTCGAAACTGGCCATCTAGTATCCCTTTTTTATCGCGTGTTACCGGAGACCTATGGACGGTGGCCGCCAATTTCAAATCCAAGGCGCAAAAATACACGCCCTGTTCCGACGCAATTATTACCCAACCACCGACCGAATGTAAGCCGCTTATGCCGCGTCGAATTGCGGTGGCCGATCATTCGCTTCGGCCTCGGCACCCAGCAAATCCTCGGGCGATATGATCTTGGGCGGCAACTCAATCCCGCGCTCATAGTTCTCTGGGTCCACCCGCCGCGATTCCTCGGGGGATCGGATGAAAACCTGCATCGGCACGTCGATCTGATCGAACAGATGGATAATGTCCTGATTGAACATCCGAATACAGCCCGCCGACCCGGAATTTCCGATTGATTCCAAATCGTTCGTGCCATGTATCCGGTAATATGTGTCGCGGTTGCCGCGGTACAGATACAGCGCCCGCGCGCCCAGCGGGCTGCGCAGACCGCCCGGAATACCCCCGCGGAATGCCTCGTAGACCTCAGGCTCGGTGCGCAGCATGTTCTGCGTCGGCGTCCAGCCCGGCCAATGCCGTTTCATCTTGATTGTCGCCATGCCGCGAATGGATTTACCCGCGCGCGCCACACCCACCGGATAGCGCGTCGTCGTGCCATCTGCGCGCACGTGATACAGAAATTTCGCATAAGGGTCGATGTCGATCGTATTGGGGCCAGATTCCCCATTATAAATCCCCGACATCCGCCGGTTAACGCCCCGCAAATACCGCAAAGGAATACCGGGCAGCACATAACCGTCATCCTCAATCGGGCCATAACCGTCGAGAAACGGGTCCGGCTCGGGAATAAGAGGCGCGGTCACGGGGACCTGTTGCGCACAGGCCGCGACGCTTGCCATCATCATCGCCCCAAAGGACCGGCGTGTCAGATTCTTCATTGGTTGCATTATCAGACCTTGTATTTCATCGCCCCCTCTTAACACCCATGTCAGAAAGGGCAAATCACCGCACCGGCAACTTTCCGCGAGCGCACCGGGAGGCTGGGCCAATGCGCCTGCCGGGCGGTCCATCCTGAACCGCCCGACCGCGCCGTTGGGGGCATGCGGCCCCTTCTTTGGCGGCTGCTCCCTATCCGACCACGTTGAACGCAGGGCCATAGGGATAGCCCGTAATATCCTCATTGCCATCGTCGGTGATAAACAGAATGTCATGTTCGCGGTAACCACCGGCACCCGGCGCCCCATCGGGGATGGTCAGCATCGGCTCCATTGAAATCACCATGCCGGGTTCCAGCACCGTATCAATATCCTCGCGCAACTCCAGCCCGGCTTCGCGGCCATAGTAATGCGACAGCACGCCGAACGAATGACCATACCCGAACGTGCGGTACTGCAACAAATCCCGCGCCTCTAGGAAATCATTGATCTGCGCGGTCACATCCGAACACTTCGCCCCCGGCACCAACAGCGACATGCCGTATTCATGCGCGGCCACATTCGCCTCCCAAATTGCCAAACTCGCCGCATCGACCTCGCCGACAAACAGCGTCCGCTCAAGCGCGGTATAGTAGCCGCTGATCATCGGAAACGTGTTCAACGACAAGATATCGCCACGCATCAACGCACGCGATGTCACCGGATTATGTGCGCCATCGGTATTGATCCCCGACTGGAACCAGACCCAGGTATCGCGGTATTCCGCATCAGGAAAGCGGCGGGCAATTTCCAGCTCCATCGCATCCCGTCCCGCCATGGCAACATCAATCTCGCGGACGCCGGGCTTAATGCTATCACGAATAGCATAGCCGCCAACGTCAGCGACAGCCGCACCTGCGCGGATCAAATCCAACTCGGCGGGCGACTTATGCATCCGCTGGGTCATGGTCAGGGCCGCAATATCCACCAACCGGGCCGGTTGCAGATCGTCGCGCAGCGCCATGCGCACAGCGACCGTCATGTGATCGGCTTCATACCCGATCACCTTGCCCAACCCCGTAACCGACCGGATCGCGCGCCAGTAATTGCCACGCTGCCAATCGGTATAGGTGATGTTATCGCCATACGACCGGCGCCACGGCTGGCCTGCATCAATACCTGCACTGATCGTGACACATTCGGTCGCCGTCACGACCAACCCATACTGGCGGCCAAAGCTGCAATACAGAAACCCCGAATAATAAGCGACATTGTGCATCGACGTGAAAACAGCCGCCTCCACACCTTTGCTGGCCATAATCGCCCGTAGCCCCGCAAGACGCGCGGCATACTCGGCTGCGGCAAACGGCAGCACTTCAGCACCCTGATGGAAACGATAAAATTGTGGACGTTCAGTCATGTCAGACCCTCGCAAAAAGGTCCCGGCGTTCAGGACAGATATATGAGAATCGCAACGACGCCATCGCTACCTCGGGCAGGCTAACGGTTGCGCCGTATCAGATCAATACGGCAGGCATGGACAACCCGCGCAAAGCCTCTGCGGCAGCCATCGCCTTCTTGCCTTGGCGCTGCACAAGGGTCACTTCGACAGCGCCCTGCCCGCAGGCAATCGTAAAGCCCTCCAATACCTGCCCCGGCACCCCCGCGCCCACGGCCACACGCGACCCAAGCAACTTTACCCGCTCGCCAGCCACATCGCACCACGCTCCCGGAAACGGCGAAAGCCCCCTGATCAAACGGTCCACCTGCACCGCTGGCCGGGACCAATCCACGCGGGCTTCGGCCTTGTCGATCTTGGCGGCATAGGTCACGCCCGCCTCGGGCTGCACCACGGGCTGCAACTGCGGCAACCCGGTCAGGGCCTGCACCACCAACCGCGCGCCCAGCGCTGACAGCCGGTCATGCAATGCGCCGGTCGTTTCCTCGGCCTCGATATCCAGCGCCGCGCGCAGCAAGACGGGACCCGTGTCCAACCCCGCCTCCATCTGCATGATGCAAACGCCGGTCTGGGCATCCCCCGCGATAATCGCACGATGGATCGGTGCCGCGCCCCGCCAGCGGGGCAGCAACGACGCATGAATGTTCAGACAGCCAAATCTGGGCGCATCCAAAACCCGCTGCGGCAAGATCAACCCATAGGCCACCACGACAGCCACATCCGCCTGCAACGCGGCAAATTCGGCCTGCACCTCTGCATGCTTCAAGGAAACCGGACAGCGCACCGGCAGAGCCAGCGCTTGCGCGCGCAACTGCACAGGTGACGGGCGGTCTTTCTTGCCACGGCCCGCAGGGCGCGGCGGCTGGCAATAAACGGCGGCGATCTCGTGCCCGGCAGCCACAAGCGCATCCAGAACAGGCACCGAAAACGCAGGCGTCCCCATAAAAACAACGCGCATCATCTACCCCTTCTTATGTCCCAAAATACTCTCACGCGAAGCGCATCAAATTTCTGGAAATTTGATCCCCTTCAGCCACGGCGCAGCTTGCGCGCCTTCTTGATCAACATATCGCGCTTCACCCGGCCCAAATGATCAAAGAACATCCGCCCGGCCAAATGATCAATCTGATGTTGCACCGACGTCGCCCAAAGACCAACGAAATCCTTGCGGTCCCATTGCCCCTGCGCATTCATGAACCGAACGGTCACCGCACGCGGACGGCTGACCTTGGCCCAGACCCCCGGCAAATTCGGTGACCCTTCGTCATGCACCCGGTATTCCACGCTGGCATGCAGCACCTCGGGATTGGCCATACGCACCGCCTGACCGCGCGCGTCCGACGCATCGACCACGGCCAGCGCCAGCCCAATCCCCAACTGCGGGGCGGCCAGACCAACGCCGGGCATCGTATCCATCGCCCGGATCATCTCATCCCAAATCGCGCGCACCTCATCGGTCACTTCGGCCACAGATGCGGCTACAGTCCGCAGCGCGGCATCGGGCCACATCACATAAGGCCTATGGATCATATCTCGGTCCCACTATCGGTGATCAGCACACCATTCAAATGATCCAGCTCGTGACAGACGCAAACGGCACTGATGCCGTCAAACCGGGCGGTCTGCCCAATGCCTGCGGGGCTGGTCCAGCCTAAATCCACCCAAACCGGGCGCAGCACGTTGAACGTCCGGTCCGGAATCGACAAACAGCCCTCGGGACCCTGCCGCAGCACGGAGGCCGCCGCAATAATTTCGGGATTAACAAAGGCAACCGGATGCGGTGCGGCATCTTTCCACGTCGTGTCGATCACGAAAACCCGCTGTGAAACGCCCACCTGCGGGGCCGCCAACCCGCGCCCCTTGGCCGCATACATCGTCGCGAACAGATCAGCGATCAGTGCCGTCAGGCTTGCGTCGAACTGCACCACCGGCGCGGCAGCTTCACGCAGCACCGGATCACCATCCAACCGCAAATGCTGCACCGCCAACGGTCAGTCCCGCGCCATTTCACGCTTCAGCTTCTGCATTTTGCGGGTGATCATCTGGCGCTTCAGAGGCTTGAGGTAGTCAATGAACAGCTTGCCGTCCAGATGGTCTATCTCATGCTGCACGCAGGTCGCCCATAGCCCGTCAAAACGCTCGCGCCGGGTCTTGCCATCCAGCCCCATCCACGCCACCTCAACCTCGGCGGGGCGTTCGACCTCTGCATATTGATCCGGGATCGACAAACAGCCCTCATCATAGACATTGCGGTCCTCTGACGTCCACAACACCTGCGGATTAAGCATGACCATCGGCTGCGGCCTCGCCTCCGCATCCTTCTCGCAATCCATCACGATCATCCGGTTCATCATCGCAACCTGCGGGGCCGCCAAACCGATCCCCGGCGCTTCATACATCGTTTCAAGCATGTCATCGGCGAAACGGCGCAGGTCATCCGTGACGCTTGCCACAGGTTCAGCGACCTTCTTAAGTCGCGAGTCGGGGTGAAGAAGAATTTTAAGTATAGCCATGACGCCGATTTAGTCGTTCACAGCGGCCACTGCAAGACGGTGTTGAAATTACCCTTGCACCCCGGCGCGCATCACAGCACCTTGCCATGGAACCTCAACCCCGGAGACGCCCCCATGACATTTAACACCCCCATTGACCGGCGCGGCACGCTCAGCACCAAATGGGATCTGATGGAAAAACTCTATGGCGTGTCACCTGATGACGGGCTTGCGATGTGGACGGCGGATTGCGATTATCAGACCGCGCCCTGCGTCCGCGATGCGTTGCAACGCGCCGTCGATCACGGCGCCTTCGGCTACTCATGGCAAGATGAAACCTATCTGGGCGCGATCCAATGGTGGATGCAGACGCGGCACAATTGGCCCATCGAAACCGACTGGATCCTCACGACCCAGGGGCTCGGCAACGGCATTGCGCTCTGCCTTGATGTCTGGACCGATCCGGGCGACGCGGTGGTCATCTTTTCCCCCGTTTACCATGAATTCGCAAACAAGATCAAAAATGCGGGCCGGGCCGTCACCGAATGCCCACTGGTACGCGATGGCGACACCTACACGCTTGATCTCGACGATGCGCAGGCGCGGCTGACGGGCAAGGAAAAGCTGCTGATATGGTGCTCTCCGCAAAATCCCTCCGGGCGAATTTGGACAGCCGGGGAACTGCGCGCCCTCGCCGACTTTGCACGCAAAAACGGCCTGATCATCGTTAGCGACGAAGTGCACCACGATCTGATCATGCCCGGCAATACGTTCACGCCCATGGCCGTCGCCGCCCCTGATGCGCAAGACCGGACAGTCTATCTGACAGCCGCCTCGAAAACCTTTAACATCGCCGGTCAGCGCACTGGCAATATGATCATCCCAGATGAAACACTGCGCAGCGCGATGCGGGCACGCCTCAAAACGATTGACTACAACCCCTCCGCGCTTGGCGTCAGAATGGTGACTGCCGCTTACTCCGCGCCGGGGGCCACTTGGGTCGACGCGCAGGTCGCGCATCTGCAAGGCAACCGTGACCTGTTCGATGCGGGGGTCAACGCGATCCCCGGCGTCCACTCCCTGCCCCTGCAATCAACCTACCTCGCTTGGGTCGACTTCGCTGGTACGGGCATGACGCGCGAAGACTTCACCGCAAGGGTAGAGCGGACAGCCAAAATCGCGGCCAGCCATGGCAACGGCTTTGGTGCAGGCGGCGAAACCTTCCTGCGCTTCAACCTCGGCACCTCCCGGTCCGTGATCGAAGACGCGGTCGCACGTCTGCAAGACGCATTTGGGGATCTGCAGTAAAGTCAGGTCTTACCGCCATCCGTCACTGTCTTTTCAACGCTCACCGATGCGGCACAGGCCGCCTGCGCCGCATCGGCCAAACTTCCAGAACGCCAGCAAGCAAAACCAAACAGCCGCCCGCGATTTCAACCGCGGACAGGTGTTCGTTTACCATTACCGCAGCCGAAATCGCCCCCGCCAAAACCTCGGCGATCAGCAATATACCAACGCGCGCCGGGTCCAGCCGGACCGTGGCCCACATCAGACCCGCAATCGACGCGATCCACCAAAGAACACCGGTCGCAACGGCCAAAAATGCCGCGCGACCGACCCCTCCGGCGCTCATACTGGCAGGCCAAGGCTCTAGAAATGGCGCAAGAACTAACGCCATGACCAGCGCACCCGATGCAAAGACAAACGCCGCCTCAAGCAGTCCGATGTCTGATGTCGCGCGCATACCCGTCGTGCCAACTGACCACAAAATGCCCGCGATCAGCGCCCTCCACTCTCCCGCACCCTGCGGAACAGGCCACCCGCCGTGCGCGCCCAGCATCACAACAAGCCCCGCCAATCCGACGGCGATGGCCAAAACCCGCGAACGCGGCGTGTCCCAACCCATCACATAACGACCGATCAACGTGCTCCAGACCGGCGTCAGGAAATACAGCAGAATAATGATCGCGACCCGCCCATAGACAAAACCAACGGAATAAAGCGCGAACGCGGCCCCGCCCAGGCCGACAGACAACAGCGCGACACCCTGCGCCCGCGCCAGCCTGCGCCACCTGACGGCCGCAACGGGTGCCAGAATGACCGCCGCCGCAAGCGTGATCGCAACCGTACCCCATGCCCCCGGCAGGCCCGCCCCCGCAAGTCCGCGCACCGGCACCCAATAGAACCCCCCAGAAGGCGCCTGTTGCGAAAACGATGGCCGTGGCCAACAATGTGGTGCGGTCGTGGTCCATATCCTGCCACTAGCCCAATGACACAACGGAAACAAAGCCTTTCACGCATGATCACGGGCGCGCGCATTTGGCCGAAACGAACGCCCCCGCGATGCGGCCGACACATGTGGCGGTTGCCATTGCCTCCGGCAATTTCGCCGATCCGCCGCGTGTCTACCGCCCCAACAGCCCCGCGGGCACAAAGTCAGGTCGCACAAAATCCGCCGCAGGTCGGTCCGTCACAGGTGTCAGCCACTTGAATTCAAACACCCGCTCATTGTCCTCAACGATCGAAGACACGACCAGACACCGGTACAAATGCCGCGGCCCGTCATAAATATCCACATGCCCGCGCAACCGGTCTGACCCCTTGAGGTCAAGCGCGAAACCGCCATCCCAGAACCGCCTGATGCGATAGGTGTGATCCCCGTCATGCACCGCCAGCCGATCCTTGCGGCGCAGCGCGGCCTTGCGTGCTTCTTGCAAACCTTGGCGCACCGCCTTGGGTAGAAAATCATACATAACAGCCCCTCCTGTTCCCCCCAAGGATGCGCCAGTATTTGTAAATATCAAGTAACCAAATCCGCTGCAGCGCGGCGAAAACCGCCAAAACCCCTAAGAATCCGCCTTAACGCGGGGTCTCAGCACATGCGGCTTTCTGGCATCATAAAGCGCAGAATCGGGAAACCCATGCGAATCGCTCAACGCAGGCCCGACCAAAATCAACGCCGTCCGTGTGATTTTCGCCGCCCGCACCTTCTCGCGGACATCCGTCAGCGTGCCGCGAATAATCAACTGATCCGGCCAGCCGACACGGTACACCACCGCAACCGGGCAATCGGCCCCATAAAACGGCACCAACTGGCGCTCGATCTCGCGCAACGCGCGTATGCCAAGATGAATGGCCAGGGTCGCACCCGTCCGTGCAAAATTCTCAAGCGTCTCGCCCGCAGGCATCCCGGTCGATTTCATCGACATCCGCGTCAGAATGATAGATTGTGCCACCTCAGGCACGGTCAATTCCGTCCCCAATGCCGCCGCCGCCGCCGCATAGGCAGGCACGCCGGGAATAATCTGATACGCAATCCCATCCGCCTTCAACCGCCGGATCTGCTCGGCAATCGCACCATAAAGCGACGGATCGCCCGAATGCACCCGCGCCACGTCCTGCCCCTTGCGATGGGCCTCCAAAATCACCCCATGGGTGTCATCCAACGTCATCGGCGCCGTATCCATGACACGCGCCCCATCCGGCGCACAGGCAACAACCGCCTCGGGCACCAAAGACCCCGCATAAAGACACACCGGACAGGCGCCGATCAGCCGCGCCGCCTTCAACGTCAGCAATTCGGGATCACCCGGCCCGGCCCCGATAAAATACACAGTCATTTCTTATGTCCCCAAATACTCCCGCCGGAGGCGCGATCAGCCAACCGCCAGATCCCCATCAATCTTGCGCGCATAGCCGCGTGGCGTATACATCCGCGGCCCCGTGCCCAATTGGGCCAGACGCGAATGCGACGACCCCACCAGCACCACGGTCAGCATATCCACCTCATCGACCTGCAATTCATCCAGACGCCGATAGCGGATATATTCTTCGGGCCGCCCCAGACTCGAGGCCAACATCACCGGCGTATCCGCCGGGCGATGCTGCAGCAATATATCGCGCGCCTCCGCCAGCAAGGTCCGCCGCCGCATCGACACCGGATTATAGAAAGCGATCACAAAATCCCCCTCCGCCGCCGCCCGCAACCGCTTCACGATATCGGCGCGCGGCGTCAGCAGATCCGACAGCGAAATCGCACAGAAATCATGCCCCAGCGGCGCACCCGCCCGCGCGGCCGCGCCCTGCAACGCACTCACGCCCGGCGAACACAGTACCTCGACCCGGCGTGCGGCATCCGAAACCCCCATCTGATCCGGCCCCCGGTCCAGCAACTCGAACACCAGCGCGCCCATCGCATAAATACCCGCATCGCCCGAACACACCAAGGCGACGTTCTTGCCCGTGCCCGCCTGCTCCAACGCATACCGACAGCGGTCTTCCTCTCCACCCAGCGGGAAATCCGACCGCGCCTTGCCCACGGCCAATGGCCCCAGCAAATCAATATACAGCCCGTAGCCCACCAGTTCCTCGGCCTGCGCGACCAGCTGCGACACCTCTGGCGTGCGCCATGCGGCCTGACCGGGACCAATCCCCACAACCGACAACCGCCCACGGGCACGCCCGGCCAAGACCACCAGCGGCTCTGACGTGACAACCAAAGCGCATGTCGCATTGGCCGTCTTGCGTTTCGTCACCAGAAACTCACCTGCAGCGCCCGCCTGCGCCAATGCCGCCGCTTCCGCCACACCATGGGTGCCAACTTCTGCAAAAACCACCGCCGAAGGATTGGCCAGCCGCGGCGTCTCTGCCTCAAGCGCGGCCGCCTCAAACAGCCGCAAAGGCACACCCAGCTCCGCCGCCAGATCAATGATCGCAGGCTCGTCCGCCTTCAGCGTGATGGTGTTCACCGAATGCACCGCCTCTGGTGCCACCCCCGCCTCGGCCAGAACACCGCGCACCAATTCAGCCAATTCAGCCGGTGCGCAATTGCGCGCGCAGCCCACCCCCAAGGTCAGACGCTGCGGCGCAAATTGCAAATGCGACGTGCCCAGATCGTCGTACCGCTCCATTGTACACGACACCCGCACCGCGTCACCCTGCGGCAAATCCGCCAACCATGGCGCATGCCCGTGCACATCCGCACCACCGCCCGACAAAAGCGCCGCCATCGCGCCCTTGGCATCCGCATGGTTCACCAACCGCCAGCCTCGGGGCGGCGCATCCAACGCGACACCCAGCGCCACGTCGCCCGCCGTCGTCACCGCCGCGACAGCGCCCAGCGCCTGCGCAATCTGTGCGGCCACCCTGTTGGCGCCGCGATGGCCACCCAACAACGGCACCACGACGGCCCCGTCATCAGACACCGAAATCACCGGCGGCTCGACCGACTTGTCGGCCAGCAACGGCGCCACCGCCCGGATCAAAATCCCCGAGGCACAAACCCCGACAATCGGCACGCCCGCCGCAAACAAATCCCGCGCATGATCCAGCGCATTGCCAAAGAACGCATCCGCCACCGCCACGCGGCCTGCACGGCCATGCACGTGACACCCCAGCACCTGCGCCACACGGTGCGCCGTCTTCTCGCCCGAACGGGACAGCGCCAGAACAACAGGTTTCATAGCCATGGATCAGCCCCTTTAGTCAGTAAGATCATTGAAAAATATGGCGCCGTTTCAGGGGCATCCACCAGCGGCAACACGACCTCTTCGGGCAATGTCGCCCGCTCCACATAGACAGCACGATCCGTCAGCCCCAGCGCGTCAATCACACCACGTATCTTGGTCAAATGCCGCCCCACCTTCATAATCACCACACTTTCCGCGCCATCAATCCGTGCGCGCAACGCGTCTTCCGGCAACGGCCCCGGCAATACCGTCAGTTGCTCATTGCGCGCAGCCAGCGGCATCCCGGCCCGCGCAGCACATGCCGTCACCGACGTCACCCCCGGCACAACCTCAATCCGGTAACGCGCCGACAACCGTGCAAACAGATACATAAACGACCCATAGAAAAACGGGTCCCCCTCGCACAGGCACACCACATCCTTGCCCGCATCCAAAGCCGCCGCAATTGCCGCGGCTCCTTGATCATAGGCGGCCTGCGCCGGGGCGCGCTCAACCGACATGGGCACATCCATGACAATCTCCTGAGCATCCCGCGCAATCAAATCCGCCGCAATCGCGCGGGCAAAACTCGCCCCCCCCGCCAGCGTCGGATAAGCCACGACAGCGGCCCCCTCGATCAACCGCGCCGCGCGCAGCGTCATCAGGTCCGGCGCCCCCGGACCCAAACCAACACCATAAAGCGTGCCTTGGGATGGCGGGTGGGGCGATGGCGTCAGCCGAGCGTCAGCCACCGTCATCGCTTCACCAAACTCCACTGCGTCACCGGCATCAACGGGCGCCAGCCGGTCAGTCGGCCCACAGGCTCCGCACGATGCACCGACAGCTTGACCAGATCACCACCATGCAGCTTGTGCAGCGCAAACAGCTCCGCCTCACTTTCCAGCGTCACCGCATTGGCCACCAACCGGCCCAGCGGGCGCAGCGCGGCCCAAGCCGCATCAAACGTCGCCCGGCTCAGGCCGCCACCAATGAAAATCGCATCCGGCGCATCCAGCCCCATCAGGGCCTCCGGCACCGTTCCATCAATCAGTTCCAGCTTCGGCGCGCCCAGCGCCAGCGCATTCGCCGCCGCCATCGCACGCCGATCCGCACGGGGTTCGATCCCCACAGCGCGTGCATAACGCGCCGCGCGCATCCACTCGATCGCCACAGATCCGCAGCCACAGCCGATATCCCACAAAAGCGCACCGCGCATCGGCATCAGCTTGGCCAGCGTCGCCGCGCGCACCTCTTGCTTGGTCATCGTGCCATCTGACACAAACAAATCATCGGCCAGCCCCGGCACCCGCGGCAGCAATGCCGCATCCGGCGCCGCCACACAGTCCACCGCCAGCGTATTGAACGCAGGCACCACATGATCCCAGCTTGCGGCAATCCCGTCAAAGCGCGCCTCGTCCTTGCCGCCCATCGCAGCCAATACCGTCATGCGCGACTGACCAAACCCGCGCTCTGTCAAAAACCGCGCAATCTGCCCCGGTGTCTCGGCACCGGTCGTCAGTATCAGCAACCTCACATCGGGCTGAATAAACGCGATCATCTGCTCCACCGGACGGCCATGCACGGTCAGCGTTTCCACATCCGGCAACGACCACCCCATGCGTGCTGCGGCCAGTTGAAACGCGCTTAGCTGCGGATGATAGACGATCTCGGCAGGATCAATCGCGCGGCCAATCCGGGCGCCGATCGAAAACCACAGCGGATCACCCGTGACCAACACGACCGCCCTGCGGCCCCGCAAACCCGAAATCGTCTCGATCATCGCGTTGAACGGGGATGGCCAGGCGATCCGCTCCGCCGCGACATTTCCCGTCAGGTCGTGATGGCGATCACCGCCGACGATCACCTCGGCGGCTTCGACCACGGCACGGGTCGCGGGCAGCAGGCCATCCAGCCCGTCCTCGCCAATCCCGACGATATGCAACCAAGGATCAGACATCTTCCGGCAACCCCGCAGCCAAAGCATTCACCGCAGCCGACGCCATCGCCGACCCCCCGCGCCTGCCGCGCAGGGCCACAAATTCACACCCGCGCGGATTGCCCGCCAGTTCCGCCTTGCTTTCGGCAGCACCGACAAACCCCACCGGAAACCCAAGGATCACCGCAGGTTTGGGCCAGCCCGCATCCAGCAGCTCCAGCAAATGAAACAGCGCCGTGGGTGCATTGCCAATCGCCACGACCGCGCCCGCAATCCGGTCACGCCACAACTCGACCGCCGCCGCCGACCGGGTATTGCCGATCTCTTGCGCCAGCGCGGGAACGCCGGGGTCGTTCAATGTGACCACCACGTCGTTGCCGCGCGGCAGATACCGCCGAATGATCCCCGCCCCGACCATCTCGCAATCGCACAGGACCGGCGCACCGGCCTGCAACGCGGCATGGCCCGCCGCACGCGCACCGGGTGAAAACGCCAGCCGATCCGCGATTTCAACCATGCCGCACGAATGGATCAACCGCGTGACCAATGGCTGCATATCCGGCGCGAACCGCTCAAGCCTTGCCTCGGCGCGCACCATGGCAAAGCTTTGCGCATAAATCGCGGCAGGATTGGTCTCGTAGGGTCTCACGCCTTGGTTTTCCGCGCGCTTTCCGGCCCATGCGGATGTGCCGCGTGGGGGTAGGTGGCGTGATGATGGTGATCGTGATCGTGGGCGTGGCCATGCGCGTGGGCATGATCGTGATGATCCTGCGCCTGCAACCGGCACAGGCCCGTGCAAAACGTGTCGCACAGCGCACAATCTGCCACGTTCGACCCCGGCGCATTCGCGCCTTGACCCTCGACATGGTGGTGGTGGCTTTCCTGCACCGCGCCGACCTCGGCCTCGAACCCCAGAACCTGGGTGCGATATTTGCACAGCACGCAGGTCGGCGGCGGCACGGCCCCAAAGGCGGGATGGCTCCGGTCGGCGACACTGATCTTGCGGCTCTCACCATCCTCAAGCGCAAGCACCTGACTGCGATAGCCGCAAATGCCGCAGTTCGGCGGTGGCGTATCGCTGTCCTGCTCCATAATCCGCTCGGCAAACGTCTCGAGCACCTTGGGATGATCCCCCAGATAGCCCGCTTTCACGAACTGAATACCAGGATGTTCGGCGGCGACCTGATCCGTGAACCCATAAATCCGGTCGATCAAAATCCCCGAGAACAAGAAGTAAGGGAAAACAATCACCCGCTTGTAGGGCAAAAGCGCGACATGCTGCAGGCACGGTTCCACCAGCGGAAATGTCACCCCCGAATAGCCCACTTCGCACCAGCCAAAGCCCATACCTTCCTGAACCATCCGCGCCACCTTGGCGACATTGCCATTGGCATCAGGGTCCGATGCACCGCGCCCGATGACAACCAGACAGGTCTCGGCCAGCGGCAGCGCGCCGTATTTCGTGTTGGCCCGGTCGACGGCTTCGCGCACACGCCCTGCGGCAGCGGCGATCATCTTGGGGTCGATGCCCAGCTCGCGACCATAGCTGACGTTCATCCCGTGCTTGGCGGCATAGGTGTTCAGCACCGTGGGAATATCGTTCTTGGCATGCATCGCGGCAAACAACATGCCGGGCACCGCCAAAATCCGCGTGCAACCCGCCGCGCGCAGCTTGTCCAGACCATCGCGGATCACCGGATTGGCGAACTCCAGATAGCCATAATCAGTCATCCAATCGTCCGGCAGATACGCAGGCAGCTTTTGCGCCAACGTGGCAAATTCATCGACCGCCGACTGGCTGCGCGACCCGTGGCCGCAAATCATCACACCGGTTTTCATGCCATTTCCTCTTCCATCTCTTCTTCGGGCTCTTCTTTGGCCTTCTTGCCCTTCAAAGCGCCCCAGATCGCGGCCAGCCCGGCCAACCCGATCGCCGCACCGGCAACCCAATGATCATGCCCCGCCACATCCGCCCAATGGCCGGGATGGGCCGCAGCCGCAGACCCGGCAAACACCAACATCAAAGAATAAAGAAAACGCATCGGTTCCTCCGTTTCATATCACGACCAGAGGCCCGCAAACGGGGTGCAAGGACGATGTGGCGCTGTGGTCCCCGTCTTGGGTCAACCGTCACACCTCCAACCTTTCTGGCCCATAGGGCTTCGTCTCGCGGTTGGTATATGTGGGCAGGCCCAGCGCTGCAAACGGTTAAACGCCGCACCATGGGCAAATCCCGACATGTGCAAAAATGCAAAGGCACCTGCGCCTTCGCGCGGGTTGGTGAATTTCTGCGGTGGCGCTACACCGCGTTCAAGCAATGAAACAGGAGGCCGCGATGGGTCAGTTGGTTGATGGCGTCTGGCATGACGTCTGGTACGATACGAAACAATCCGGCGGGGCCTTCGTCCGTGCCAATGCCACATTCCGCAACTGGATCACGGCGGACGGGTCTGCCGGGCCATCGGGCACCGGCGGTTTCAAAGCGGAATCAGGGCGTTACCACCTTTATGTGTCCTACGCCTGCCCATGGGCACACCGCACGCTGATCTTCCGCACCATCAAAGGGCTGACCGATCACATCAGCATCTCGGCGGTCCACCCCGACATGCTGACCGAAGGCTGGACGTTTGAAACGGACGACAAGGGCGCAACCGGGGACACCCTGTTCGGACTCCCCTACGCCCGCGACATCTATCTGCGCGCAAAACCTGACATGTCGGGCCGGGTGACGGTGCCGATCCTGTGGGACAAACAGCAAAACACCATCGTCTCCAACGAATCATCCGAAATCATCCGGATGTTCAACAGTGCGTTCGACGATATCACCGGCAACACCGATGATTACTGGCCGCAGGATCTGCGCGCCGCGATAGAACCCGTAAACGACCGGATCTACGACACGGTCAACAACGGTGTCTACAAATCCGGCTTTGCGACAACACAAGATGCCTACGACAGCGCGGTGCATCCGCTGTTCGACAGCCTTGATTGGCTGGAAACCCGTCTTGGCGAAAACCGTTACCTGATGGGCGACAAGATAACCGAGGCCGACTGGCGCCTTTGGACCACATTGGTCCGCTTCGACCCGGTCTACCACCTGCACTTCAAATGTAACCGCAAGCGGATCATGGACTATCCCAACCTGATGGGCTTCACCCGCGAGCTATACCAATGGCCGGGGGTCGCAGCGACGGTGAACATGGATCATATCGTGCGGCACTACCACTACAGCCACGACACCATCAATCCACACCGCATCATTCCGATCAACCCGATCATTGATCTGAACGCTACGCACGGGCGTGGGTAACGCTGCCATAGTGATGAACGATCTCGGCCAAATCCTTGGCCGGGGTCGTGGTTTCAATGAATGCACGTGCATTGGCGCTGTGACGAAAGATCGACCCGTCTGAAAAGAATGTCGTGTCGGTCACAAAGACCACATTAGCGTCCGGCTGACGGAACTGCGCCAAATCCGCAACCGTCAGCGCACTGCCCTCACGCAGCACCAGATCAAGAACGATCACGTCGAATACTGTGGTTTCAATCAGGTTCAGCGCCCGTGCCCCGGTCTGTACAAGAACGACGTTCGCATCCAGACGCTCCAGGTGCCGTTTCCACAGCTCCCCCAGGTTCGCATTGCTCTGGACAATAAGGACGCGCATGCCGTCTCCGATACTTGGCCGAATTAACTAAGGTAAATGAACAACATGAACCCAAGAAGAATATATAACGAATTAACCTTCTACAAACACAACTCTGCCCAATTTACTAACGAAGTATTAACGCAGCCCGTGACCCTGTACCAAAGGACAGTGATTGGTCGCACACCTTGCCAAATCAGCAAGAATCCGCTTGAAATGCGATGAAAATTTACGGGCAACACGATGACAACATGGATTACGACCTGCGACACCTGCAAGCGCGCAGGGTGGGAAGAAGGCGAAATGCGGCAAACCGATGGTGAGTCGCTGGCAGCCCTCATCGAAGCGGCGGCAACCGGCCTGTCCGATATCAGGACCCGCCGGGTATCGTGCCTGATGGGCTGCAAGCGGGCCTGCAACGTCACGATTCAAGGTGCGGACAAACTCAACTACACTTTGGGGGAATTCGAACCGACAGCCGTTTCGGCGGCAGGCATCGTCGCCTATGCCATGGCGCACGCCAGCAGCCCCAGCGGTCAGGTCCCCTACCGCGACTGGCCGCAAGCGATCAAAGGCCACTTTGTGACCCGCCACCCGCCATTGCCCAAAGACGAATGAAGACACCCCGCGATCACGGCGGCGGCCTTGATGCCGCGATTACCCGGTACGGCGGCACCCGCGCCGATTGGCTTGACCTGTCCACCGGGATCAACCCGGTGCCCTACCCCATCCCCACGCTGCCCGCCGATGTCTGGACCGCCCTGCCCGATCAGGCCGCCTTTGACCGGCTTTATGGCCTTGCGCGCAGGTTTTGGAACGTCCCGCCCGACGCGACCATCATCGGGGCCTGCGGCGCATCCGCGCTGATCGCGGCGCTGCCACGGATGGTGCCCACCGGACAGGTCTGCATCCCCGGCCCCACGTATAACGAACACGGTGCCGCCTTTCGCGCCGCAGGCTGGGCGCTTGGCCAAGCCCCCACAGACGCCATCGTCGCGGTCCACCCCAACAACCCCGACGGGCTGCTGTGGACTGCGGATCAACTGACCGCCCCCTTCACGATCATCGACGAAAGCTTTGGCGATGTCGCGCCCGATCAATCACTGATCGCACTGGCCGACCGCCCCGGCACGGTCATCCTCAAGAGCTTCGGCAAATTCTGGGGGCTGGCCGGTTTGCGCCTTGGCTTCGCAATCGGCGATCCCGCAATCATCGCCAGACTGGGCGATATCCTTGGCCCTTGGCAAATTTCAGGCCCCGCCCTGTCCATCGGCGCCGAAGCATTGGCCGACCCGCAATGGGCCCGCGAAACCCGCGCCCGGCTCACGACCGATGCCGCCCGCCTCGACACGCTACTGGCCTCCAAAGGCGCCAAGATCATCGGCGGCACCACCCTGTTCCGGCTGTACAAAGTGCAAGACGCCGCCGCCGCCCAAACCCGACTGGCACAAAACCACGTTTGGTCACGCACCTTTCCCTATGCCCCCGATTGGCTGCGACTGGGCCTGCCCGCGCACGGTCGCTGGGCGCAGTTGGAACAGGCGTTTTGACCCTCCTGCTTGGCATGCTGCTGGATGCCGCATTGGGCGAACCGCGCTGGCTTTGGACCCGCGCACCGCATCCGGCGGTCCTGATGGGGCGCCTGATCGGATGGTGCGACACCCGGTTCAACCAAGGCGAAACCCCACGCCGCAACGGCATCCTGACCCTGATCGCGCTCTGCTGTGGCGCCGGGGCACTGGGCCTGATCATCCAGGCCATGCCCTGCCAGATACTCGATGTCATCGTGCTGGCGGTCCTGCTTGCCCAACGCTCGCTGGTGCAGCACGTCAGCGCCGTGGCCGACGCCTTGCGCCTGTCGCTGGGTGACGGCAAACGCAGCGTCGCCATGATCGTCGGGCGCGACACCCGCACGATGGACACCGCCGCCGTCGCCCGCTCCGCCATCGAAAGCGCGGCTGAAAACCTCTCCGACGGCGTCATCGCCCCGATTTTCTGGTTTGCCGTCGCGGGCCTGCCCGGCCTGCTGATCTACAAGATCACCAATACCGCCGACAGCATGATCGGCTATCGCACGCCAAAGCATGCCCGCTTTGGCTGGGCTGCTGCCCGCTTTGACGACCTGCTAAACCTTATCCCGGCGCGGCTGACCGCGCTTTTGATCTGGGCCGTCACAACCCGGCCCAACCCCATGCTGATCCTCCGCGACGCACCGCTGCACCGTTCGCCCAACGCCGGCTGGCCCGAGGCGGCGATGGCCCACGGGCTCAACATCGCGCTCTGTGGTCCGCGCAGCTATGACGGCACCCTGCGCGATTATCCTTTCGTCAACGACCGGGGCGCACATGCCCTGACCCCCGATCACATCGACGCAGCCGTCACGACCCTGTGGAAAACATGGGGCCTTGCCGCCGCTCTGGCACTGATCATCGCCATTGTGCATTAGGCCCCATCAACTGGATGTTTCATGCGATTTCTGCTTTGATCAACCGCAGACACCCCAACAGGACCCCGCGACATGCCCGCCAACCACAACGGCTTTACCCGCCGCCACCGCACGGCAATCCGACGCCTGCTTATCACCGTGCTGGCGCTGGCGCTGCTCGGCACGACCTTCTTTGCCGTGCGACTGACCACCGCAACCGCCGTCTGGACCGACCCCGCACGTCAGTTCGAACCCATCGCGGGCTGGATGACACCGCGCTACGTCGCCATGTCATGGCAGGTGCCCCCCGAAGTCGTCGGTGCAGCGCTGAGTTTGGAACAAGACGGCATGGGGCGCAAAATCACGCTGGCTGAACTGGCGGACTTGCGCGGTGTGCCGCTGCACAGCCTGACAGGCGACCTCACGACCGCCATCGCCGCCTACCGGGCGCAGCACCCTTGACGGACCTGTTTTTCAGCCTTGTGGCCAACTGGGGCCTATTGATTATCGGCCTCTCGGCCTATTTTTCGTGCCTCGCCATGCCGATCCCCACATTCGCGGTCATGCTGGCAGGTGGCGCCTTTGCCGCTGCGGGCGATCTGGTGCTGTGGCAGGTGATCACCGTTGCCTATACTGCGGCAGTCGCGGGTGACCAAACCGGGTTCCAGCTTGGCCGCTTCGGCGGCCAATGGCTGACCGCACGCCTTGTCGACCGCCCCCAACGGGCCGCCCTGTTCGCACGCGCGGTCAAGGTCGTCGATCGCTGGGGCACCGTGGGCGTGTTCTTCAGCACTTGGGCTGCAGCCCCGCTTGGCCCCTGGGTCAACTTCGCCGCCGGGGCGGCACGCCTCAGCCGCTGGCGCTTTACCCTATGGGACGCACTGGGAGAGGCGATCTGGGTCGCCGCTTATGTGTCACTGGGCTATTTCTTCGGCACCCGCCTCGACGCGCTGACCGAACTTGTCGCTGACTGGGGGGGCCTGATCACAGCGCTTTGCCTCGCCACTGCAGCCTGCATCGGACTGATCCGCCACACCCAAAACAGCCACAAGCCACCCGACCATTAACCATTTCCCGGCGCACGGTGGCTTAAACGTACCAAAGCCGTACACCCGTACATACGCAATCTGCACGGGTTCCGCACGCGATCTTGCAGGTCGCAGCGCCCTTTTTTTCAACGCATTAACGGCGCAACTGCCCCCGACCGCCATCGCGCGCCCGGACCGGACCGCGCGCGGCCTTAACGGGTTGCGCCCGGCCCCCGCGCTGTTACCCTCCCCGCTCCACAATCCGGAGAGACCCATGCGCCTTCTTGCCGTTGCCCTGACCGTTTTTGCCGGCACCGCCAGCGCACAAACCTGCGGCGGCTCCGTCAGCAGCTTCATTGACGGCATAAAGGCCGAGGCCCGCGCAAACCGCATCCCCGCAGCAACCGCCGACCAGTTCTTCCAAGGGGCTGCAATCGACGAAAACGTCATACGCGCCGACCGCGCCCAAGGCGTCTTTCAAAAGGATTTCATCAGCTTTTCCCGCGCGCTCATCAGCCAGAACCGGATCGACAACGGGCGGATATATAGCCAACGCTACGACAGCACGTTCAAGGCCATAAAGGCACGCTTTGGCATCCCGCGCGGCGTCCTTCTGGCCTTTTGGGCGTTCGAAACCGATTACGGTCAGGTTCAGGGCAACTTCAACACCCGCAACGCGCTGCTGACGCTGGCCCATGACTGCCGTCGAGCAGAGCTGTTTCGCCCGCAACTCGTTGCCGCGATTGAGCTTTTTCGCCGCGGCGGCATGGACCCAGCCACCACGACAGGGGCATGGGCGGGTGAAATCGGACAGGTGCAAATGCTGCCCCTCGACATCATCGCACATGGCATGGATGGCGATGGCGACGGTCATGTGACGCTCAAGACCTCCGCCCCCGATGCGCTGATGTCAGGCGCGAATGTGCTGTCCTCGCTTGGCTGGCGCCCCAATGAACCCTGGCTGCAGGAAATCACCGTACCCGCCAATCTGGACTGGTCCCAAACCGGCCTGAACCACAAGGCCCGCGTGCGCGACTGGGCCGCCATCGGCGTGGCCGCCCGCCAAGGTGCGCTTGGCCCATCCGACCTGCCCGCGTCCATCCTGCTACCGATGGGCCGCGACGGCCCGGCGTTCCTCGCCTACCCCAATTTCGACGTCTATTTCAAATGGAACAAAAGCTTCGTCTACGTCACGACCGCCGCCTATTTCGCAAACCGATTACAAGGCGCTGCGGCCTATGATGCAGGCACCCCAAGCACGCCTTTGACCGGCCCGCAAATGCAACAATTGCAACAAAAACTGACTGATCGCGGCCATGACGTGGGTGGCATTGATGGAATCCTCGGCGCCCGGACCCGCCAAGCCGTCCAAGCCGAACAATCGCGCCTCGGCCTGCCCGCAGACGCATGGCCGACGGTTGACCTCATCAACAGGCTCTGATCGCTTGCAGATTGTAATTCTCTTTCAAAACAACTTCTTCCGAGCGCAAATATCCCCGCCGGAGGCACAAAAGCCAGATCAGGCCACCATCGCAGCCGCTTTTTTCAGATCCACCGACACCAGCTGCGACACCCCCTGCTCTCCCATCGTCACCCCAAATAACCGGTCCATCCGGCTCATCGTCACCGCATGGTGCGTGATGATCAGGAACCGCGTTTCGGTCCGCCGTGTCATCTCATCCAGCAGGTCACAAAAGCGCGTGACGTTGGCGTCGTCCAAGGGCGCATCAACCTCGTCCAGCACACAGATCGGTGCCGGGTTCGCCAGAAAAACGGCAAAGATCAACGCCAGGGCCGTCAGCGTCTGCTCGCCCCCCGACAACAAGGACAGCGTGCTGAGTTTCTTGCCCGGCGGCTGACACATGATCTCCAGACCCGCCTCGAGAGGGTCATCGGATTCGACCAAAACCAGCTTTGCCTCACCGCCGCCAAACAGATGCGTAAACAGCAATCCGAAATTGTCGTTCACTTGCTCGAACGCGGTCAACAGCCGCTCGCGGCCTTCTTTGTTCAGGCTTGCAATACCACTGCGCAACGCCGCGATTGCCGCCTCCAGGTCAACCTTCTCAGACACCAGATTGTCATGCTCGACCCGCACGTCCTTGGCGTCTTCTTCGGCCCGCAGGTTCACAGCACCCAGCGCGTCACGCTGGCGCTTCAACGCGTTCACCTGCCCCTCGACCACATCAGACGCGGGCATCTTGTCAACCTCGACATCCAGCGTTTCCAACAACTTATCTGGGGTGACCTCTTGCGCTTCCATGATCCGTTCGGCCGCATAGGCGACGGTTTCGCGTGCTGCATCCGACCGCGCCTCAGACCGCGCACGCGCCTCACGCGCTTCAGAGGCAAGACGCTCCGCGTCACGCTCCAGATGTCCGGCATCGCGCAATGTCGTATCCGCCGCCGCCAGCTTGTCCGCAGCCGCCATACGGCGCGTTTCAGCCTCGTCGATCGCATCTGCCAACTCGGAACGCTTGGCCGCTATCTCCTCGGGCGCGGCGGTCGCTTCGACCAGTTCCACCTCCGAACTCGCCTTGCGATCAGCCAATTCCGCCGTGCGTTTATTGGCTGTTTCCAAACGGTGTTTCCAGCCGCTCACCTCTTGCGTAATCTGCTGCGACCGCTTCAGCCGCGCTTCACCCTCGCGGCGCACTTCGTCATGGGCCGACCTGCGGGACATCATGGTGATCCGCGCCGCCTCGACTGTCATCTTGACGTCGTCAACCGCCGCCCGCGCCGTTTCCAAATCGCCCAAATCGTGCGCTGCCGCTTCGGCCTCGGACAGTGCCCCGCGGGCATTCATCGCCTCTTCTTCGTGCCGCTTCAGCGCAAGGCCCAGACTTTCCTGTCGGCCTTCAGACAGGTTGCGATCCGCCTCGGCCCGGCTGGCCGCCCTGTTCGCCTCTCCGACCATCCGGTCCGCATCACGACGCGCGTGCCGCGCAGCCTGATCCGCCTCAGTCTGCGCTTGCAAACGTGCTGTCAGCACGTCATGAGTCGCCGCCGCCCCTTCTGCCGTGGCCGATGCGGCATCAAGATCGCGCTTCAGCTCCGTCAACCGGTTCAACTGCTGCAGCCGCAATGCCGCCGCCGAAGGCGCATCCTCAGCGCCTGCGCGGAACCCGTCCCAACGCCACAAATCACCTGCGACCGACACCAGCCGCTGCCCCGGTTTCAGGTCCGCCTGCAGGCGCGCGCCATCCACCGCATCGACAACGCCGACCTGACTGGTCCGGCGTGTCAAGACGTCGGGCACAGTGACATAATCGGTTAGCGCCTTGACGCCATCGGGCAAAGCCTGCGGCGCGGCATATCCCGGCAACAGCGCCCAGCCTGATTTTCCGCTCGCTTCAACCACCGGCGCACGCAGATCATCAGCCAAAGCCGCCCCCAGCGCCTTTTCGAATCCGCCCTGCACGCGCAACAGGTCAAGAACCTGGCCACCATCACCCGCATCGCGCGCAACAAGCTTGGTCAATGCCGCAACCTCGGCACGCAATGCATTCGCCTCGCCCTCAGCCGCAGAGCGCAGCGCGCGCGCATCACTCTCGTGGCTTTGCGTCTCGGCCCGTGCAGCCTCGGCAGCCGACAGCGCGGCATCCGCAGCCTCGGCTGCCGCAACAGCCGTCTTTTCCGCCGCCCCGGCAGATGCAAAATCCGCCTCTGCTTTGGCAAGGGCCGCAGCTGCGGCCTGCATCGCAACCTTGGCGCGCGCCGCTTCACTTTCGCTCTTGGCCAAGGTGGTGCGATTATCGTCCAACAGCCGTTGCGCTGATTGGTGACGAGCCGCCAGCCGCGCCACATCTTCGGTCAGTTGTGACAAAGCAGATTCGCGTTCCTGCAACACACCACCCGCCTCGCGGGCTGCAACCTGCGCCGCCTCTAATCGCTGATCATGCCCCTCACCTGCCTTGGCAATCTCGCGGGCTTCCCAATCCAGCCGCTCGATCGTCTCGCCAGCGTCTTTGTTCAGCCCGGTTTCACGCTCCATATCGCGGGTCAACTGGTCAATGCGCGCCCGCAGCGTCGCAATTGTCGCCAATGCACGGGCTTCTTGATCTTTCAATGTATCGCGCTGAACCTGCAGACGCTGCAAAACAGCCGCTGCAATCGCCTCTTCTTCGCGCAGCGACGGCAGCGCATCCTCTGCCACAGTCCGCGCCTTGGCCGCTTCACGCGCCGCCTTTTCAGCCTGTGCAGCCGCCGTTGTCCGCTCGCGCAGCTGTGCAGAGGCAGCCGACATTGCCTCATCCGCCTCTTTCCAGCGCCGGAACAACAACAAACCTTCTGCACGGCGCAAATTCTCACCGATCTCGCGATAGCGCGCCGCCTGTTTGGCCTGACGGGCAAGCTGGGCCAGCTGCGCAGCCAACTGCTCGATCACATCATCAACGCGGGTCAAGTTACTCTCGGCCCCCTTCAGCTTCAACTCAGCCTCATGGCGCCGCTGATAAAGACCCGAAATCCCCGCCGCTTCTTCCAGAATACGACGGCGGGATTTTGGCTTGGCATTGATCAGCTCGGAAATCATTCCCTGCCGCACCAATGCAGGCGAATGGGCGCCGGTTGATGCATCGGCAAACAGCATCTGAACATCGCGGGCGCGGACATCCTTGACCCCTACCTTATAGGCCGACCCGGCATCACGGGTGATCCTGCGAATAATTTCCAGCTGATCGTTATCGTTAAATGCTGCGGGCGCCAAACGCTCGCCATTGTCGATAATCAGGGACACTTCCGCAAAGTTCCGGGCCGGGCGTGTGGACGCACCGGCAAAGATCACATCCTCCATCCCGCCACCGCGCATCGCTGTCGGACGGTTTTCGCCCATGACCCAACGCAAAGCCTCAAGCAAATTGGACTTGCCACAGCCGTTTGGCCCGACAACGCCAGTCAAACCATCCGCAATGATCAGATCGGTCGGGTCCACAAAGCTTTTAAAGCCATTCAGTCGCAATTTGCTAAAGCGCAAGGGATTTGGCCTTCTTGATTCCTAAAGGTCCAAAACCATCGCCCCACACAAGGCAATGAGTCAACGGCCATCCCCCCGCATGTGCCATGTTCCGCTTGCTTATCCACAAGATATTGCGACTTTTCGGCTTCTTATGTCCCAAAATACTCCCGCCGGAGGCATCAAATTTCTGGAAATTTGATCGCCCGTGCCAAATCATGGTGCCCCAAACCAACCTGATGAACTGTTTCCACCTTGACGCAGCACCCCGCAAAGGCGCACAACAAACTGCATGGTTCCCCAACGATGCCAAGCATCAGGGGATCAAATAGGAATGTGGACAGACCGATCCGAACAGGAGGTCAAATGCCACAGCCGCCCCCGCGACTGTATGCGGAGAGTGCCTTGTTAAGACGCCACTGGGTATACCTGGGAAGGCAGCAAGGTGCATCGACCCGCGAGCCAGGAGACCAGCCATGCAAAGACACACCAACCCCGTCGGGTGTGACGGGATAAGGAGCAAAAGATGAAGACCCAGACCAAGGCGATTTACGCCGCACAAACAAAGATCAATACAAACATTCTGTCGTTGATCGCCGTCGCGTTCATCGGGATCGGCATTATTGCCGTCGCAGGGCACGTTCAGGCAGCCACGCTGCATGACGCGGCCCATGATATGCGCCATGCAACCGGCTTTCCCTGCCACTAAGATATGTTCAGCAAAGTTTTGACCAGCGCGTTGATCGCTGGCTTTGGTGCGGGGCTGATTGCCGCAACGCTCCAACTTGCCTTTTTGCAACCTATCTTGCTGTTTGCCGAACTCTATGAGGCAGGGGTTTTGCAGCATTTCGCCACCACGCCTGCTGCGGTGGTGCCTCCGGGGTATGTTTTTGACCTGTACCGCGACGTCCTGACCGTCGTATTTACAGCGCTGATTTACGTCGGTTATGCTTTGGTTCTTTTGCCGGCCATGGCTTTCGCGCAATCGCGCGGCGCAGCGATCACGCCGCGCACCGGCCTGATCTGGGGTATCGGTGGTTTTGCGGCGGTCCAGCTCGCGCCAGCCTTCGGTCTGCCGCCAGAGCTGCCCGGCATTGCGGGCGCCGATGTCGATCTGCGCCAGATCTGGTGGGGTGCAACGGTCATCGCAACGGCAATGGGCCTGTGGCTGATCGCGTTTGGGCAAAACTGGGCCCTTTGGGGGACGGCAATCATTCTGATCGCGGCGCCACAGATTATTGGCGCACCACAACCAGACGCATTCACCGGCCCAGCCCCACCCGAGCTGGGCGCGGAATTTGCCTCACGCGCCCTCGGTGTCGGCTTTGCGGCATGGGCCAGCTTGGGGCTGTTCACCGCAACGATCTGGGGTGCTGACGACTAATGCGCAATTTACTAGTTTTGATCATTGGCCTGTTCTTTGGGGCCGGCATGGGCTTTGTTATCGCGGGCGGCACCGGCACCCCTGCGCATGATCATGATCATGCTGGCCATAGCGATACGGCACATGACCATACCGCACTCGCACAATGGGCAGGCCCGCCACCGACGTTGGACATCGCACTGACCCAAGATTTAGGCCACGCGCTGAACCTGCAAATCATTACCGACGGTTTCAGCTTTGCACCTGAACAGGTGAACGGCCCGCTGACACAAGGCACAGGCCACGCACATGTCTATATCGACGGGGTCAAATATGCACGGGCCTACGGTCCCTGGATGCATCTGGCGATGGTCCCTGCGGGCGCGACAGTCCGCGTCACCCTCAATGCAAATAATCACAGCGTATGGGCAATAGACGGCACGCCACTGGCCGTCCAGGCAACCGCACCATGACCTACAGCGCGGGCACCCTTGACTTGAGACAAAACCGCAACCGGCCAGCCGGACGCGCATCGTCGATCCAGCCGTCAGGTGCCGCGTCATATAACCGCGTGAAGACGGCCAAATCCGCTGCATCAGCGCTGGTAACGCCCGCAAAGACATATGTCGCCTTACCCTGCGCCTGCACCGCCACGGCAACAGGCTCTGCACAGACCGACAGACAGGCATGCATCTGCAATTCCCATCCGTCTTCGGTCAGGCCCCGCATGGCGTCAGCCAGCGCGGCCCCCTGCGCGTACGCGCCAGAGACCGCACATGTTTCACATATGGTCAGCCGTTTTATCATCGCGGCCCCCATACCCCAGCGCCCAATGATTGGAAACTAGAATGACCACCAAAATTCCCGCCACCGTCGTTACCGGCTTTCTGGGTGCTGGCAAAACCACCCTCATCCGCCACATGTTGCAAAACGCCAAAGGCATGCGGATCGCCCTGATCATCAACGAATTCGGCGACCTCGGCGTCGACGGGGACCTCCTCAAAGGCTGCGGCGATGAGGTCTGTTCAGAAGATGACATCGTGGAACTGTCAAATGGCTGCATCTGCTGCACCGTCGCCGACGATTTTATCCCGACGATGAAAGCGCTGCTGGCGCGTGAAAACAAACCTGACCACATCGTTATCGAAACCTCTGGTCTGGCCCTGCCGCAGCCGTTGGTGCGGGCATTCAACTGGCCCGGGATTTCGACGAAAGTCACCGTCGATGGCGTCATCACGGTGATCGACGGGCGTGCCGTCCATGATGGCCAGTTTGCCCATAACGTCGCCGCTGTCGATGCGCAGCGGGCACAGGATGAAAACCTTGACCATGAAACGCCGCTGTCCGAGCTTTTTGAAGATCAGATCGCCTGCGCCGACATGATCGTGGTCAATAAAACCGACCTGCTCAGCCCGGAAGAGGCCGAAACGCTGACCGTTCGCCTGAAATCCCAGTCGCGCGATGGCGTGCAGGTCGTCAAGGCATCTATGGGCGCGTTGCCCGTCGATGTCCTGCTGGGTCAGGGCATTGGGGCCGAAGCAGACCTCGCCGCGCGGCATGAAGTCCATCACCACCACCACGATGATGATGATGATGACGGTCACCACGATCACGCGCATGAACATGGCCACGACGAATTCGAAAGCTTTATCGTCACCCGTGAAGAAGTGACCGACGCGGCGGCATTCGCCACGCAGGTTGCCGATGTGATCCGCGCCAACAATATCCTGCGGCTCAAAGGGTTTGTTGCCGTCACGGGCAAGCCCATGCGCCTGGCCCTACAGGCCGTGGGGCCGCGCGTGGACACCTATTTCGACCGGCCGTTTGGTGCCGCCCCACGCGAAACCCGGCTGGTGGTCATCGGCGAAGCCGGGCTTGATCAGGCCGCAATCACGATGGCCCTACAGGCATGATCATCGTCGAACGGACCGACCCGCATCACCCGGGAGTCGTGGCTTTGCTCAAACAAAGCCACGCCCTGATGCAGGCGCTGTTCCCACCTGAAGACAACTATTATCTGGAAATAAACGATCTTGTCGCACCCGAAATCCATTTCTTCGCCGCCCGCGAAGGGGATCAAATTCTCGGCACGGGTGCGCTCAAGACCTGCGGCGACTACGGCGAGATCAAGTCCATGTTCGTGGCAGAGGATGCGCGCGGCAATGGTGTTGCCGATGCGATTCTACGCCAGATCGAAGATCAGGCCCGCAAGGAACGCCTGTCCGCAATCAAGCTTGAAACCGGCAACACATTGTACGCGGCTCACAAGCTTTATGTGCGCCACGGTTTCACCGAATGCGGTATCTTCGGCGACTATGCCCCGGCCAAAAGCTCAATTTTCATGGAAAAAACGCTGTGAGACTACTTCTTAGCCTCAGCCGCTTTTTTCATGCGCGCCAACAATTCTTCTTTGCTCGGGCGTTGACCAAACGGCTTTTTCTGCGACCCATGGGCATTATGTTCCTCATGCTTTGGTCCTTTTTTAGCCATTTTCGGTGCTCCTGCAGCTTTGTAATCCATGGTGTTAACCTCTCATTTGCGCACCCTTTAGCACGAGGATTTGGCTGATGCACCTACTCGCAGCGACCCCCGGCGCAATCTCTGACGGGACCGAACCCGTTGATCTGGGCCAAACCCCCGCCGACGTCATTATCATCTCTGCCGCCGACACCGAACTTGCGGCGCTGTCAGATGCGCGATCCGAAATGCCCGACCCGCCTACACTGCGGTTGGCCAACATGATGCACCTGCAACACCCGATGTCCGTCGATCTGCACCTCGATGATTGCGCTACGAAATCCCGCCTTGTGATCGCGCGCATCCTTGGCGGCGCAGGCTACTGGAAATACGGGCTGACCCAATACGCCGCCCGGTTGTACGCGGCGGGCATTCCCTTCGCAGCCCTGCCGGGCGACGACAAACCAGACGCCGAATTACGCGGACTGTCCACCGTCAGCCCCGCAGACTACGACGCGCTGTGGTCCTACTGCGTCGAAGGCGGCCCCAAAAACAGCACAAACCTGCTAGACTACGCCAAAGCGATGCTGGACGGCAGCGAAAAACCCCCGGCGGCCAGCCCGCTATTACGCTGCGGCGTCTACTGGCCCGGCGCGGGCATCGCCGACCTGACGGCGGCGCAAGCGACGTGGACAGACGGCGCCCCGATCATCCCGATCATCTTTTACCGCGCATTGGTGCAGGGCGGCGGCCTGAACCCGATCAACCGCCTGACACGCAGCCTGGCGCGCGCCGGGTTAAACCCGCTGCCGATCTTCGTCGCATCTCTCAAAGATCCGGTCAGCATGGCCACCCTTGGCACGCTGTTTGATGTCGCGCCGCCGGACGTGATCCTCAACTGCACCGCCTTCGCAGTCGGATCACCACATGACGGTGACGACAGCCCGCAAAACCCGCTGCTGTCAAATAACGCGCCCATATTCCAGGTGGTCCTCTCCGGCGCCACCGAAGCATCGTGGGACCAAGGCATGCACGGCCTCACGGCCCGCGACATCGCCATGAACGTCGCCCTACCAGAGGTGGACGGGCGCATCCTGTCGCGCGCAGTCAGCTTCAAAGGCGAAGCCTTCTTCGACGCGGCCACCCAGTGCCCCATTGCGACCTACCAGGCCGTCGGCTCCCGGATCGACTATGTCACCCAGCTTGCCAAACGCTGGGCACGGCTGCGCCAGACGCCGACCCGCGCCAAGAAGATAGCTGTGATCCTCGCCAACTATCCCAACAAAGACGGGCGGTTGGCCAATGGCGTTGGCCTCGACACGCCCGCTGCCACTGCCCATGTCCTCAACCTGCTGAAATCCGAAGGTTACGCGATCACCCCGCCCGCTGACAGCGCGGCATTGATGCAGCAAATCATGGAAGGCCCCACCAATTGGCTGACCGACCGCGCCAATCGCAGCGGCGGCGAACACCTGCCGGTTGCTATCTACAAAACCTACTACGACGCCCTGCCGTGGGACGTCAAAGAACAGATCACTGCCCGCTGGGGCACTCCCGAACAAGACCCCTTCTTCGGAGCGGAAATATCCCCCCCGGAGGGTCGGCCCGCCACAACAGGCTTTGCGCTGTCCATCCACCGCTTCGGCAATGCCGTTGTCGGCCTGCAGCCGGCACGCGGCTACAACATCGACCCGACGGATAGCTACCATTCACCCGATCTGGTTCCACCGCATAACTATCTGGCGTTCTACTTTTGGCTGCGGCATCACTGGGGCGCGGATGCGATCATACACATGGGCAAACATGGCAATCTCGAATGGCTGCCAGGCAAAGCCGTGGCGCTGTCGGAAACCTGCTGGCCCGAGGTTGCGCTGGGTCCGACCCCGCATATCTACCCGTTTATCGTCAATGACCCGGGCGAAGGCACACAGGCCAAACGGCGGGCCAGTGCAGTTATTATCGACCATCTGACTCCGCCCCTCACCCGCGCCGAAAACTACGGCCCTCTGCGCGACCTCGAAGCGCTCGTCGATGAATACTACGAAGCTGCGGGCATTGATCCCCGCCGCATCGCCCACCTGCGCCGCGAGATCCTGTCACTCTCCGAGGTCACAGGCCTGTCAAGAGACGCTGGGTTCACCGGTGACAACGATACCGACCTTGGAAAGCTGGACGCCTACCTGTGTGAGTTGAAAGAGGCGCAAATTCGCGACGGCCTGCACATCTTTGGACAATCACCAACAGGTCAACAGGAACGCGACCTCGCGCTTGCCCTCGCCCGCGTGCCACGCGGCAATGGCAAGGGTGCCAATGCATCGTTGCTGCGGGCCTTGGCCACTGATTTGAACCTCGGCATTGACCCCCTCGACTGCGACATGGCAGCTCTGGCAGCGCAAAAGCCCGAACGGCTGGCGAATGACGCGACATGGCGCACCAATGGCGACACAATAGAGCGGCTGGAAAACCTGAGCCAAAACCTCTTGCGGGACGGCGGGATGGGCGATGGCGCAAGCCAAGCGGCTCCCGGCCCCGCCTCACAAGCTGTCCTGCAAGAGATTGAGACCCAGATCAGACCGACCATCGCGCGCTGCGGCGCGAACGAGGAGGCGGGCCTCCTCAGCGCCCTTGCCGGGCACTTCGTCAGCCCGGGCCCGTCCGGTGCGCCCACGCGCGGGCGGCTTGATGTCTTGCCGACCGGCCGCAACTTTTTCAGCGTCGACAGCCGGGCCGTCCCCACACCCACCGCCTGGGCTCTGGGATGGAAATCTGCCAATCTGCTGATTGAAAAATACCTGCAAGACCATGGCGATTGGCCACGTACACTGCTGATCACGGCATGGGGCACCGCAAATATGCGCACCGGCGGTGATGACATCGCACAAGCTCTGGCGCTGATGGGCGTTAAACCCAAATGGGACAGCGCCAACCGACGGGTCACAGGATTCGATGTCTTGCCGCAAACTGTCCTTGGTCGACCACGCGTCGACGTGACCCTGCGCATCTCGGGTTTTTTCCGTGATGCATTCCCACAACTCATCGCGCTGGTCGATAGTGCGGCCCGCGCCGTACAAGCACTTGACGAACCTGACGATCTGAACCCGGCTGCCGCCCGAACCAGACAAGGCGGCGACCAAACCCGCGTCTTCGGATCAAAGCCCGGAGCCTATGGTGCCGGCCTGCAAGCACTGATCGACGAACGCATCTGGACTGACAAATCCGACTTTGCCGAAGCCTATTTGGAATGGGGCAGTTATGCCTATGGATCAGGCGCCGCGGGCCGCAAAGATCGTGCCGCCTTTGAGGCCCGTCTGGCCCAAACCGAAGCCATCGTGCAGAACCAGGACAACCGCGAACACGACATTCTTGACAGTGACGACTACTACCAATTCCACGGCGGGGCCGCCGCAGCCATCAGCGCGCTTCAAGGCAAGGACCGGCCGATATATCACAACGACCATTCACGCCCCGAACGCCCCATCATCCGCACGCTGGAAGATGAAATCGGGCGCGTTGTGCGGTCGCGCGTCGTGAACCCAAAATGGATCGACGGTGTTAAACGGCACGGCTACAAGGGTGCTTTCGAAATTGCAGCAACTGTGGATTATCTGTTCGCGTTCGCCGCAACGACAGGGGCGGTGCAGAACCATCACTTTGATTTGGTCGAAGAGGCGTTCATCAAAGACGACGCCACACGCCGTTTCATCGCGGACGCGAACGCGCCAGCCCTGACCGAAATCGCCCAGCGCCTGCAAGAAGCCATCGACCGAAACCTGTGGCAACCCAAATCCAACTCTGCCCGCGCCCGTATTGCAGGACTTCTGGCGTAGGGTGGATCGAGATCCACCTTACGGTCACCATCCGAAGCGCCTGTTTGTCTGGCCAAACCAGCGGTCGTGAACGCAAAAAGCACACTCCTGCAGATTACGTAGACAATCAGGTAATCAGGTCGCTTTAATACAGCGTTCCCATTAAGCTTATAGCCTCACAGAACGAGTGGAAATATATATGAACAATCTGTTTAAGATCGCATTGACCGGGCTGCTTTTGACAGCATGTACCACTGTCGATATCTCGCAACCTCCCATCGCTGTAACACCCACCAACCGGGCGACCGCCATTGGGCTTGATGTCTACGGACGCGACCGGGCACGCGGTGCAACTGTCCCACGCTTTCGCGGTCAGGAACTTTTCGAAGTCAGAACCTTTGGCAACCGCAACGGCGATGGCTACGGCGAGATGACCGGCGCATCCTGCAATCTTGACTCCGGCCTCTACCAGGCAACTTTCACGACGCCGGCAAACATCCTTGTTCCCGACTATGGCCCGGATTCCCCGGCCATCTTCATTCAATGCGCCATTGATGGAAAAACCTCGTCGGCGACTGTCAACGCAGTGAACCTGACAAGCCAGCAACGGTCGCAATCTGCAGCAGGTGCCGGTCTGCTTGGCGCGCTCATCATTGGAGCCGTCAACGAATCCAAGCGCAACAACGAAACCGACGATTTCGGCTATAATCCGATCCGTATCAATATCGACCGCTAGGTCAGCACCGCAGGTCAGCGGTCACAAAGATCGGGTCGCCCATCAGGCTGCCATCTACGATCTGACATCCGCTGGCCAGCTCAATCGCCACCCGTGCGCGTGGCGCCACCGCTGCCAGGTTCGGCGCAAATTCACTGTTGACCCGCAAAGCATGGGCGCGCCCGTCCTTTACCCGCACATCAAACACGCTCTGTTCGACCTCGACACGAACAGGATCAATCCCCGCAAATCCAAGCGGCGGCGTATTGCAGCCCCCCAGAAAAATGGCTGCCACTAGCATTGTTCGGCGCATGCTTTATCCTTTTCAGACCTCATGCCACCGTCCCGAATCTAGGTTAACAACCTCTTAAAATTCGCACGCATTTTGCAGAAATATGGCAATGGCCCGGCTGATAAATCGGTATCCGGTGCCTCTGATGATGCTGGTCACCGCCGCGCGCCGCCCCTAGCATGATCAAACAGCGGGAAAGGCCGAAGCCAATGATACTGCACCTCACGACCCTCTTGGTTTTCCAATTGATCGGCGAAATTACATCGCGCGTGCTGGGTCTGCCCCTGCCCGGCCCCGTCATCGCAATGGCGCTACTTTTCGCGACGCTGGTCATCAGCCCCAGATTGGCGGCTGCGATTACGCCGACAACCAAAGTCCTTTTGTCCCATCTATCCCTTCTATTTGTGCCCGCCGGGGTCGGCGTTGTCGGCCATCTGGATCGGTTTGGCAGCGACGGGTTCGCATTGGCCACGGCGATCGTCGGATCGACCGCACTGGCCATCACCGCAGGCGCGCTGACCTTTGTCGGCATTGCACGGTTGGTGGGGACATCCAATGACTGAGTTCACTGAAATCTGGACGTACCTCGCCCGTGATCCACTGTTGTGGCTGACCCTGACGCTTGCGGCCTACGGGGTCGGAGATATCGCGTTCAAGGCGACGGGGCGGCGACCACTGGTCAACCCCGTGCTTATCGCGGTTGCGCTGCTGGCCGTCTTGCTGCGGCTGACAGATACGACTTATGCCACCTATTTCGAAGGCGCGCAGTTCGTCCATTTCATGCTTGGCCCGGCAACCGTCGCACTGGCAGTGCCGCTGCACGCAAACCTGCGCAACATCCGCGCCTCTGCTTTGCCAATGCTATGCGCGTTGGTGGTCGGATCATTGACCGCCATGATAAGCGGCGTGTTTATCGCGGGCAGCTTGGGGGTCAGCCCCGACATCTTGCTGTCGTTGCTGCCCAAATCCGCAACGGCCCCCGTCGCGCTTGGTGTGTCCGACGCCATCGGCGGTTCGCCCTCGCTGACCGCTGTTTTGGTGATCACAACCGGGATCACGGGCGCCATCATCTGCACGCCCCTGCTGAACCTGCTGCAGATCAAGGACTGGCGCGCGCGCGGTTTTACTGTCGGCGTCGCCAGCCACGGGATTGGCACAGCCCGGGCGTTTCAGGTCAATGAAACGGCTGGCGCATTTTCGGGCATCGGCATGGGGTTGAACGCACTGCTGACCGCGCTGCTCGCTCCGATCATTGCACCGTGGCTGATCGGGCTTTACTAAGCACCGCAAACACCGCACCCTGCGCCCGCAACCAGGAGCCAGCCATGACCGAAGACACCGACCGCCATGCGATGAAGATGGCCAAGAAAAAAGCCGCCCGCGATAAAATCATGGCGACCAAGACCGATCAAAAAGGTCTGGTGATCGTCCACACCGGCAAGGGCAAGGGCAAATCATCAGCCGCGTTCGGCATGATTTTCCGCTGCATCGCGCACGATATGAAATGCGCCGTGGTCCAGTTCATCAAGGGGGGCATGTCCACCGGCGAACGCGACCTGATCCTGGCCAAGTTTACCGACATCTGCGCCTTCCACACGATGGGCGAAGGCTTCACTTGGGAAACCCAAGACAAATCCCGCGACACCGAAATGGCCCAGGCCGCATGGGCCAAGGCCAAAGAACTGATCCTCGACGAAACCAACCACATGGTCCTGCTCGACGAAATCAATATCGCGATCCGCTACGATTACGTAGACGCAGCCGAGGTCGTGGCCTTCCTGCGCGACCACAAACCACCCATGACCCATGTGGTGCTGACGGGCCGGAACGCCCACGAAGACCTGATCGAAATCGCCGATCTTGTGACAGAAATGGAACTGGTCAAGCATCCGTTCCGGTCGGGTATCAAGGCGCAGATTGGGGTGGAATTTTAGGAGGAAATCACGAGCACGTTACTTATAAATAAGGAGGACATTGATGAATATGTTCAAGATGCAATCAATGCCGCAAACCATCATGCACGCCATGTTTCAAAGACAGTAAAAGTAATCGCCGAAGAAGTGATGGCACGACAAGACTTTAGGGAGGTTGAGCGTCGCGCTGGAAAAACTCAACCGCCTGCCGGGTTGAGTTGAGTGGAAAAGGTTACTCATTTTGCTACTACAGAAAACTGAGAGTCATAAGAATAAGACACAATAGTCCGTGAGGTAAGCCAATAGCTGATTTCACAGACAAGGACACAGCGGTGCAAATTAAACAGATAATAGGTTCTCTCTAATGCCAATCCACCGCGTCCTGACTGAATTCGGCCTTGGCACCAGCCTGCGCCGCCAAGACTATACGCAGGCCGCCCGGCGCGCGCTGCAAGACGCGCTTTGGCACAATTCCATCAACATGGCCGAGCTTTACGGCTTTCCGAAAGAGGCGATGCTGATCGACGTCCAGATCGGCGTGCAAGAGCCGGAGAAGGTGGACACAGACAGCTTGGCCGATATCTTTCCCTACGGGCGGATCACCATTACCGTGACCCACGGCGGGCTGGATATCCCCCGCCCAGACGGGGTGGCCACCGTCATCGCCAATGTCGCCATCAACGTCAGCTTTGACATGGTGCCCGCATGACGGATCAGCGCGTGATAATTGAGATGGGTATGGGCAACGACCTGCATGGGATGGACTATCAAAAGGCCGCCCGCCGTGCGATCGAGGACGCGATCCGTCATTCCACCCTGCCGATTTTCGAAAGCACTGGACTGAGCCACACAGAGATGCGCGTGCAGGTCACCGTTGGCGTGCAAGAACCCGACAAGATCGACTGTGATGCTCTTGTTGCGGGCCTGCCGCGCGGTCGCGCCACGGTTCAGGCGATTAAAGGCGGGTTGAACGTGCCTAACGCCGAGACCGGTGATACCGCCGTTGTGGCGACAGCGGCCGTCGAGGCATTTCTACCGTCGCAATCGGGCAAATGGAAACCCGCCTGAATGGAATTGACCAAGGTCCATCGTGACGCGCTGCAAGATATCCTGCATTGGCGGCGCGACGTGCGCCAGTTTCTGCCCGATCCGGTGCCGCCTGCAACCCTGATCCGGCTGCAAGCGGCGATGGACATGGCGCCATCCGTCGGGAATGCCCGGCCATGGCGTGTGCTACAGGTTGAAACACCTGCCTTGCGCGCAGAAATCATAGCCAATTTCGAAAAATCCAATGAAATGGCCGGCACCATTTATGACGACGAAAAGCGCGCCGACTATCATGCCCTCAAACTCGCCGGTCTGCGCGACGCACCTGTTCATCTCGCCGTATTCACGGCACAGGACCCGAACGAAGGACACGGTCTTGGCCGGCAATCCATGCCCGAGATGTTAGCCTACTCTACCGTGACCGCGATCCATACACTGTGGCTTGCGGCACGTGCCGAAAACCTAGGGCTGGGCTGGGTTTCGATTCTCGATCCCGAAGCCACGGCAAAAACGCTGGGCGTGCCCGACGATTGGGAACTCACCGGTTACCTGTGCCTTGGCAAAGCAAGTTTTGATGACGACATGCCGCTGCTGCATCAAAAGGGCTGGCAGGAAAACACCCCGACACAGTGGACGACGGTCTAAGCGGCACACCAAACAAGAAATGTCATGCGCCGCAGGCGCGCTATCCGGTCAACGCTGCCTGCCGCACCCCCGTCAGCGTAGCACCCGTTGACAGCGCGTTCTCATCCACCTTGCATTCGATAATCGCCACCGTCCCCGCCGCCCGCGCCCGCGCAAAAGCAGCCGCGAATTGGGCCGTTTCGGTCACCACCTCTCCATGACCACCATAGGCCCGCGCAAGGGCCGCAAAATCCGGGTTCGCAAGCGCAGTACCTGACACCCGCCCCGGATAGGTCTTCTCCTGATGCATCCTGATCGTGCCATAACGACCATTGTTCATCACGATGACAATCGGCGTCGCCCCATGCTGCACCGCAGTCGACAATTCATTGCAGGTCATCTGAAAACACCCGTCCCCCGCCAGACAAACGACCGTCCGGTCAGGGTATTCAATCGAGGCCGAAACCGCCGCTGGAAACCCGTATCCCATGGACCCCGACGTCGGCGCCAGTTGGGTGCCATACTGCCGATAAGCGTAGTAGCGGTGCAGCCATGCGGCATAGTTACCGGCCCCATTGGTCACAATCGCATCAACCGGCAAGTGGTCTGACAACCACTTGATCACCTGCTCCTGTTTGAGAGCGCCGGGGCTTTCCTGCGGTGCCAGCCACGCCTCGTAATCGGCGCGCGCGGCTGCGGTCCAGTCCGGCCAAGTGCCGGCAGGTTCCATTTGCGCAAGCTGCCGCAAGATCGCCGGGGCGGTTGCGACAACACCCAGATCAGGCGCGTAGACCCGGCCAATTTCATCGGCGTCGGCATGGACGTGAACGATCATCTTTTGCGGATCACCGGGATCAACAAGCGTATAGGCTTGGGTTTCGATATCACCAAAACGCGTGCCCAGCAGGACAAGCATATCCGCCGCGCGCACCCGCGCGGCCAAACGCGGGTTGACGCCAACGTTCAAATCGCCAGCGTAATTGGCATGGCGGTTATCCATGTAATCCTGCCGCCGAAATCCCAGCGCAACAGGCACTTGCTGGCGTTCGGCAAACGCCTGAAGATCGACCTGCGCCTGCCGGTTCCAATGCGGGCCCCCGGCCACGATCAACGGACGCTCGGCTTGTCCCAGCAGATGCATGATTGTGCTGGCAGCATCCGTCGGGATCGGCTGCGTCACCGCATCAGACAGGCGCAAATCAGCGACATCCGCGTCAGCGCTCAGCATATTCTCGGGCAGGGCCAACACCACCGGTCCCGGCCGCCCTGACATCGCCACACGAAAGGCGCGGCCAATGTATTCCGGCAGCCGCTCTGTCTGGTCAACCTGCGCCACCCATTTGGCAAGACCGCCAAACATCGCGCGATAATCCACCTCTTGAAATGTTTCACGATCGGTCTGGCGATTGTCAATCTGCCCCACGAACAGCACCATCGGCGTGCTGTCCTGTCGGGCCACATGGACACCCGCGCTGGCATTCGTCGCACCCGGCCCCCGTGTCACAAAACACACGCCGGGCTGACCCGTCATTTTACCATAGGCTTCGGCCATCATTGCAGCCCCGCCTTCCTGACGGCACACCACATTCTGGATACCGCTGTCATAAAGCCCGTCCAACGCGGCCAAAAAGCTCTCTCCGGGCACCGAAAAAACCCGCCGCACACCCAGTTTCACCAACTGATCGCTTAAAATCTTGCCACCGTGCCGGATCATCGCCGCCTCCTTCGCCATTTGCCGCAGCATGTGCCAGCCGACAGGCGGGCGCAAGCAAATGGGTTGCTGTCACGCCCTATTGCGCTACCTCCCGACCCAAGCAACAAAAGGATCTCAAATGACAACGCTTCTCGGCATCTCCGGCTCGCTTCGCAAGGCATCGACCAATACCATGCTGATGCGCAATGCCGCCGCGATTTTCGACGCAGATACATTCATCGAGGGCGATATCAACCTGCCCCTTTACAACGGCGATATCGAAGAAGCGTTGGGGATACCAGCCGTGGTCCAAACCCTGTCCGACCAAATCGCAAGCGCCGATGCGGTGATCATTTCGACGCCAGAATATAACAAAGCGATCTCTGGCGTGCTCAAAAACGCCCTTGACTGGGTAAGCCGTACCGAAGGCAGCCCGTGGAAAAACAAGCCGTTGGCGATTATGTCCGCCGCCGCAGGCCGGGCCGGTGGCGAGCGTACGCAGTTTTCACTGCGGCTCGCGATGATGACTTTCCGCCCGCATATCCTGCAAGGACCAGAGGTTTTGGTCGCCGCCAGCAGCAAGGAATTCGACGAAAACGGCAAACTGACCGGCGAATTCTACAACAAGTTGCTGACCGAACTGATGGATGAACTGCGCGATGCAATCTAGGCGCGCTGCGAAACCTCGATCAGATTCCCGTCGGGGTCGCGCAGATATACCGAAATGATCGGCCCCGTTGCCCCGGTCCGGGCAATAGGGCCCTCTTCCACGGCAACGCCTTGTGCTATGAAATGCGCCTGCCACTCTGCCAAGGGGACATCGGTCAGGAAACACAGGTCCGCCGATCCCGGCTGTGGGACACGGGCCTTGGGATCAAACGGGCCATCGGCGGGATGCAGATTGATCTTCTGCGCGCCAAACCGCAGCGCCCAGCGCGCGGACCCGTCGGCAGGCTGAAACCGTTCGGGCACCATCCCCAGTACATCGCGGTAAAACGCCAGCGTGCGGTCCAGATCGACCACCGTCAGCACCAAATGATCCAAGCCAGTCACTTGCGGCATTTGCGCAGCCTCTTCGTTACGATTACACAGTGTTTATGCACGACAATCACAACCGTTCCCAGACCCGGACTGATGCTTTCGACATTGCCCGCGCCCGTGCGTTGCAAGCAACGTTGGGCAAAGCACCTGATCTGCAAACTGGCGATCCGATGCCGCCGTTCTTTCACCAAATCTATTTCTGGGGCCCGCAACTGCCCGCAAATCTTGGCCGCGACGGACACCCGGCGACAGGGGAATTCATCCCCGACCTTGACCTGCCAAGGCGCATGTGGGCCGCTGGCAAACTTGTCTTTCACCGCCCCCTGCTTGCGGGGGTCAAAGCCGACAGGATCAGCACAATCGAATCTGTGACGCGCAAACAAGGCCGCTCTGGCCCGCTTGGCTTTGTGCGCATACGGCACGACATCAAACAGCGCAGCACCCTTGCGCTGACCGAATGGCAGGAACTTGTCTATCGCGAAGATGGCGCACCGGCGCTGGAACCGCCCCAAGCACCGACGGATGAAACCCACAGCGAAACGGTCACCTTCGACAGCACACTGCTGTTTCGCTACTCGGCCCTGACGTTCAATGGCCACCGTATCCACTATGACGAAAGCTATGCGCGGCAGGTCGAAGGCTACAACGGACTAGTCGTGCATGGGCCGCTTTTGGCGCATCTAGTGATGGGGCTGGCGGCGCGACAGTTGGGCACGCTGACAACGTTCAGCTATCGGGCCACCGCGCCGCTGATGCACCATGAAACCGGCACGGTCTGCTGGAAACACGGGCAGGCGTGGGTGCGCGGCCCTGACGGCCGCCAATGCATGATGGCCCAAGCGTCTTAGGCAATATCGGCCCAAATGGGCAGATGGTCGGATGCGTGGCGGGCCAGACCCTGCTGCATGACCCCCGCGTCGCGCACAACCAACCCGCGCGACACCGCAATCCGGTCAAGCGCGGCAATCGGGCGGGCGGCATGAAAGCTGTGCCCAGGGGCGTGCACGTTGAAATCAGACAGGACCTCCAGCCCCTTGTGCGGCGACCATTCGTTAAAATCACCGGCGACAACAGCACTGACGCAGCCGTCCAATGCCTTGGCAATCGCGCGCAGCTGGCCTGCACGATGGCGGCGCAGCAGCCCCAGATGGGTCGCGACAAGACTGAATTTCGGCAGGTCCACCCGCACCGCACCGCGCGGCTCTAGCCCCGGCAGACTGATATGCGTGACAGCGCCATGCGCCATACCCTTTCGGATCAACACCGCATTTCCGTGCCACCCAAGACTGACGTCATTGCGCGCAATGGGGACGACCGCGAAATCCGTCTCTGCGGCAATCATGTTGCTGCACAGGGCGGACGGTCGCGCACCAAGGCGCAAATCGGCCTCCTGCAAGGCAATGACATCGGCATCAAGCGTGTTCAAGACCGCCAAGATCCGCATCGGATCCCGACGTCTATCCAGACCCTTGGCCTTTCTGATATTGTAACTTGCGACCCGAAGGCCCTTATCTTGATAAGACATCTTCTTGAAATGGGGACTGTGAAGCCAAATAGAAGGGCTACGACCATGAACCCGCCAAAGCTTTTTCATCAAAGCCCGATCATCACGATCCTTTGGGCGCTCTTGCTCGTCGCAGCGATCACGGCGCTTGCTCTGGGTCGCTGGCCGTTGAGCTTCGTGGCACTGGCGACGCTTGGCCTTGCGATGGCGCCTGCACTTCTGGCGTCCCGATTTGACATTGCACTACCGATGCCTTTCCTTTTTGCGACAACGCTTTTCATCTTCGCCAGCGTCTTTATGGGCGAGGCGTTTGATTTCTACGAACGGGTCTGGTGGTGGGACCTCGCCCTGCATGGCACATCCGCTGTCGGCTTTGGACTGATCGGGTTTCTTTTTGTTTTCATGCTGTTCGAGGGTGACCGCTTTGCCGCACCGCCGTCTGCTATCGCCTTCATCGCCTTCTGCGTTGCGATAACCATAGGCGTCTTCTGGGAAGTTCTTGAATACCTGATGGACCTGTCGTTCGGCCTTGGCATGCAAAAATCCGGGCTTGATGACACGATGACCGACCTGATGATCGACGGGGTGGGCGGGGGCATCGGCGCGATCTCGGGGTACATCTACCTGATCGGGCACAATGATCGCATCTTCACGCGCCTGATCCACGAGTTCATCGCGCTCAACAAACGATTCTACCAAAAGTCCCGCAACCGGTTGCGCAAGGGCGGCGATGAATAGCGCACCCAGAGAACGCTTTTCTGGAAATTCGTTCGCCGCCACCTCAGGATAAACCAAACCCGTCTGGCGCGGTTTCACGCCCATCCAGCATCAGATCGGCCATGACCTCACCGACTTTTGGCGCCATCCCAAAACCAATCTTAAAGCCGCCATTCGCCACGAACTGCCCGCCGCGCAACGGATGACGCCCCAGTATCGGTGCCCGGCTGCGGCTGCGCGGACGCATGCCCGCCCAGCGCGCAATGACAGGCGCATCCGCCAATATTGGAAATGCCGCGACAGCGCGCGCCAAAACATCATCCAGACCCGCATCCGTTCCTAGCGGATCAACAAATTCTCGCTCGGACGTGGACCCGATCGCCACCGTACCATCGCCATGCGGAATGATATGCAGCGCATCTGCAAACAGTTGCGGCTGCCCTTTCGCATCATGGCGCAACAAAGCCGCCTGCCCCTTCACACCCGTGCCACCCAGCTCTGCCAAGCCCCGCCAGCCGGTCGCCCAAACGACCCGACCCTCGGGCGCCGCATCGTCAACCACCTCACCGCCCAAAGCCAGCACCGCATCCGCCAAGGCCCGCGTGGCCCGGCGCGGATGGATCAATGCCGACAGTGTATCGCGCACCACCAGCCCGGTTGGCGAAGGCGGCATCCACGGATCATCACCTGACGGCACCACCTCCCACACCGCCTTGCCTTGCCACAGGTCCGCAGCCGAAATCGCCCGCGCGCGCGCCAGTGCAACGGCCCGGTCATCGGCCAGAGGCTGCAAGCGCCCCGACCGGGAATACCCGACGTCAGCCCCCGTCAATGCCTCGACTCCGCCCCAAAAAGGTGCGGCCATGATCAGGCTGTCAAATTGAAACGCCTTCTTTTCATTCCAGTTTTCAGGCACATGTGGTGCCAATGCCCCGACAATCCCACCACTGGCACCCGATGCAACACCGCCGGGGTCAACCACACGCACCACCGCCCCGCGCCGCGCGCAGGCATAAGCCACCGACAGGCCAAAGATCCCCGCACCCATGACCGTCACATCAGCCGTTGCCATTCCGCGTCCTTCCGCCCAAAGATGATCCGTTACGTAAGGCATCGGCGCATGGCAAACCAGACAGCAAAACTCGACTGGAGCGATGGGCACGTGCCGATCTCGACCCAGTTCAATGATCCCTATTACTCGCTCGACAATGGCGTGGACGAAACACGTCACGTATTTCTGACCGGGAACGACCTGCCGGACCGCTTCGGCGGCCGCTTCGACATCGGCGAACTAGGCTTTGGGACGGGCCTCAACTTGCTGGTGACTTGGGCAGCCTGGGCTGAGGCGGGCCACCCCGGCACGCTGCATTTCACATCATTCGAGGCCTACCCGATCACCCTTGCCGACATGGCCACCGCGCTAACCCATTTTTCAGAACTTTCCTCCTATGTGCAAACACTGCTGCGCGAATGGACGCCCGGCGCAGGCCCGACGCAGCTGACAGACGGGCCGTTGCTGCACGTCATAGTGGGCGACGCGCGGCAGACTGTGCCCGCGTGGCATGGAAAAGCCGACGCATGGTTTCTTGACGGTTTTTCGCCGGCAAAAAACCCCGAGCTTTGGGAACCCGGCCTGCTGGACGCCGTGGGCCGACACACCAATCCCGGCGGCACCGCCGCCACCTACAGTGCGGCGGGTCACATCCGCCGCGCGCTTGCAGACGCCGGTTTTGACGTCACCCGCGCACCCGGTTACGGGCGCAAACGGCACATGACCCGTGCAAAGGTACCCCATGCAGAATAACGCCCGGCTCGGGATCATCCTGATGATCGCCACCACTTTCGTCTTTGCTGTGCAGGACGGCATATCGCGACACCTCGCCGGCAACTACAACGTCCTGATGATCGTGATGATCCGCTACTGGTTCTTTGCGGCCTTCGTCATAGCGGTCGCCGCCCGCAAAGAGGGCTCCGTCCGGGCCGCCGCCGCCACCAGACAACCGCTACTGCAAATCACCCGCGGCACGCTGCTTGCTCTTGAAATCTGCGTCATGGTCGCGGGGTTTGTGCAGCTTGGACTGGTCGAAAGCCACGCAATCTTTGCCTGCTACCCACTACTGATCGCCGCTTTCTCGGGGCCTGTCTTGGGTGAACAGGTCGGCTGGCGCCGCTGGGTGGCCATCGGTATTGGCTTTGTCGGGGTCCTTGTCATTTTGCAACCCGGCATCACCGTCTTTGCACCTGCTGCCGTGATCCCGCTGGCTGCTGCGCTGATGTTCGCGCTTTATGGGCTGCTGACCCGCTATGCCGCACGCAAGGACGGCACGGCCACATCGTTCTTCTGGACCGGCACAACAGGGGCTGTCGTCATGACCGTCGCCGGCGTCTGGTATTGGGAACCGATGACCGGCACAGACTGGCAATGGATGGCAGCACTTTGTGTCACCGGGGCCACCGGGCATTGGCTGCTGATCCGCTGCTACGAAGTCGCCGAGGCCAGCGCAGTACAACCCTTTGCCTACCTGCAACTGGTTTTTGCCAGCGTGATCGGTATCTTCCTGCTGGGTGAAACCCTGCGGCCCAACGTGGCGCTGGGTGCCGCGATTGTTGTCGGTGCGGGGCTGTTCACGCTGTGGCGGTCAAGAACGAAACGCGCCCCAAAGACCAAGTTGAGCCCGCTGTAACAACCCCAAACGACCATGCGGATCGGTCCGCACGCGACGCCCTGCTCAACTGCGGTCAGGCCGCAGTTGCGGGCGCACATCGGGTGCATCCCCGGCGACCTGCGCCGGGGGCCGCGCACGCGGACGCAACAGTGGCTTGATGCCTACCAACAATCTGGTGAAGGCAATCGGCCCAGTTTGCCCCGTCAATCGCGCCTCGTAGATCGGGATCGATTCCGTCACACGCTGCACGTAATTCCGGGTCTCGCGGAATGGGATATGTTCGATCCAGTCGATCACATCCATCTCGCTCAGACGCGGATCACCGCGTTCGTCCATCCACACCTTCGGGCGGCTTGGCCCCGCGTTATATCCCGCCGCAATCATTACCGGGGTCTCGCCAAACTCTGTACGCAGAATAGACAGATACTTTGCCCCCAGCGTGACGTTGTACTGCCAGTCCGTCGTCAGGCGCGACCGGGCATAGGGCAGATCAAGCAACCCCGCGACCTCCTCGGCGGTGGCGGGCATCAACTGCATCAGGCCCAGCGCACCGACCGGGCTGCCAATGCCCACATTAAATTCGCTCTCGCGGCGCGCAATCGACAGGGCAAGGGACGGAGGCACCGGCAAATCCATCTGCGCCAGATCATGCAACGGATAATAGATCGCGGGGATCACAATGCCACGCGTCGCGGCCGTCTTGCCCAGCAACAACGTATAGTATTGCTCGTCCAGTTCGCTGAGCAGGGCACCCAGTTGCGCCAGTTCCACCGCATTCAACGTTTCCCCCAACGCCGCAAAGAACGTCACCGCATGGCCCCGTTCACCTGCGGCAAGCAGCATGAACGCCGCCCGCGTCAGGTCGTTTTGAAAAAACGGCGCGCCGCGCCATTCGACCGCAGCCCCCACCAATGACGGGTCCAGCGACCGCCCCAAGCGCTCGGCTGCGAGCAATCCATAAAACGCAGTCTGATGCTTTGCCGCCTCGCCAAAGGCGACAGCGGCAAGGTCGGGCGCGCCCAGTACCTCTTGGGTGCGGCCGATCCAATACTGCATCCGGCCCACCGATATCGGGGTTTCCACCGCACGGGCCGCCTTTTCAAAATGCACAAGCGCCTGCGCGGGATCGCCCCGATATGTCAGGGAAATGTAGCCCGACAACCATTCCAGATCCGCAAACGCCTCGCCGTCGGTCAGGTAATGCCGCGACGCCAGCGCATAGGCCTGTTCGGCACGCCCCTCGCGCATTTCCCAACGCGCCAAGGTCCGGCGCCATCCCGACCAACGCAGCGGCTCACCCAAGGCCGCAGGACTGGTTGAGCGGTCCAATAATATTTCGACCGCCTCGGCCCAACTGCCCCGCGCGGCCAGCCAGCTATAGCGATCATAAACCAGCCCGGCATCCAGCCGCAGTGCCTCGGGTACGGCATCAAACAACGGGCGCATATTGGACAAACCGCGACTATAGCCAATCCGCGCGGCGGCCAGCCCACGCTGCGCGGGGTCCAACAAGGGCAGCATCCGTTCCGCATCAGACCAGCGCCCCCGCCACAAAAGCGCATCGGTACGCGCAATATGGAACGGCGCCAGCACATCAGGGAAGCTGGCGATCAGTCCGCCATGGCCGTCATCCGTCAGACCCAGATCCAACCAAGCGGCGCGCAACACAGCCGTCGCCTCTTGCAGCTTGCCAGTGGTGGTCAGCGCCTCGGCCAGACGCACCGCGCCTTCGCCGGTCTGCGGCGGCTGCCCTGCAAACCACGCGATGACCTCTGCCGGATCATGGCCTTTTTCAATCGTCAACTCTGCCGCCGCCCGCAGTCGATCCAATCCGGGCCAATCCGCGCGGGCAGCAACAAACCGTTGGTAATCGGGGAACGTCGCTTCACCCGCACGCAGACGCATCCACGTCAGCACATCAGCCGTCACCGGATCAGCCGCGGCGGCGGTGGCATATGCCTGATCCCAGTCGTCTTGTGCCGCTTCGATCGCGCCAACGGCCTGCGGATCGACGGCCTGCGCAGCCAACGGCGCCGCTGCCATCAAGACGGCCCCGGCAAGGGTCAAAATACGCATAAAAGCCACCACACCATCAATTCTCCACACATGGTAACGGGACCGCTTACGATCACAACTCACAAACTTGGCAATCGGCAAAAAGGCGTCTAGTGTCTGCGCGATTTAGCGGGCGATTCAAATGCCCATCACACAAAGGAAGCGCGTCATGTTCAAAGGGTCACTGCCCGCCCTCGTCACGCCGTTTACGAACGGCAAAGTGGACATTGATGCGCTGAAAAAGCTGGTGCATTGGCACATCGCGCAGGGCACGCACGGGCTGGTCCCGGTCGGCACAACAGGCGAAAGCCCCACGTTGACCCACGCTGAACATGATCAGGTGGTCGAGGTCGTCGTGACCGAAGCTGCCGGTCGCATCCCGGTGATTGCCGGTGCCGGGTCGAACAACACAATTGAAACCGTGCGCCTTGTCAAAGCCGCCCAAAAGGCCGGGGCGGACGCGGCATTGGTTGTCACGCCCTATTACAACAAGCCGACGCAGGCCGGGCTGATCGCGCATTTCATGGCCGCCGCAGACTGCGGCATGCCGATCGTGATCTACAATATTCCGGGCCGATCCGTGGTCGACATGACTCCCGCCACCATGGGCGAACTGGCGAAACATCCGATGATCATCGGCGTGAAAGACGCGACCGGTGACCTGTCCCGCGTCCCCAAGCAGCGGATGACCTGCGGCACCGATTTCGTGCAACTGTCGGGCGAGGATGCCACGGCGCTTGGCTTCAACGCCCACGGCGGGGTCGGCTGCATTTCGGTCACGGCCAATGTGGCACCCGCCCTATGCGCGGCCTTCCAGGAAAGTACGCTGGCGGGCGATTATGCCAAGGCCCTGACCCAACTCGACCGGCTGATGCCCCTGCACGAAGCGATCTTTGCCGAGCCGGGTGTCGCGGGCGCCAAATATGGCCTGTCGCTCCTTGGTCATTGCAGCGAGGACGTCCGTTCGCCGCTGACGCCCCTGACAGACGCCGCCAAAGAAAAGATGCGGGCGGCGATGGTTCATGCCGGGCTGCTGAACTAACGCAGGGTGGGTTAAAACCCACCTTACGGTGCATCAAAGCAACGCATTTGATCGGCGATCGATGGCGGGTTCTTACCCCGCACGACGCAGCCAGCCAGCCGCATAGCATACGTCATCGCACCCCGAAAACCGGGCCGCGCGCCCCAACTCACCCTTGAGCGCGCGTAACCGGCCCGCCCCGATGCGCACACCATCTTCGGGCCAGAACGCGGTCACATTCAAACACGCGGCCCCCCGGTCTGCCTTCATATCAATCCGACCGATCATCCGATCACCTTCCATCACCGGAAACACATAATACCCGTATGTGCGCTGTGGTGCCGGCACAAACATCTCAATCCGGTAGTCAAAACCAAAGAGCCTTTCAGCACGCGTGCGATCACGCAAGGCAGGATCAAAGGGCGACAATATCCGCACCCGTGGCACCGGCGCAGCAACGGTCAGATCCATCACATCGGGCCAGGCCAGCGACCGGCGCAACGTGCCGTCCATCCCTTCGACATCAACCTCGATCACGCGGCCATCGGCAAGCGCTGCGGCACCCCACGCCTTGGCCTCAGCCGCTGTCGCGGTGTCCCAAAACGCCGCCAACTCGCGGCTTGTCGCGAAGCCCAGACGGTCCAATGCCCCGGCACACAACCATTCCACCGTCTCATCCACATGCCGCTTTGCGTTCAGATATTCAGGCGGGATCACCCGTTCGGTCAGGTCATAAACCTTGCGGAAACCGACCCGATGCGTGACCGACAGTTGCCCCGATCGCCACAGAAATTCCAGCGCGGTCTTGGACGGATGCCAATCCCACCAGCCCCCCGATCCCTTCGCCTCGTTGGTGCCGACATCGGCGCTGGTGCAGGGGCCATCGTCTGACACACGGGCCAGCACCGCGTCCATCTTTTCGGTAAATCCCGCGCGGCGCCATTCCTTCCACGTTTGCCCCAAACGCACCGCATCGCGCGAAAAACGCAGTCGCCAATGCGGGAAAAACTGCATCGGAATGGCGGCAGCATCGTGGGTCCAATGTTCGAAAACCCCGCGATCATGATGCAGCAAGGCTTGCAGGGCCTGGGGGCGATACTGTTGCCGGCGCGACCACAAGATCAGATCATGGGCGCGCGCCAAGGTGTTCACACTATCGAGCTGCACAAAACCCAAATCATCAATCACCCCCTGCAAATCCGTGCCGCGACCCAGCCCCGAAGGCCGCCCGGCAAGCCCATGACGGACCAAGAAAAGATGCCGGGCGGCGGCATTTCGCAGGACGGGTATGGTCAACTGTCTGCCTTCATGACTTCGATCTGGCGCAACCGGACGTGGCGCAACGCTTCGACCAGCAAGGCGGTGAGCACGCCGATATTCAACAGCCCATTCGCGGCCGCCATACCGCCGAGCAGCCGCCACTCCATCGGCAGCAAGACATCGCCAAATCCCAGCGTCGTAAAAGCCACAAGCGAAAAATAGACTGCCGGTTCAATCGTGTCAAATATCCCCAACGCCCAGAACGCGAGCGCCCAAACCCAGACGCCTGCTGTCATTTGCGCCAGAATCCAGATGGCTGCCACACACATCACCAAAATCAGTTTCGGACGATGCGGTGCGCGCACCAGCCACTGCCGCATATGCAGCAAAAACAGCTCCATGACCCAAAAACTGATACCCGCAATCAGGATCGAAAACAGCAAAAGCCCCGTGCCAAGGGCAAGTTGTATGAACATCGCGATCTCCACCATAACCGGGTCAGACCAGCATACTGCGCGCAACGCTGCAGCATAGCGGCAAGTGACCCGTCTTGTGTCGCAGCGCTTCATCGCCTATCTCAATCCGACCATGGCAAAGAAACCTGAAAAAACGAACTACAAAGTTATCGCGGAAAATCGGCGCGCGCGCTACGATTTTGCGATCGAGGATGATATCGAGGTCGGCATCATGCTGACCGGCTCCGAGGTGAAATCACTGCGCATCGGCCAATCCAATATCGCCGACAGCTATGCGTCGGTCGATAACGGCGAGCTGTGGCTGACCAACGCCTATATTGCGCCCTATGACCGTGCCATGTTCGGCCACGAAGAACGCCGCAAGCGCAAGCTGCTTGTCAGCCGCAAGGAACTTGCGCGGCTGTGGAACGCGACCAAACGCGAAGGCATGACGCTGGTGCCGCTGGTGATGTATTTCAATGATCGCGGTCTGGTGAAGCTGAAAATCGCCACTGCGAAAGGCAAAAAGAATCACGACAAACGTGCGACCGAGGCGGCGCGCGACTGGGGCCGTCAAAAACAGCGGCTGCTACGCCACGGGGATTGACCCGGCGCGTCGCCACGACCTTTGGGCAAGCTGCGGCATTTGAACGGGCCGTGCATTCACTTGTTGCGATCCTCGCCGCACTCAAACCTTGTCACATGGCGCGGCCCACGATACCCATGCCTGCATCACCGCATGGGAAAAAACGATGAGCACATCTGCCTCTGATGATCCAAAAACGCTGGTAAGCACTGACTGGCTCGCCGCACATCTCAAGGATCCGGACCTGCGGATTTTCGATGCCTCATGGTATCTGCCCGATATGGCGCGTGACGCCCGTGCAGAATATCAGGCGGGCCACATCCCCGGCGCGCGGTTTTTTGACATCGACGACATCAGCGACCACCGGTCAGAGCTGCCACACATGGCGCCACCGGTCGAAAAATTCATGTCCCGCATGCGCGCCTTGGGCGTCGGCGACGGCCATCAAGTCGTGGTCTATGACGGTGCGGGGCTCTTTTCAGCCGCGCGTGTCTGGTGGCTGTTTCGGCTGATGGGCAAGACAGATGTCGCCGTGCTTGATGGCGGCCTGCCCAAATGGCGCGCCGATGGGCAGGCCACGACAGACGCCCCACCCGTGATCCGGGACCGGCACATGACGGTGACCCGCAATTATCCGCTGGTGCGCGATGTCACGCAGGTCGCGCGTGCGGCCAAACTTGGCGATCACAGCATCATTGACGCGCGCGCACCCGCACGGTTCAAAGGTGATGCACCCGAACCGCGCGCCGGTCTGCGCGCAGGGCACATCCCCGGATCGCAGAATGTATTTTTCAAGGACCTGCTGCGCAGCGACGGCACCATGAAACCCAAGGACGAACTGCGTATGGTGTTCCGCGATGCTGGTGTCGATCTGCAAAAACCCGCGATCACCACCTGCGGGTCTGGGGTTACGGCTGCCGTCTTGTCACTTGCCCTTGAACGGATCGGGAAAACCGATCATGCCCTTTACGACGGCTCATGGTCCGAATGGGGCATGTACGCCGACCTTCCTATTGCAACCGGAGCCGCGTGATGCTGGAAAATCTACACCCCCAACCCGCCGATAAAATCCTGGCCCTGATCGCGGCGTTCAAGGCTGATCCAAGGGCCGACAAGATTGATCTTGGCGTCGGCGTCTACAAGGACGCGTCGGGAAACACGCCCGTCATGCGCGCCGTGAAAGAAGCCGAGCGACGCATCTTGGCGGAACAAACCACCAAGGCCTATACCGGGCTTGCCGGTGATCCCGCCTTTGGGGCCGCGATGCGCGATCTGGTGCTTGGCGACAGTGTTGCAGCGGACCGTGTCGCGGCTGTCGCCACACCCGGCGGCACCGGCGCAATACGGCAGGCGCTTGAGCTGATCAAGATGGCAGCCCCCAACGCGACTGTCTGGTTGTCCGATCCGACCTGGCCCAACCACCCGTCGATCATCAAATACCTTGGCATGAAAATGGCAGAATATCGCTATTTCGACAGCGCGACACGCGGCGTGGATTTCGCTGGCCTGCTGGCAGATCTGGGGACCGTTGCGCAGGGCGACGTGGTGTTGCTGCATGGCTGCTGCCACAATCCAACCGGTGCCAATTTGACCACGGAACAGATGGCGCAGGTCATCGCGGTCCTACAGGATAAGGGCGCCGTGCCTTTTGTGGACATCGCCTATCAAGGCTTCGGCGACGGATTGGACGCAGACGCGCAAATCACCCGCCAAATCGCCGGTGCCTTTGACAACTGCCTGATCGCTGCCAGCTGCTCCAAGAACTTTGGCATCTACCGCGAACGGACGGGCGTGTTGATGGCCGTCGCCAAAGACCCGGTGCAGCAGGCATTGACACAACAGAATCTCGCCTTTCTGAACCGACAGAACTATTCATTTCCCCCCGATCACGGTGCGCGGGTCGTAACGACAATTCTGACTGATCCCGCACTGCGTGCCGATTGGGAGGCCGAGCTGGAAGACACCCGCAATGGTATGCTGGTGTTGCGCCAACAGCTTGCTGATGAACTGCGCCGCCTGACAAACAGCGACCGTTTCGATTTCCTCAGCGCCCATCGCGGCATGTTCAGCCGTCTGGGAACGACGCCCGAAATGGTCGAGAAACTGCGCGCAGAGCATGGCATCTACATGGTCAGTGACAGTCGCCTGAATATCGCCGGCCTGAATGCGACCACCGTGCCAATATTGGCGCAGGCAATCGTCAGCGCAGGCATCTGACAAAAAGCGAAGGATTTTCGCGCCTGCAGCAGTAAAATGCTGCAGGCGCGAATGCGGCTTGCGACAGATCGCGCAATATTATACCCACAAAGCAGTCAGAAACGTAACTTTGCTGCCCGAAGGATCATCAATGTCATTCCGCCTGCAACCAACCGCACCTGCCCGTCCGAACCGCTGCCAACTTTTTGGTCCCGGCTCGAACACAAAACTGTTCACGAAGATGGCGGCAAGTGCTGCAGATGTGATCAACCTTGATCTGGAAGACAGCGTTGCCCCATCAGACAAAGACACCGCCCGCAGCAATGTCATTCAGGCCATCAATGACGTCGATTGGAACAGCAAATACCTCAGCGTGCGGATCAACGGCCTTGATACGCCCTACTGGTATCGCGATGTCGTCGATCTGCTTGAACAGGCCGGTGATCGGCTCGATCAGATCATGATCCCAAAAGTTGGCTGTGCCGCCGATGTCTATGCCGTTGACGCCCTCGTTACCGCGATCGAGACTGCAAAACGCCGCACCAAGCGTATCAGTTTCGAAGTGATCATTGAATCCGCCGCTGGCATTGCGCACGTTGAAGAAATCGCCGCCAGTTCGCCCCGCCTCCAAGCGATGAGCCTTGGCGCGGCCGACTTTGCCGCCTCGATGGGGATGCAGACGACCGGCATCGGTGGCACGCAGGAAAACTACTATATGCTGCACGGCGATACCCGGCACTATGCCGATCCATGGCACTGGGCGCAGACCGCCATCGTCGCCGCCTGCCGCGCCCGTGGGGTGCTGCCCGTCGATGGCCCCTTTGGTGACTTCAGCGACGATGAAGGGTTCCGCGCCCAAGCGCGACGGTCGGCCACGCTTGGCATGGTCGGCAAATGGGCGATCCACCCCAAACAGATTTCACTGGCCAACGAGGTGTTCACCCCTTCTGACACCGCCGTCGCCGAAGCCCGCGAAATTCTTGCGGCGATGGCAGCCGCCAAGGCGCGGGGCGAAGGTGCCACCGTTTACAAAGGCCGCTTGGTCGATATCGCATCAATCAAGCAGGCCGAGGTCATCGTGCGGCAATCCGAAATGATCAGCGGTCAGTAGTCGCGCAACGCAACCGCACCGTACCCACACAGCAGCCGACAGTCGGTGGCATCTGCACCCATGTTTTCCTGGGACAAGAGCGATGCCGCACCCAACCCCTCGAACCGGGGATCATCACACTCGGCATCCATAGCGTATGCGCCGCTGTCACTGCCAAAATTGATACCGCTGCACTGCGTTGCCTGCAGGGCCGCCGTCATATCCCAAAACTTGACGGTGCCCGCCGTGATTGCGGCCCGACAATCGTCAGCATCTGTGCCAATACCAGTGGTCAAAAGATCCGCCGCCATCCCAGCACCGGTAAACCGGCGATCATCACATTCGCCATCTTGGGCCCATTCGCTCGAATTATTGCCGAACACAGGGTCCGCTGCGGCATCTTTCGTCGTTGCCCCGTCCAAGGAAAGCTGGCCCGCAGCATAGGCCGTCCGGCAATCGGTCGCATCATGCAATATATCAGCGTCCAGCAGCGTCGTCGTTGTCATGCCGGGACCGGAAAATCGCGGATCATCACATTCACCATCATTCGCCCACTCACTGCCGTCGTCACCAAAATCGACCGCCTGTGCTGCGATCGGGCCCGCAGCAAAACACGCCAGCACGCCAATCAGTCCAAAATTCCGCATCATCTTATCCTGCTATCTTTAATATCCTGGCCCGATATGACACCAAAACCGCAACACATTGCAAACCCCTGTGCAACATCATTATATCGGGGTAACAGCGGAGCCATCTATGACCCTATATCTTGAATTCGAAAAGTCACTCGCCGAAATCGAAGGCAAGGCAGAAGAACTGCGCGCCATGGCGCGCGACAATCCCGAAATGGACATCGAGAAAGAGGCCAAGGCCCTTGATAAAAAGGCCGCCGACCTTCTCAAATCGCTCTATGCTGACCTGTCGCCATGGCGCAAATGTCTGGTGGCACGCCATCCCGAACGCCCACATTGCAAAGACTATATCGAGGCGTTGTTTACCGAATACACGCCCCTTGCCGGTGACCGGAATTTTGCCGATGATCACGCCGTCATGGGCGGCATCGCCCGGCTGGACGGCAAACCCGTCATGGTCATCGGCCATGAAAAGGGCAATGATACGAAATCCCGCATTGAACGGAACTTTGGCATGGCCCGCCCCGAAGGCTACCGCAAGGCGATCCGCCTGATGGACCTTGCCGACCGCTTTGGCCTGCCCGTGATCACCATCGTGGACACGCCCGGCGCCTACCCCGGCAAAGGCGCCGAAGAACGCGGCCAATCCGAAGCCATCGCGCGCGCAACCGAAAAATGCCTCAGCCTTGGGGTGCCGTTGATCAGCGTCATCATCGGCGAAGGCGGGTCCGGCGGGGCCGTTGCCTTTGCCACGGCGAACCGGGTCGCGATGCTGGAACATGCGATTTATTCCGTGATCAGTCCCGAAGGCTGCGCATCAATCCTATGGAAAGATGCCGACAAAATGCGCGAAGCCGCCGAAGCCCTGCGCCTGACGTCCAAGGATCTTGCAGAGTTGGGAGTTTGCGACACGGTGATCCCCGAACCCAAAGGTGGCGCACACCGAGACACACACGCGGCGATCAAGGCGGTAGGACAGGCATTAACCAAAATACTCGCCGATCTGGATGGGAAGTCCGCGCAGGACCTCCGGACAGACCGCCGTCAGAAATATCTGAACCTAGGCTCCAAAGGTCTGGCGGCCTAGGCTGCGTTCATCGGCTATTTTCAGTTTTGCAGAACACCCGGGACCGCATAGTCTGGTCCACCAAACGGTCGGTCCATAGCACATTCCGGCCATCGTTCAGAAGCCAAAGCAGCGACGGCATTGCAGCCCCTGCGTGACCTTTCGACGTCCAGAATCGTTCAAGCTGAGGCGTGTGCGCGCAGCCGCACACAATCTACCTGCACCGCCTACGTAGTTTACGCATCCCACATTGCGTAACCCGGATGATTTTGCGTAGTTGCGGATAATTGCCCGTCCCCTGCAGCCCAGCGTATCGTTTCCATGTTCCAAACCTACGACAACGGTCCGTACCCGGTTTGTTTTTCAGGTTCGAACTTAGTTTCAGGATATGGGGTATCGAGATGGCTGACGGAAACATGATGAACCTGACGATTGCGCAGCAGGCTTGGCTTGAGCAGGCGCGGGCGCAAGTGGGGCCGGATGTGCCGGATGCCGTGTTGCTGCGGATCATCGACACCAGAGGCACGTCGGTGGCGGTCAGTGAGGTGCAGTTCCTGCCCGAGATGCAGGCCTATAGCGCGTCGGGCACCTTGGCGCCTGTCGGCAACAGTGTGCATTTCGTGCCGATCTCGCAGATGTCGTTTGGCACCGCCGGGGATGATTTACCCGAGCTCAGCTTTGGCGAGGGGGGCGATTTGGTCTACAACAGCGATCTGACGCTTATCAGCGGGGCAGGCTTTGGTGTCGGGGTGCGCCCGACGGGTCCGGCTATCGACTTCGGCTACCCTGGTGTCGGGTTGCGCCCGACGGGTCCCGCTGACAGCGTGACGATCGCGAATCCGGTGTCAGCGGTGCTGCATGTGGGGGATGATGACGCCTTTTGGACCCCGGCGTGCCGGACTACTGGACCGAAAACACGATCGGGGATGACGGGCAGACGCTGCTGAGCGATGTCGTGATTGATGGTGTCACCTACACCGCCGGCCAAAAGGTGCAGGCGACATTTACGGTGCAGTTTCAGGATTCGACCGGCCAGACCTACACCGCCGTGGCGTTGCAGATCGGCGAAAATGAAAATGATGATCTGTTGTATACTGGCTACGGCAGGAGCACTCCGATTGTCGGCTACAGCTTTGTCGGCGCAGCGCCGCCGGTTGGCGAAGAGCTGTCCTTGGTTGGCCAGCCGGGCTTTGCCGCGGATAATGCCGTCGCCTATAGCGACCTGTGGGGCGGTTTCCCGCCACCACCACCACCGCCCGCCAACTACACAGCGACAGTCGCCGGGTCCAACGGCGCCAACTTCACGTTGGATTTGACCGATGTTACGCCCGATCAGGCCAAACAGCAGGTTGTCGACAATATTTTGACCACACAGTTCCAGACCGGCACCGAATTTGTGGAAAACGCGCCCTTTTTCATCGGCCGCTATGACCCCGAAGCGGGCGCGGTTGTCGACAACGGAGACGGTACCTATTCGGTGACCGTCACACAACGCATGGACCGCATCTATCATAACGCAGGCGGCGTCCAATCGATCACAGAGACCAAGACCTTCACCTTCTCGCTGGATGAACCGAACGCGGCGTCGGCACCTGACTTTGCGAGCGCGACAGTTGCCGGCGAAGATCTGACGTTTGACCTCAACGGGGCCGCATTCGCGGATGACGAGCTGACGTTTCTGGCCGCCTATGACTGGAGCCCTGACGTCACCGTGCTGCCCGATCTGGGGGATCTGGGCGAGCAGGAATTCGGTCCGTTGCACCGCAGTCTGGTGGCTGAATTCGGCCAGACGCGCGGTGATGAAATTTACGCCAAAGTGGTGGGCATGCAGCAGGTCGTGGTGCCCCCGAGCGCGAATTATTCGGACCGCCGTGATCTTGGACTGGCGCTCTACCAATTCGGCCGGGTCAACGGGTCCTACAGCCCCGCACGCGCCGCATCCGTGATGCCCGCCATCTTCGCCGCCTTGCGCGGCGACGTCGCAGGATCAGGGCGTCAACTTTCCGAAATTGATGGTGTCATCGACGGCGAAACCGCCGATCAAATTAATACGGATGCCCGCAGTGAGCGGGTTGGCGTGTTTTTTCAAGCCGTTTTGAACATGTTTGATGGAACCGTGCCCAATTGGACGGCACGGGATACCTTCACGTTCATGCAAGATTTCTATGGCATGACAGATTTTGCGCCGTCCGATGCAAACTGGCAGTCGTTTTTTGACGCCAACATCAGCGCAGATGGTCAATTGGCCGAAACCCTTGATTTAAGCATGTTCGAAGGTGTCGATGCGACCCTGTTTGAAACCGTCCTGTTGGACGGGGCCGGCCTGTTTTATACCTTACAGCAAAACCAACAAAACACCGACCCCGCACGGGCCGGCAGTATTTTTCTGGCCGCGTCCCCTCAATTAAGCGAAACATTGTTTGTCGGTGCCTTGCGTACGGACATCCTGCAGACAGGCTCATCTGACTTTCTGACTGATCGCACCGGCGACCCGATCCAAGACACCCAGTGGCAGGATTTCACCACCACCGGTCTCTATGACCAAGACAGTATCGTGAACGGCAATGTCGACGGCGACGCTCTGGCCAACCACGCTTTGGTCAAAGCAATCCTTTGGACCGGTCGCGAAGTGATGGCGGAATTGCAGGCCCGCGGGCTGTGGGAAGGTCCAGACCCTGCGGCATTGGACTCCGCTACGATTGCGACCGATTTTCCGGTCTACAAGGCTCTGTTGCACAAATTCTGTGAGGGATTCATCTAGTGAATCCAGTGTGGTAGC
>NZ_JAFMHJ010000010.1 GCF_017854565.1 Yoonia sp.
GGACGTATTTCTTGTAGGTTTCGGCCTGCAATTCGTCGGGCATGGTGAACATGATCAGATCACACCATGCCGCAGCTTCGGCGATGCCCATGACCTGCAGGCCTTCGCCTTCGGCTTTGGCTTGGCTCGGGGAGCCTTCGCGCAGAGCAACCACAAGGTTTTTCGCGCCGCTGTCACGCAGGTTCAGCGCATGTGCGTGGCCCTGTGAGCCGTAGCCCAGAATAGCGACTTTTTTGTCTTTGATCAGGTTAACATCGCAATCGCGATCATAGTAAACGCGCATGGTGGCGGTCCTTTGAATGGGTTTCGTTGGGGGCATTTTAACGTATGTTTTGCGCCATTGTGAGGGTCGATCTTTGAGTATTTTTAGACATGTGAATATTGTTATGCGCATTATGTATGTATATAGATATTTTTATGCTTGATGATATTGATCGCCGCCTTTTACGCCTGCTGCAGGCCGATCCCGCGCTGGGGGTGCCGGAACTGGCCAAACTGGCGGGTATGACGCCCGCGCGGGTGACGCGCCGCGTCGAGCATCTGCGTGAGGCCGGGGTGCTGCAGGGCAGTCAGATCGTGATTGACTGGGCCGTGTTGGGTTACAGCGTCGCTGTCAGCCTGCGGATCACGTTGGACAAGACGGTCGCGCGGGCATTTGACGATTTTCTGGCCGCCGCCCGTTTGGTGCCCGAAGTGATCGAGATACAGACGTTTCTGGGGCGGGTTGATGTGCGGCTGTCGCTGATTGCGCGTGATTTGCAGGATTATCAGCGGATTTACCGTCAGGATGTTCTGACCCTGCCGCATATGGCCGATATCGAGGCGCTGATGACTGTGGCCAGCGTGAAGGCGGATGAAAGCCTGCCGCTATGACGTTGGATGATCTGGATCGGGCGATCTTGCGCGCGCTGAGCGCGAATGCGGATCAATCAACCGGTCAGTTGGGCCAGAAGCTTGGGCTGAGCCAGCCGGCGACGTGGCGGCGCATCAGGCGGTTGCAGCATGCGGGCGTGATCGCCGGGCGTCGGCTGGTGCTGGACGCGGCAAAGGTCGGCTTTGGCGTGACGGTGTTTTTGGGGGTCAAGCTGGCCACAAAGGGGCGCATCAGTCTGGAGGATTTCGAACGCGCCGTCGGCGCCATTCCCGAGGTGCAGCGGATCGAGCATGTCCTAGGCCTGTACGACTATAGATTGCGGGTCGTTGCCCGCGATTTGGCTGATTTCGAGCGGGTCCTGCGCCGCCGCATCATGACCTTGCCGGGGGTGGGCAATGTCGAAGCCAATGTGCTGTTGTCGGAAGAGCGCAGGCCGGGTCCGCTTTAGCGTCGCATATCTGGTTTATCCTGATGATGCGCCGGGCGTTGTCTTGCGGTTGACACCATTCCCGCTTTGCATTCTTTTCCGGTCGGAGGTGCGAAAGAACATCCAGCCAGGCGCGGCATTGCAGGTTCTTGTGCAATGTGTGCGTGCCAACGATGTCGTATGCCGTTTTGGCGGCGCGGAATTTTGATATTTCTTTATGGGCGCCCACAGCGAGATCGGCGTTTGTCTTGCCGTGCCACTGCCGCGATTTCAGGTTGGGTTTGCCAAATGTCCTAGACTATCCTAGCAGTGAGGTAACAAGACAGGACGCCATTATGTACGAAAAGCAAAACCCAGTAGATCCCGATGGGCTGATGGAGTTTTCGGTTGTCTTTACCGATCGGTCGCTGAACCATATGTCCAAGGCGTTTCAGGGCGTGATGACGGATATTTCGGCCATGCTCAAAGACGTCTACAACGCGGATCAGGTGGCGCTTGTGCCCGGCGGCGGCACCTACGCAATGGAGGCGGTGGCCCGGCAGTTCGGCGCCGATGCCCATGCGTTTATTGTCCGAAATGGCTGGTTTTCGTTCCGTTGGACGCAGATTTTTGACGCAGGGCAATTCACCGCCAAGAACACGGTCGTGAAGGCGCGGCAATCGGGCAATGGCACGGCGGCGCCCTTTGCACCCGCGCCGATTGATGATGTGGTCGCCGCTATTCGTGCGGCAAAACCCGATGTTGTCTTTGCGCCGCATGTCGAAACCTCGGCCGGGATCATCCTGCCCGATGATTACCTGACTGCGCTGGCGGATGCGGCCCATGACGTTGGCGCGCTGTTGGTTCTGGATTGCATCGCGTCGGGCTGTGTTTGGGTGGATATGAAGGCGACGGGCGTCGATGTGTTGATTTCCGCGCCGCAAAAGGGCTGGTCGGCGACGCCGTCTGCCGGTCTTGTGATGATGTCGCAGCGCGCGGTGGATCGCATGGCCGAGACGACGTCGAATTCGTTCAGCCTGGACCTCAAGAAATGGCACAGCATCATGCAGGCCTATGAGAATGGCGGTCACGCCTATCATGCGACGATGCCGACGGACGGGCTGCGGGCGTTTCGCGACACCATGCAAGAGACGCAGGCCTATGGTTTTGCCAAGCTCAAGGATGCCCAGTGGGCGTTGGGAAATGCCGTGCGCAAGGTGTTGGCCGACAAGGGCGTGCGGTCGGTTGCGGCCGAAGGGTTTGCAGCGCCGGGTGTCGTGGTCAGTTATACTGACGATCCCGCCGTGCAGAATGGGTCGAAATTTGCGGCCGAAGGGATGCAGATTGCCGCCGGTGTCCCGCTGCAATGTGATGAGCCTGCCGATTTTCGGACGTTTCGCCTCGGGCTGTTTGGGTTGGACAAACTTTACGACGTCGATGGCACGCTGGCGCGACTGGTGGCGGTATTGGACCGCGTGCTTTAACGCGCACCTAGCCCGATTTGCATCAGTTTGCGCCGAACGGGGGTAATTCCGTAAAGCGCCTGAATACCCTTGGCGCGCAAATCCTGAACCACAGGACTGCCAGCGATGGACGCGCGGTTCAGCGCGTCGATCCCGGTGACCCGCAGCTTGATATCGCGATGGCGGCGGCGCGCATATGTGTCGAGCATATGTTGCGTGCCCAAGTTTTCCGGCGCCGCCTGCGCAAGCCCAAGCAGGCAGGCCAGATCGGTCAGCGACATGTTCAACCCCTGTGCGCCGATCGGCGGCATCACATGCGCGGCCTCGGCGACCAGTGCCGTGCGTGGGCCGGTTATGGACTGCGCGATTTGACTGATGATCGGCCAGATCATGCGCCGTGATGCCAGCGTCAGTGGTCCGTAGGTATAGGCCGAACGGGCGCTTGCCGCTGCCTCGAATTCAGCATCGGGCAGGGCGGCAAGCCGCATCGCTTCGGGTCCGTGGTCCATCCAGACGACCGCAGAGCAGGGTTTCCCATCGTGATCGGGCAGCGGGACCAGAGTGAACGGCCCGCCAGCCTGATGGATTTCGGTTGATATATTGTCGTGCGGCGCGTCGTGGGTGACCGCAAATGTAACTGCTTTTTGCCCGTAGCGCGTTGTTTTCACGTTGATGTCGGCAGCCGTGCGGACGGGCGAATTGCGCCCATCGGCACCGATGACCAACTGCGCACGCACTTGGGTGCCGTCGGTCAGTGACACCAAGGCTTCCGACGTGCGGGCGACCATATGGGAAAAACCGGTGCCGGGCCGGAAATCGACATTTGGCAGCGCGGCCAGCCGTGCGACCATTTCGCGCCGCAGCAGCCAGTTGTGCAAGTTCCAGCCAAAGGGTTGGTCGGAAATATCGGCGGCATGAAAGTCACGGGTCACTGGTGGTTGTGCTGCCGCGTCAACGATCCGCATGGTTTGCAGGGGCGTTGCGTGCGGGGCAAGCCTGTCCCACAGGCCCGCCATGGCCAGAAATTGCTGGGCCGGTTGCAAAAACGCGGTTGTGCGCAGGTCGGCGCCTTCGGCGTCGCGTGTCGTGATCGGCGTCGCGGGGTCAACGATCACCACGTTGAAACCGGCCGTGCCGAACGCTGCGGCCGCGCTCAGGCCTGCAACACCGCCACCGGCAATCAGTATGTCTGTTGTTTTGCTTTCCATGATCATGTCATAGGCCGCCTTTGTCGTCGCGGAAAGGGTCAGCGGGCCAGCTGCGACAAGAAGCCGGTCAGGTCGTTGGTGTGGTGGTGGATGTGCGCGCCGGTCGCGGGGGTGTCATGGACATGCACGGTGCGCATGCCAAGCGTGTGGGGCACAGCCAGATTGCGCGCCTCGTCCTCGAACATCGCGGATTTTGTCGGGGTGATGCCGTCGTGATCAAAGACCTTGGCAAAAGCAGCCGCTTGCGGTTTTGGTTTGAAATCAGCATGTTCCACGCCATAGACTGCGTCAAACTGCCCCGACAGACCGCGCGCGGTGATCACCCGTTTGGCATAGGGCGCGGTGCCGTTGGTATAGACGATCTTGCGGCCCGGCAGCCGGCCAAGGGCATTGGCAAGGGCGGGATCGGGGGTCAGGTGCCCGATGTCGATGTCATGCACGTCGGTCAGAAATTCGTGGGGGTCCATCGCATGTTCTTGCATCAGACCCGCCAGCGTGGACCCGTGAACCCGCCAATATTCTTCGCGCAGAAAATCAGCGCGCTTTCGGTCGACCCCGGCGACGCGCATCACAAAGGCGGTCATTTTGGGGTTCATTCGCGCGAACAATCCCGCCGAGGGGTGATAAAGCGTATTGTCGAGGTCAAAGACCCATGTATCGACATGTGTAAATGATGCGGCAACCATGGCGCGACATTAGGCTTGGCTGTGGTGTTGCGCAATCGCTTTGGCTTGATTGCAGGCGGGCCTGAGGGGTATGGTCGCAGGATCACGAAAGGCCTGACCCATGCAAGACCCACGCGCATCCCAAAAGGACGCCTACGCCCTGATCCTCGAGGCAATCGACAGCCACCTTTACAAACCCGGCGATCGTCTGGTGGAAAGCGAGCTGGCGGAACGTTTTGGTGTTTCGCGCACCCCAATTCGCGAGGCATTACAACGTCTTGAAACGCAGTCACTGCTGGCCCGCGACGGTCGGTCACTGATCGTGGCCTCGCTGGATCATTCGCAGTTGTCGGAACTTTATGTTGTGCGCGGCGAATTGGAGGGGCTTGCGGCGCGTCTTGCCGCCCGGCATGCCGCCCCCGAAGAGGTCAAGGTGCTGCGCGATATGCTGGAGGAAGACCAGAAACTGGTCGGCGATCCCATCGCGCTCAGCCGGGCAAACCGCCGGTTTCACAAGCAAATCCATCTGGCATCGCATAATCGGTTCTTGGTGCAGCAATTGGATCTGGTGCATCGGTCGATGGCGCTGCTGGCGACCACTTCGCTTGCCGCCGAGGGGCGCACGACGGGCACGTTGGAAGAACATGCGCGGATCGTCGCAGCCATTGCGGCTGGGGATGGCGATGCGGCGTATGCCGCCCTGCGTGATCATATTTCCAAGGCGTTTGTCACACGCCTGAAGCTGGACGCGCAGGCGGTCGAGGCGGCGGAGTAACCGGCGATTGCCACGTTTTCGGCAACAGGATGCCGTGGGCTGTCTTGTCCCAGTAAAATGGCTTTGTCACAAGTTCCCAAAGCCCTTTGTAGGCGGCAAGTGCGGCGAGCGGGAAGTAGAACTGCAAGGTGATGGCCCATTTCGTCAGCCATGTCTTGCGCGCCTTGTGAACGCCCACGGCCGCCACGGCGAGGTTCACCAGTTCGGATGTGACAAATAGCGCGGCAAATGCCCAGAACGCCCATGCAGGTATCAGCGCGCTCAGCGGGTGCGAGAAACCAAAAGGCAGCAACCAGAATGTCCACAAAAGCGGCGCAAGCACGAATTGCGACAGCGTCCCCAGAAAAAGCAGCTGAACGCCAAAAAACCGCCATGGTCCCAGATCGCGCCACAGCTGGGCGGGGTTGCGCATATGAACCCCATACGTCATCGCATACCCCTTGAGCCATCGTGACCGCTGTTTCACCCAAGGCCAGGCGCGGCCGTTCGCCTCTTCCTCTGTCACGGTATTGATCAATGCGGTGCGGTAGCCGTGGCGGGCCAGACGCACGCCAAGATCGGCATCTTCCGTCACGTTATGCGCGTCCCACCCGCCCAACGCATCTAATGCGTGACGCCGGAAAAACAGGGTTGTCCCGCCCAAGGGCACCACCAGCCCCAATTTTTGCAGACCCGGCAGAACAACGCGGAACCAGCCAGCATATTCGATGGTAAAGCAGCGGGTCAGCCAATTTGTGTCGGCGTTATAGTAGTCCAGCGTCCCTTGCAGGCAGACCACTTCGGGTCCGCAGTTGGCAAAGTGCCGGGCGACGACATGCAGCTGATCGGCGGCTGGCGCATCCTCGGCGTCCCAGACGCCGATGATGCTGCCATGGGCGAAATCCAGCGCGTAGTTAAGCGCGCGGGGCTTTGTCTTGATCGTGCCTTTGGGCACCACGACAGCCCGCATCCACGTCGGCAGAATGGTCTGCCCAAGCGTGGTGCGCGTCGTTTGGTCATCCGCCTCCAACACAAGACAGACGTCCAGCAGTTCACGCGGATAATCCAGCGCCCTGAGCCGACAGAGCAGGTGTTCGGTGATCGCGGTTTCATTGTAAAGCGGGACCAGCATCGTGATGACCGGCAGCCGTGCGGGGACGATATTTTGTTCCGCTGTGGGGCTGTCACGCCAGCCCAGATAGGCGGCGGTGGCCTTGAGCGCGGTGTTCAGGGCAAGGGTCAGCATCGCCCACGCCGTAAGGGCCGCAAAAAGCATGCGAGGCGCGGTGAGCGTGGCCGCCAGCAGTATGGCAGCCAATAGGATGCCAAATAACAGGGCGAATTGGCTGTTCCAGTTGCGGCAACTTTCATTCATCGGCACTTTTGCTTCCGCCCGCGTGACAAGGGTCGCGCCGAAATGACGGGTGATGCAGCGGTTAAGCTGGTCTTCGGTCGTGATCGCGGTTCGGATCGGGCCAAAGAGCGTTTTCAGGCTGTCATGATGGCGTGCGAACTGGTCGGGGCGGGCGGTCAGGATCACGGTATCCCCGCCGATTTCCCGCCACGGCAGAACCCCGTTCTGCACGCAGGTCGCCGGACCATAACGGTGCACAAGGCTGTGGTCGGGCGGCGTTTCAAGCGGATTGACCAGCTGCGCCTGCGCATTTTCGGCCATGATGCACGCGACGGTATATTGCGACACGCCGTAGATACGGCACATGACATCTGCCAGCCGTACCCCCTGACGTCGGGCGATCATCGCCGCATCGGTGGCATCCTGACGGCTGATCAATGATCGGTTGACCAAAGCCCATGCCAGCGACGATCCCGCAAGATCAGGCATGTTTTGCCCGTCAAGCCACTGTGGATCCTCTTCAACGATCACCATTGAACCCCCTGTTACGTGGGGTTCAACATCTCTCAACCAGGTTAATGTTCAGTTAAATGCTGTTTTCAGCCTGCGATGGACGTGCGCGCATCCATCGCCTGTGCAAAGCGTTCGAACAGATAGTAGCTGTCTTGGGGTCCCGGGCTGGCCTCTGGGTGGTATTGCACGCTGAAAACCGGGCGATCGGCGATGCGAATCCCGCAGTTGCTGCCGTCAAACAGCGACACATGGGTTTCGACAACGCCGTCGGGTAAGCTTTGGCTATCGACCGTAAACCCATGATTCATAGAGGTAATTTCCACCTTTCCGGTTTCAATTGCCTTGACGGGATGGTTGGCGCCGTGGTGGCCGTGGTTCATCTTGATGGTTTTGGCGCCCAAAGCGAGCGCGAGCATCTGGTGCCCCAGACAAATGCCGAAGACGGGAAGGTCCGTCGCCAGAATTCCCTTGATCATGGGCACGGCGTAAACGCCTGTTGCCGCCGGATCGCCGGGGCCGTTGGACAAGAACACGCCGTCCGGGCGCAACGCCAGCACATCCTCTGCGGTCGCTGAGGCGGGCAATACGGTCACTTCGCAGCCCGCACTGGCCAGACAACGCAGGATATTCCGCTTTGCACCAAAATCAATTGCGACAACCTTGCGCCGGGGGGCGGTCTGGGGGGCGTATCCTTGCGGCCAAGCCCACCGCATTTCGTTCCACTGATACGACTGTGCGCAGGTGACATGCCTGGCAAGATCCTGACCTTCGAGGCCCTGAAAACTGCGCGCCTTTTGGACCAGCGCGGCAATATCGAAATTGCCATCGGGGTCATGGGCAAGCGCGACATGCGGCGCGCCTTGCTGCCGGATGGCCCGCGTCAGACGTCTGGTGTCAATGCCGCCCATGCCGATGCGCCCGCGTTTGACCAGCCATGTCGTCAGCTCTTCGGTGGAACGCCAGCTGGATGCCGCGGTCGGGTCCCATTTTACGACCATGCCTTCGGCCACGGGATCGGCGGTTTCGTCATCCTCGGGATTGACGCCGGTATTGCCGATATGGGGAAAGGTGAAGGTCACGACCTGCCCCGCATAGGACGGGTCCGTCATGATTTCCTGATATCCGGTCATGGCGGTGTTAAAACACAGCTCTGCCACCGTTTCGCCGGTAGCACCGAATCCCATGCCGTAAAAGATGGTGCCATCCGCAAGGGCCAGACAGGCCGTTGGTTTTGGGGTCTTGCCATGTGCCATTGCCGCTTGCTCCTGTCAGTCAAATTGTGGCGGGTTTAAGGGGGCGGGCGGGCAGGGTCAAGGCCGGATCGGGGCCTTGCAAACAAGGGCTGGCGTCGGGCAACGGGTGCTTGTCAGCGGGGGCGCGGCACCTTATGGTCACCATTCAATTACATGTTGTGATCGGGAGTTTTCATGGACATGCGCGATCGGGTCACTGCGGCCCTCAAGGATGCAATGAAGTCACGAGAGGCCGACCGCCTTTCGACGCTACGGCTGATCAATGCTGCGATCAAGGATCGTGATATTGCGCTGCGCGGCACCGCCGAAGAAGAGGACGGCGTGACAAATGACGACGTGCTCGCGATCATGGGCCGGATGGTCAAACAGCGCCACGAGAGCGTGCGCGCCTATGAAGAAGGTGGGCGGCTTGAACTGGCTGAAAAAGAACTGTCTGAAATCAAAGTAATAGAAGAATTCCTGCCCAAACAGCTGACCGAAGTCGAAGTTAAAAAAGCGGTTGATGATGCCATTGCAGAAGTCGGCGCGGCCAGCATCCGCGACATGGGCAAGGTCATGGGTATTCTCAAGGCGAAATACATGGGCCAGATGGACTTTGGCAAAATAGGCCCCGTCGTCAAAGGGCGCTTGGGCTAACGCATTTGATCGGACGCTTTGGTCGTGTGCCGTTCAGTGTGGGCGCAGTGCCCGCTTGAGATCATCATAAAGCGCGAGCCTTTCGGTGGCATCAAGAAACGCGCCAATCTCGACTTCGCGGTCACCGCCGCGCAACGTGATGTAATTCTCGACCGGGCCGCCCTTTGGGTGCAGGTGCACGGTGACCCAATAACGGTTCGCCTCCCAATGCTGGTTCGGACCTTTGGGGTTGTGGCGGGTCAGATGGGCCGTGGTTTCGTTGACCTTCAGTTCCTCGAGTACTTCACCGCGTTTGTAGCTGATGGTCAGGGCCGTCCATAACCCCCAGAGCATAAGCACGAAAAACGGCAGCAATCCCCACAATACAGCCGTCCCCAGCACGGTGACCAGAGGCAGCGCGACAATAGCAGCGGTCGCCCCGATGAATAACACGAAATCACGGCGCAGCAGTGACCGATAGGGCCAAAGGCTCAGTTCCCAATCGGGCGTGTGGTGTGGTGGTGGTGGCGACCATTCATAGGGCATGGGAAATCATTAGCCGGGCTGCGCTGTGCCGCCAATGTGCAAATTGGTCGCGCTATGCGGTGCCGGTGCGATACGACGGTTTGAAAATGCAGGGTGCGAAAATGGGCGACGGCAGATCACATGCGAAATGTTGCGTCTGTCCATGTGCCGTTGGCACGCCACGCGATCAGGCGGTTGCGGACCCCGGCGACTGGGCGATCAAATGGGCGCATCACTTCGCGTCGCAGCTTGCGCCATCCCCTGCGCCGTGGCGGTGCCGCCTGTGTCTGGCTGGCCAAACGCGCCTCATCTATGATGGACTGTCCGGCATCGGCTGGCAGGAACTGCATCGCTTCCGCTTGTTTTTGCTGGATACAAACGCCGGGCACGACGTGATGCCGGATCACGTCAGCCAGCGGCCAATGTGCCGGGTTGAACATAAAGTCGTCAACAGGCGTGTCGCATGTTTGTGATGCGTCCAGCAGGCGGACTGCGTTCTCGCGCGATAGCAGGTACCCTGCGGTGCCATCACTGGTGGAATGGACCGGCGCAAGCACGCGGTTATCGCACAAGCTGCGCTGTTGCCTGCCGATCAGTATCCTTTGCGGCAGGAAGCTTTCCAGTTTGACGAATGTCGTATGGTCCGCACTGCGATAGATATCGCGCAAGACATGGCTGATGTCTTGGGATAGCATAATGTCATCTTCAAACACGCAGCCCCACCGCTGATCCCCCGCCGCAATATCCGTCCAGGCGGCCCGGTGGCTGAGAAAACAACCGATCTCTGGTTTGGATAGCTGGCGCTTGCCGGATGCGGGTGGACGATGGGCCGCACATGCCGCGTCAGTCAGCGTGGCACCGTCGCACGCGGCAATCCGGATCGCCGTCAGTCCACGGTCCTTGATGACCGTTTCCATATGGGCGCGCCGATCCACCGACCGATCAAGGTTGATATAGTAACACATCAGATCTTCGGTGTCGTTTTGCATGATGTCACCTTATAAAATGCTGCGATAGTAGCAAGATGGGCCGTTGCGGGCAACCGGTGACGATTCAGGGAAAATCGGCGGATGCGTCCGGCCTCGATCGGCATCTCCGTCTTTCTCCAGAATCGCGCGCCAGGCGACCCCGAGGCAACCTGCGCGCGAAACCGGGCACCAATACGGCGTGCCACATTTGTACCGCAGTCTGTCAGCGGTTCATTCGCAGCATTTTGCCACTTTATTAGTGTATGCACGAAGGTTTGGGCGATTGACGCCCTGCGCATATCTGCTTTTTGTGCCGATAATCGCAACAGTAATCAAAGTTCTGTCTTAATTCAGACGACAATTGGGCACTTTATGCGGCCAAGGTGGCGACGGTTACCCATGCCTATTATACTCAAACTAGGAGAATACTCGTGAGACGCACGAAACAGAATTTCTTGAACAGCGCGGCTATATGCCTTGCGTCGGCTGTTGTCGGCCTGACAGCGGCGCCTGCCTTCGCTGATACTATTAAACTGATGGGCGTCCAGGGCGACATCAATTTGGAAGGCGAATTTATCAAGTTTGAAAATGATATATTCACAATTCGCACGAGCCTTGGCGATCTGAATATCGCCGCAGATGCAGTCACTTGCGAAGGTGCGGCCTGTCCGCAGAATGCCGCACAGGCTGGCGAAATCACGATCGTTGGGTCTGAAACGCTGGGCACGGGCCTGATGCCTTTCCTCATCGAAGGTTTCGCAACCGAGGACGGCGCCACGATCGAATCGCAGCGCAATGTTAACGGCTACCTGACGACTGAAGTTATTGGCGATGGTGGGTTCGGTGAACCTGTCGGGACGTTCCGCGTGCTGTCCAACAGCTCTTCTGATGCATTTACGGCCCTGCAAAGCCCGGACGTGAAAATCGGCATGTCGTCACGTCGTATTCTGCCCGCCGAAGCGCGCCAGTTGCGCAACTTTGGCGCCGGTAACCTGATTGAACTCAATCAGGAACATGTTGTCGCCGTTGACAGCCTTTCGGTTATCGTACACCCCGATAACCCGCTCGGCACGATTTCGCTGGAAAACCTCGATCTGATTTTCAGCGGTCGCATCACGAACTGGGCAGAGATTGGCGGCCCCAACGCGCCGATCGTGCTTTATAGCCGCGAGGATGGTTCCGGTTCGCAGGCCGTGTTCGAAGAACGCGTGTTCGCACAATCCGGTCGGGTCCAGACCGACGCAGTCGAGGTCGTGCCATCACATGAGGCGATGGCAAGCGCAGTCCGCGCAAACCCGTTTGCCATCGGCTATGTCGGTTCGGCATTCGAGCGTGGCACCAAGGCGTTGGACCTTGTCGGTTCTTGCGGCCTGTCGTTTTCACCTAACGCATTTTCGGCCAAGACCGAGGAATACCCGCTTCAGCGGCGTCTGTACCTCTATAACCGCGCTGACAATGTCGACGCCACAACGCAAGAGTTCATCGACTACGTCACGTCCGACGCAGCCGACAGTGTCATCGCCAAGTCCGGCCTGATCAACCTGTCGATTTCCCGCGTTCAGCAGGACCGTGAAAATGGCCGGATACGTTCGGTTCTGCAAAATGCCGTGGACCCGTTTGAATTCCAACTGGCCCGCGACATGTTGCTGGACATGTTCGAATGGAACCGCCTGTCGACTACGTTCCGTTTTGCGTCAGGTTCTGCGCGTCTTGACGGTAAAGGTCTTGAAGACCTTGGACGTCTGATCGACTTCCTCAAAGTTCAGCCTGCCGGCACTGAGGTGTCTGTCGTTGGTTTCACCGATGGCGACGGCGCATTTGGGTCGAACCAAGGTCTGTCTGTCGTGCGTGCGCAGCAGGTTGCGGACGAGTTGCTGAATGCGGGCGGTGCTGATCTGCAGAACGTCAGCGTCGGCGTGAAAGGTTATGGCGAGCTGTCACCAGCGGCCTGTAACGATTCCCTCGAAGGCAAGCGTATCAACCGTAGGGTCGAAGTCTGGGTGCGTCAGGGAGCATAAGGTCAAATGATACCGTCGCGCGCCCGCGCGGCGGTGCCTTTCGTTCACAGATGTTAACTGATCTTGCTGTGGCGTATCGCTACGTCCGCACGCATGATCTTTGGAGAATGACGATGAAAATCAGAACAACACTACTTAGTGTGTTGACGGCCTTGGCTATTCCATCCGCGTTGTTGGCAGAAGACGGCGTTACTGCCGACACGATCCAATTTGGCCAGATCGCGGCATTGGACGGACCAGCAGCGCAGCTGGGTCTTGGCATGCAACTGGGGCTCTTGGCGGCCTTTGAGGAAGTAAACCGTAACGGCGGCGTCAATGGTCACAAGCTGGCTCTCGACAGTTGGGACGACGGCTATGAGCCTGACCGCTCGACCGCCCATATCAACGCGATGATCGAAGGCGGTGAACACTTTGCCCTGATCGGCAGCGTGGGTACACCGACTGCCTCTGTGTTGCAGCCCATCGCAACTGCGGCGCAATTTCCAATGGTGGGTGCCTTTACCGGCGCCGGTTTCCTGCGCAACCCCGCGCTGGGCAATGTCTACAACGTCCGCGGCAGCTATGACGCTGAAACGGAACAATGGATCGCCCATCTGGTCGACAATGAGGGGCTGACCCGCATTGCGATCCTGTACCAGGACGACAGCTTTGGCCGGGCCGGTCTAAGCGGCGTCAACAAGGCGATGGATGCCCGCGGCATGTCGCTCATTTCCGAAGGCACCTACACCCGGAACACAACGGATGTAAAAGACGCGCTGCTGACGATCCGCGATTCCAACCCCGAAGCTGTCGTCATGGTGGGCGCGTACAAACCCATCGGCGAGTTTATCAAACTGTCGCGTTCGTATGAATTCACGCCAGAGTTCGTCACGATCTCCTTTGTGGGATCACAGGCGCTGGCGGATGAGCTTTGGCCAGAAGGCTCCGGTGTGGTGATCAGCCAGGTTGTGCCGTTCCCTTGGGACAACTCTGTGCCGATCGTTGCCGACTATCATGCGGCTTTGCAGGCGCAGAACCCCAATGCATTGTTCGGTTTCGTGTCCCTCGAAGGGTACATGGTCGGCCGCGTTGCCATCGAGGCGTTGAAAAATGCGGGCGAAAATCCAACCCACGAAAGCTTTTTGCAGGCGTTTGCGGAAATGAGTTCGTTTGATTTGGGTGGGATCGAAATCTCGCTCGGCGCAGAGGACAACCAAGGCATCGACACGATCTTTATGACCCGGCTTTTGCCTGACGGGTTCTTTGAGCCGATGTAACTGACGGTCCAACGTGGATTCATCAAAAAAGGGCAGCGCGCAAGTGCTGCCCTTTTTGCTGTGCCGATTGCGTCATGCCGCGATTGATCCTATTGATCGGTCGTGAAAACATACGCGCATGAACGATCAGGCAGGCAAGAACTATGGGTGAAATCTGGGAGGGACTGATGGCTGGCTTGTGGCTGGTCGTGACCCTTGATCCCGATCTTGTCGAAATCACGCTGCGGTCGTTGCAGGTCACGCTGACCGCTGTGGTGATTGGGTCTGCGATTGCTTTGCCTTTTGGGGCCTGGCTGGCCATTCGCCGGTTTCGCCACCGGCGCGCGACGATTGCACTGTTGAATGCGCTGATGGGGCTGCCGCCGGTCGTGGTGGGGCTGATTGTTTATCTTTTATTGTCGCGCTCGGGGCCGTTTGGCGTATTGGGGCTGCTGTTCACGCCCACGGCGATGATCATCGCGCAGGTAATTATCATCACACCGCTGATCGCGTCCATCGCGCACCAATCCATCCGCGATATCTGGTCCGAATATCATGATCTGTTGATTTCGCTTTCAACCACCAAACGGCAGCGCATCGCGACCCTGATCTGGGACGGGCGGCGGGCACTGATGACTGCGTCGCTTGCCGGGTTCGGGCGTGCGATTGGCGAAGTGGGCGCGATTATGATCGTCGGCGGCAATATCGACCACGCGACCCGCGTCTTGACGACGGCCATCGCGCTTGAGACGGGCAAAGGTGACTTTGCGCTCGCGCTTGGTCTTGGTTTCGTGCTGATCGGGCTGGCGATTGCGGTGAACGTCGCAACCCATATGATCGGACGCACCGAAAGCGACGGCAAATGGTAACTTCGATCCTGCCCCTGAAAATGTCCGGTGCCGTGGTGAAACGGCGGGGGAAAACCCTGCTGGGTCCGGTTGACCTGACGGTGTCGCAAACCGGTTTTACGATTGTGATGGGCCCAAATGGCGCCGGTAAGACGACCCTTTTGCGCGCGCTGCATGGCTTGGAACGGCTTTCTGGTGGACAGGTGCAATGGCAAATTCCGCTGCGCGACACGCTACAGCGGCAAGCCTTTGTGTTTCAGACCCCGATCATGATGCGCCGCTCGGTGCGCGATAATCTGGCCTATCCGCTGATCCTGCATGGCACACCCAAGGCTGCTGCGTATGCGCTGGCCGCCGACTGGGCCGGGCGCATTGGTCTGGGCCGGGCGCTTGATCAGCAAGCCCCCCAACTGTCGGGCGGCGAAAAACAAAAGCTGGCGCTGGCACGCGCGCTGATGCGGTCACCCGATATTCTTTTTCTGGACGAACCCTGCGCCAATCTGGACGGCCGCGCCATCCGCGAGATCGAAGCGATCTTGAAATCCGCGCAGGCAGGTGGCACCCGTATCCTCATGGCGACCCATGACATCGGGCAGGCCAGACGTTTGGCGAGTGATGTCGTGTTTCTCATGCATGGAAAAATAATCGAAATGGCCGCCGCCGATGCATTTTTCGGCGCACCCAAAACCCCACAGGCCGCCGCTTTGTTAAATGGAGATATCGTAGAGTGACCCGTATACTTGCTCTGGTTCTTGGGCTGACAGGCACTATCGCCTCTGCCGAAGACCTTAAACTTGCCGTGACCACATCGTTCCACAATTCAGGTCTGTCAGAAATTCTGCTGCCTGCCATTGCCGAAGACACCGGCATCACCGTCCAGTTGCTTGTCGTGGGCACCGGTCAGGCGATCCGTCTGGGCGAGGCGGGGGATGTCGATGCGATCCTTGTCCACTCGCGTCCCGCAGAAGATGCATTTCTGGCCGACGGCTACGGCACGCATCGCCGCGAAATCATGTACAATGACTTTGTTTTCATCGGTCCGGTTGCTGACCCTGCGGCCATCGCCGATGCAGATACTGCCGCCGATGCGCTGGCGCGCATTGCCCAGACCGAAGCCGTTTTTGTCAGCCGTGGCGACGATAGCGGAACCCACAAGAAAGAACTGTCTTTGTGGGATGCCGCCGACGTGTCGCGCGGCGGTGACTGGTATCGGCCAGTGGGTGCCGGCATGGGCGCTGCGCTGAACACGGCTGCCGGTATGAACGCCTACATTCTGGCCGACCGCGCCAGCTGGCTGAACTTTGGCAACAAGGCTGATCTGGGTCTGTTGTTTGCAGGCGATCCGGTGCTGTTTAACCAATACGCCTACATCCCGGTCAATCCCGAATTGCACGGCCACATCAAAGCCGATCTGGCGGTGAAACTGGAAGACTGGCTGACATCGCCCCGCGCGGCAGAGCTGATCAACAGCTACACGATCAACGGTGAAACGCTGTTCACCTTCAACGCGCAGCCCGCATCCTAGTGGTGGTGATGGCCATGATCATGCCCGTGTTCATGATCATGCGGTTCGTCTTCATCTAGCGAGCCGTGAATGGCAAACTGATCGATCCCCGCTGATTGGGGCTCGATCGACCTGAACCCTTCCTTCACGCCGGCCTCGGTCAGTTCGCGTGATACCATCAGCAGGGTGTTCGGGTCCTGACCGTCACATAATGCGATCATCTGCGCGATTTCATCTGCCGCCACGCCCTGTGCGGCCGCGACCGATGGCGCGCCATAGTGGCTGACGAAATGGGCGGCCAGTGCGGCGGTCAGGGCGTCGATTTCGACCTGCTCGACCTTGGTGACAGCCACGACCGACACCCGTCCGAATGTCTCAAGGCCCAGCCAGCCGTTGCTGAATGCCTGCCGCGCCTTGCCAGCCAGATCGCCGTCCGACCAGTTCGAAAACTCGAACCCGCCGGATATGCACCATTCACCCGTCCGGGCGGGCGCATGAAAGATGTTCATGTCGCTTTCGTCAAAATGGATCGCGCGGGCAAGGTATTGGGCTGTCATCATGTTTCCAACAAACTGGTCAGTGGGATAAGTGTGGTCGTTTCGCCGTCCCGGCGCAACATGCCAAAACGTTCGTCAAGGCCGACAAAGTCGCCTTCGCCAAGGCCGTGCATCAACCCCTGCAATTCCGAATGCAGCGGTTTGACACCGTCATCGTCCCAGCGGTTGACCCAGACCAGCATGTGACGCGCCCAGCTTTCCAACAGCAAGACGGGGTCCACATCCATGCAGCCTTCGGCGTAAAGCGCCGTTTCGTCGGGCGTGTCGCCGGGATCGTCGGACGCGGGCCAAAGCGGTAGTTCCAGACCGATGATCAGCCAATCGGGGATGTCGTCGGGGACCGTCCCCGATGCTTTGGCCTGCAACCGGCCGCAAGCGCCGCCGTTCAATCGGATGCCGCCGTTCCAATCCAGATGCACGGCGACTTCTGGCGGGGCGACGGACCCCAAGGCGTTCTGAAACCCGATGCCGCAGGCCGGCAGCATCGCCATTGCATCTGCCAACGGAACCTCGGGCGCAAAGACGATGGCGGCGCGCAGGTCATTCCCGCTGAGGTTATAAATCACCGTGCCCGCGTCGCAGCCTTCGGTGGCCATGGCAACAGCGACATCCATGGGATTGTCGACCGTTGCCATGCCCGAAAGAAGCGGCGGAAAGACCGGCGCTGTCATGCGTGACCTGCGGCGATCAAGGTGCGTGCGACCACGCGAAACGCCTCTGCCTGCGGGCTGTCGGGTTTGGATACGACAATCGGCGCGCCCCCGTCGGCGGCCAGACGGATGTCCAGATGCAAGGGCAATTCAGCCAACAGGGGCACCCCCAGCTTTGCCGCCTCTGCCGCCACGCCGCCATGGCCAAAGGTGTGTTCCTCGTGGCCGCAGTTGGAGCAGATGTGCGTGCTCATGTTTTCGATCATGCCAATGATCGGGGTGCCCAGCTGGTTGAACATATCAATGCCCTTGCGCGCGTCGATCAGGGCCACGTCCTGCGGCGTCGAGACGATCACGGCACCTGTCACGTCGAACTTTTGCGCCAGTGTCATCTGCACATCGCCGGTGCCGGGGGGCAGGTCCACGATCAGCACGTCAAGCGCGCCCCATTGCACCTGATTCATCATCTGCTGCAACGCGCCCATCAACATCGGGCCGCGCCAGACAACGGCCTGATCATCGTTTTGCATCAGGCCGATCGACATCATCGTCACGCCGTGGTTGCGCATCGGCAGGATCGTCTTGCCATCGGGTGACGCAGGACGCCCCGAAACACCCAGCATACGGGGCTGCGATGGCCCGTAGACATCGGCGTCCAGCAGGCCAACGCGGCGCCCTTCGGCGGCCAGCGCACAGGCCAGATTGGCCGAGACCGTGGATTTGCCCACGCCGCCCTTGCCCGAGGCAATCGCAAGGATGCGATCAATGCCGGGGATCTTCTGCGGGCCCTTGGGTTCGGATTTACGCTGCGGCTTCAGATCCGGCGGCGCGGCAGGCGTGGTGTGCGCGGTCATGATGGCCGACACGTTGCCGATGCCCGGCATCGCCCTGAGCGCCGCTTCGGCTGCGGCGCGCACGGGTTCCATTTGTTGGGCCAGTGCAGGGGCCACTTCAAAGACAAAGCGCACGTTGCCGTCATCGACATTCAAGGCCCGGACCAAACCGGCAGCCATGATATCATCGCCCGAGGCGGGGTCTTCAATCGTTTTCAGGGTCGCAATGACCGCGTCGCGGGTGATGCTCACTTACGCGTCCTTCCCGCTGATTTTGCCAGTCACGACATGCTCCAGACCCAGTTCGGGAATGGACAGGACCATCTTGGCTTCAAATGTCTTGCCGGGCGCTGCGTTGCGCATCGCCTCTTCAATCGCTTGCTGCGATGTGACGCCGACCTGCTTGAGAAACTTGCGCATGGACATGTTGAAATCTTCGCTCATTTTCGTCTCCTGTCTGTTGCGCGCGATTGACGCTGCGGGGTTCGTCCCGCTAGCGTGGTCACCATGCGCATTTTCCTAATTCTTCTGTGGCTCATACCTATAAGCGCTGGCGCGCAAGACAACAGCATTCGGCTGGCGATCCCTGATCCTTTGTTGGAAACCGGGTTTATGGACTACTTGCTGCCGCGTTTTTCGCTCAAATCCGCGATCCGCGTGGACCGTGTGCCCGTTGGTGCGCCCGCCGATCTGGTCCTGACCCGCGAACCCGCCGGGCAAGTGGTGTTCATTGGCGCCGATGCGCAGTGGTATCTGGACACGCAGATCGACAGCCCGACCGCCATGCGGTTCGCCGATTGGCTGACATCTGATGCGGGGGGCCGCGCCATCACAGGCTTTCAGCCGCAGGGTGACACGATATTCCTGTTGCCGCAACCCGACGCACCTGTCGTGGTCCGGGTCCCGATCAACCCGGCGCTGGCGGCCAAAGGGGGCGATCTGTCGCTGGATCACTGTGGGCGCTGTCATGTGGTCAGCGATGCCAACCGGATGAAGGGTATCGGCTCGACCCCGTCTTTTGCGCTGATCCGCACATTTTCCGACTGGGACACCCGGTTTCAAACCTTTTACGTGCTCAAGCCGCACCCCGCCTTCACCCAGATCACGGATGTGACGGACCCATTCGATCCCGCGCGCCCATCGCCCATCGTGCCCCTGCACATCACGGCAGAGGACCTGGACGCAATCATCGCCTTTGTGGCGACGATTGCCCCCGCTGATCTGGGCGCACCTATGCAATCTCAGTGATCCTTGCGCTTTGACAGGTAGTCATCGGTCGTGCGGACGCGCGGGCGCTCTGCCCCGGCGAAGGGATTGTTTTCCGAATGATACTGCGCCTGTATCCGACAATTGTCACACATCTGGATCATCCGGGCCGCTGCCGGATTGGCGAACATCGCGTGTTTCCCGGCCAGCTTTTCGGTGATCTTGTCGATCGTTGATTTGACACCGAACAGGTTGCCGCATTCGACGCAGGCAAACGGCTCTTCTTCGTGCAATACCACCTGGGCAAATGCGCCATCAGTCAGGTTCAACTGCGGCTTGAGGGTAATCGCATTCTCGGGGCAGATGTTGCTGCACAGACCGCACTGCAAACACGCATCTTCCTGAAACCGCAACTGCGGCTTGTCTTCGTTGTCCATCAACGCGCCCGATGGGCAAAGCGATACGCATGACAGACACAGGGTACAGGCATCGGTATCCACCAGAACCGCGCCATAGGGGGCGGTGTCGGGCAGGGGGATGATCGTGGCATCCGTCAGCGCCTTGGCTGCCGTCCGCGCCACTTGGCGTCGCGAACCCATGGGCAGGATCGGGCTTGCGACGGCGCGCGCCTCTGTGCCGTCAAACAAGGTGTCCGACAAGGCGTCGGGGTCTGCAATATCCAGCAGCCGGATCGCCTTGCCGCTGATCGCCAGTCCCAGCGCCAGTTCGCGCGACAACGTATCGCGGTCCGACTTGGGCGACAGCAAAATATCTACGGTCGCAAATCCAGCCCCCAGACCTGCCAACATCTCGGCATGGCCGAAACCAGCCAGCGCCGTCACTTCCAGAGGGATCACATTCGCGGGCAGACCGCGCCCGAAACGTGCAGCCAGCTGGATCATTTCGATCCCGTGGCTGTCATCATGCACCAGCAACCGCGGCTGGGTCCCGCCGGCCTTGCGAAACGTGCTGGCCAGCGTTTGGATGCGGCGGAACAGGCTGTCGACTGGCGGGGCATCAAACGTAATAGCCCCCGAAGGACAAAGCGCCGAACACGCGCCGCACCCGGCACAGATCATCGGATCAATCGCCACATGTTCGCCCGCCGACGTGATCGCACCCGTCGGGCAGGCATTCAGGCAATTCGAACAGGCCGGTTGTTCGGCACGCGAATGCGCACAAAGCGATGGTTCAAGCCGCACATACAGCGGCTTTTCAAAGGTGCCGACCATCTGTGCCGCCTCAAACACGGCATCGGCAACCGATGGTGCATGCTTGGGATCGGCGCGCAGATAGCCGTCACGCTTTTCATGGGCTGAAAACAGCGGCGTATCGCCTGACAGGTCCAGTATGATGTCGCACTGCGACGTGGCGCCATCCTGCGGCGCGGAAAACCGGGGGTGGCCCCGCCCGCCCGGCTCGAGGTTCTGGACGGCATCCAGCCGCAGATCGAACGCGCCCAGTGATCCGCTCGCCCGTGTCACCCGGCCTTTGATCACATCGAAGCGGTCCGTTGCATCAGGATCGCTGGCATCGGTCAAAAGCAAGGTCACGCTCAGCACCTCACCCAGCTTTGCGGCCGCGTCCAGCGCGACCTGACCCGCGCCGATAATCAGGCAAACCCCATCTGACGTTACGTCACGTACCTTGGGTTCGATCTGCGGCAGCAACGCTTCCGCCGCGAGGGCCGCCATCTTTGGACCATTTGTCGCAGGGTCATCAGACCAACCCGCCCGGTCGCGCAGATCTACAAAAAGTGGTAACTCCGCGTTAACTTCTTGGGCGATTTCTTCAAAAATGCTCTGCTCTTGACCGCAGGCGATGATTACTCCGCCATTTGTGATCGCTTTTGTCGCGCTCTCGATTTCTTTTGTGCACAAAGCGGTGTGTAAACGCGAACACTTCAGGCCGGTTGCACCCTCAATCGCGGCTGTGTCTATTGTTTGGCTTCCCAAACAATCACATATAATCAATTGTTTAACTGTATTTGGCTGTTGGGTCATTGGCTCTCTCCCGCGGTTCTGCGCTTCCGCAGTCGGCAGAGTGTAGCCATGTATTGCCGGGAACGTAAACCGGAAACGGTGTCGTGATATGCCGCATCGCAGCATCGCATTTTAGCAAAAAAGTGCTTTCCGAACAGTCCGATTTGGTCCAGCATAGAGGTTAACGACGTCCGAGAAAGCCCGAGGAAAATTGTGATCCACAATCCGCATCAATACCAGACCATGCCCTTGGGCATTGTCGTGCGACGCGCGCCCGGTGCGACGCGTTGGGCCAAGTGGGCATGGAAAGTGGTTTCGGTTCTTCCCGGTGCTGCGGGTGCGGATTGGAAACCGCTGCGCGAAGACGGCGATGTGGTTGAATATCATGCCGCAACCCGCCCGCTGGAATTGCACGGTGCCGAATGCGAAGCCTATATGGCCGGTTTGGCCGATAAAACACCCGCCGTTTACGTCGTAATGCGCCGCAGCGATGATGCTCAACGCCCGTTCGATGTGCTGTTGGTGACCGCTTCACCCTACGAGGCGCAGGATTACTGCGACAACGGCGAAGACATCGTCGAAAAAGTCGCGATGCCGGATGGTATCATCGGCTGGGTCCGCGACTTTACCGACCGCTTTTTCGAAGAAGAAGTGTTCATAAAGCGGCGCCGCGACAAGCATCGGACGGACCGGGTCGAGGATGGCGTTGGCGATGCGCGCATCCAGCAGTTGACGGATGTCTACCGTGCGCCGGGCCGCAAGGATCCAGCCGCATGACCAAACCCGCAAGTGATTTCTGGTCGCGCCGCAAGGCAAAGGTCGCAGACGAGGCAGAGGCCGAGGTGGCGCTGCAGCCGGACGTTGCACCCGAGGTGTCGACAGAAGACCTGTCTGACGAAGAAATTCTGGCTGTGCTGGAACTGCCTGACCCCGATACGCTGGTGCTGGGCGACGACATCAAGGGCTTTATGTCCAAGGCGGTCCCCGAACATCTGCGCCGCCGGGCGCTGCGCAAGCTATGGCGTTTGAACCCCGTTTTGGCCTGTCTGGACGGCTTGAACGACTATGACGGCGATTTCACCGATGCGGCAACCGTGTTTCCCGACATGAAGACCGCATATCAGGTCGGCAAGGGCATGTTGGCCCATGTGCAGGAAATGGCACGTCAAGCAGAGGTTTTGCTAGCTTCGAACACAGATGACGTTGTAGAACAAATAGGGGAGCAAAATTCAGATGAGAATCAAGAGGTTGATACCGTGATCGCGGAGGCGCCCAAAGCGCCCCAAGCCGTTGCATCACAGGGTCATGCCGCGCCGCGCCGTCGGATGCGCATGTCATTTGAACAAGACGCCCCGTCGGAGATGACATCATGAGCGCGATGGCGGATATAGCCGAAACCAGCACCGAAGACCGTATGCGTGCTGATCTATATAATTATCTTGGGCTAATGCTGTCCGCTCCGCCCGATGAGATGTTGCTCGCGCAGACTGCTGATCTTCAGGGAGACGACAGTGTGCTGGGCAAATCAATCACGCAACTTGCGCGCGTGGCCAAAGTGTCAAAGCCCAAGGCAGTGCGAAGCGAGTTTAACGCGCTGTTCATCGGGCTTGGCCGGGGCGAGCTTTTGCCATTTGCCAGCTATTACCTCACCGGCTTTCTAAACGAAAAGCCGCTCGCCGCATTGCGTGGCGATATGATGGCGCGCGGCATTGCGCGTGCGCCCAATGTTTTCGAACCAGAAGACAACATCGCCTCCTTGCTGGAGATGATGGGTGGGCTGATCGTCGGGCGTTTCGCCGGGCCGGCGGCGGATCTGCAAAGTCAGAAGGTGTTTTTTAACAAGCATGTCGGGTCTTGGGCAGGTCACTTTTTCAGTGACCTTGAAGCTGCGAAAAATTCGGTTCTCTATGCCTCGGTTGGGGCAGTGGGGCGAAATTTGATGGATATCGAACGCGAAGCGTTTCGAATGATAGCGGATTAATCCGTGGATAACGGCGGGACCCCCGCCAAAAGAAGAGAAGGGAAACGGTCACATGGCCAATGAAAAAGAAGTCGGCGCAAGCCGTCGTAATTTTCTCAAACTCGGAATTGCAGCACCAGCACTCGTTGCCGCAGCGGCGTCGGGAACAGCGGCAGCGGCACAGCCGGTCGATCTGACATCCGGAAAAATGCAAGACACCGATCATACCCGCGCCTACTTGGCCAGTGCCCGGTTCTAAGGATTTTCGGGTCTTGGCCCGAAGTAACGCAACCCAGCGAGACCGGGTCAGCCGGTGCCAGCAAGGGAGAGAAGAATGTTAAAGAAAAAGACCAACGGGGTCGCCCGACGTGCCAGCATCGACACGCAAGCGACCAAAGGATCTGTCGACCGGCGTACGTTCCTGCGCGGGTCCGGCCTGACAATCGGCGGTTTGGCCGCGATTGCAGCGACGGGTGGCAATGTAACCGCCGCGCACGCACAGCAGGCCGTCAATAACGCCGTTCAGACGATCAAATCCATTTGTACGCATTGTTCAGTGGGCTGTACCGTGATTGCCGAAGTCGACAATGGCGTCTGGACAGGTCAGGAACCCGGCTGGGACAGCCCGTTCAATCTGGGTGCGCATTGCGCCAAAGGTGCGGCCGTGCGCGAACATGCCCATGGTGAGCGTCGCCTGAAGTACCCAATGAAAAAAGAGAACGGCGAATGGGTTCGTATCAGCTGGGAAACCGCGATCGACGAAATCGGCGATAAGATGTTGCAGATCCGCGAAGAAAGCGGTCCTGACTCGGTCTACTGGCTTGGTTCCGCCAAGCACAACAATGAACAGGCCTATCTGTTCCGCAAATTTGCGGCCTATTGGGGCACCAACAACGTCGATCACCAGGCGCGCATCTGCCACTCGACCACGGTTGCCGGTGTGGCGAACACATGGGGCTACGGCGCCATGACCAACAGCTACAATGACATGCATAACTCCAAGGCGATCTTTCTGATCGGCGGCAACCCGGCAGAAGCACACCCGGTGTCGCTGCTGCACATGCTCAAAGCCAAAGAGCAGAACAACGCGCCATTGATCGTGTGCGATCCGCGTTTCACACGGACTGCGGCCCATGCTGACGAATATGTACGCTTCCGGCCCGGCTCGGACGTTGCATTGGTCTGGGGTATCCTGTGGCACATCTTTGAAAACGGATGGGAAGACAAAGAGTTCATCCGCACCCGCGTTTGGGGCATGGATCAGATCCAGGACGAAGTGAAAAAGTGGAACCCGGAGGAAGTCGAGCGCGTCACCGGTGCCCCCGGTGAACAGCTGCGCCGCGTGGCCTTTACCTTGGCAAACAACCGTCCCGGCACCGTGATCTGGTGCATGGGTGGCACGCAGCACACCAACGGTAACAACAACACCCGCGCTTACTGCATCCTTCAGCTTGCTCTTGGCAACATGGGTACATCCGGCGGCGGCACGAACATTTTCCGCGGTCACGACAACGTGCAGGGCGCGACGGACCTTGGCGTTCTGGCCGATACGCTGCCCGGCTACTACGGTCTGGCACCGGGATCATGGGCGCACTGGGCACGTGTCTGGAACGAGGATCTGGATTGGCTCAAGGGTCGGTTCTCGGATGCGTCTTATGGCGACACGTCGATGATGAACCTCAACGGTATCACGGTCGGTCGCTGGATCGACGGTGTGCTGGAAGACAAGGAAAACATCGACCAGCCCGATAATACCCGTGCGATGGTGCTGTGGGGCCACGCGCCCAACTCGCAGACCCGTCAGAAGGAAATGAAGACGGCGATGGAAAAACTCGACCTGTTGGTCGTTGTGGACCCTTATCCAACCGTATCTGCCGTGCTGCATGATCGTACCGATGGCGTGTATCTGCTGCCCGCTTGTACCCAGTTCGAAACCCGTGGTTCTGTCACCGCTTCAAACCGTTCGTTGCAGTGGCGTGACAAAGTGGTCGAGCCACTCTTCGAGAGCCTTCCAGACCACACGATCATGGCGAAATTCGCCACCAAGTTCGGGTTTGCGGATAAAATCTTCCGCAACATCGCTGTGGATGAAGCCGGTGAGCCAAACATCGAAGACCTCACCCGCGAATTCAACAGCGGTATGTGGACGATCGGTTATACTGGCCAAAGCCCTGAGCGCTTGAAAATGCACATGGCCAACCAGCACACCTTCGACCGCACGACGCTGCGTGCGATCGGTGGCCCGGCCGATGGTGATTTCTACGGTCTGCCATGGCCTTGCTGGGGTACCGCCGAGATGAACCACCCCGGTTCGGCGAACCTCTATGATATCTCCATTCCTGTCGCCGAAGGTGGCATGGGCTTCCGTGCCCGCTACGGGGTAGAGCGGGATGGCGACAATCTGCTGGCCGAAGGCGTCTACCCGGTTGGGTCGGAAATTCAGGACGGTTACCCTGAATTCACGATGCAGATGCTGATGGATCTGGGCTGGGACGGTGATCTGACCGCAGACGAGCGTGCTGCGATTGATGCCGTTGCCGGGGCAAGCACCAACTGGAAAACCGACCTTTCGGGCGGTATCCAGCGGGTTGCGATCAAACATGGCTGTGCCCCTTATGGCAACGCCAAGGCCCGCGCCGTGGTCTGGACCTTCCCTGATCCGGTACCGCTGCACCGCGAACCGCTGTACAGCAACCGCCGCGATCTGGTCGCTGATTACCCGACCTACGAAGACCGCAAGTTCTGGCGCGTTCCAACCCTTTACAAGTCAATCCAGCAGAATGATTTCTCGCAAGAGTATCCGATCATCCTGACCTCTGGCCGTCTTGTGGAATACGAGGGTGGCGGCGACGAAAGCCGGTCCAACCCATGGTTGGCCGAGCTTCAACAGGACATGTTCGTGGAAATCAACACCCGCGATGCCAACAACCTTGGTGTCCGTGACGGCGCACAAGTCTGGGTCGAAGGCCCGGAGGGTGGCAAAGTCAAGGTGATGGCAATGGTCACCGAACGGGTGGGCGTGGGCGTTGCCTTCATGCCATTCCACTTTGGTGGTCACCTCGAAGGCAAGGATCTGCGCGACAAGTATCCCGACGGTGCAGACCCGTTTGTCTTGGGCGAAAGCAGCAACACCGCACAAACATATGGCTACGATTCAGTGACCCAGATGCAAGAGACCAAAGCGACCCTCTGCAAAATCTGGACAGCGTAAGGAGAACAAGAAGATGGCAAGAGCAAAGTTTCTCGTCGATGCCGAACGCTGCATTGAATGCAACGCATGCGTCACGGCTTGTAAGAACGAACACGAGGTCCCTTGGGGCATCAACCGCCGCAAGGTGGTAACGATCAATGATGGTAAGCCGGGCGAGCGTTCAATCTCGGTCGCTTGCATGCATTGTTCCGATGCGCCCTGCATGGCCGTGTGTCCGGTCGACTGTTTCTACCAGAACGAAGAAGGCGTCGTTCTGCATTCAAAAGACCTGTGCATCGGGTGCGGTTACTGTTTCTATGCCTGCCCATTCGGCGCGCCGCAGTATCCGCAGGCTGGTAACTTCGGTTCGCGCGGCAAGATGGACAAATGTACCTTCTGCGCAGGCGGCCCCGAAGAGAACAACAGTCAGGCCGAATTCCAAAAGTATGGCCGCAACCGGATCGCAGAAGGCAAGTTGCCAATCTGTGCCGAAATGTGCGCCACAAAGGCCCTGCTTGCCGGTGACGGCGACGTGGTGTCGGGCATCTACCGTGAACGCGTTGTCGCACGCGGTTTCGGGTCCGGCGCATGGGGCTGGGGCACGGCCTACGACCAAAAAGGCGGCTGAACCCGTCTTTGACCGTAAAAGGTGCGGGGGTGCTCCATCAGGATCATCCCCGTCGCTACGATTACATTCCTGGGGGTGACCCCCAACCGACCAAGGAGCCTGCAGATGACGCGCGCCTTCTTCGCTATTGTTGTTACGTGTTTTTTGTCTGTTTTGGGTTCCGTATCCCTAGCTCAAGAGACATCGACGACTGACCGCTCTGCCACCGGTGGTGCGCAGACCCTCGAAGATATCATGGCACGCCAGCAAGGTTTGCCAATTGATGACAGTTTTCGCAGCGACGCGATTGGAAATCCTGAACAGGCTGCACCGCTGACTGACCAGCTTGGCAGTCTCGGGGGCTTGTCCGAACCGGAGGTGTGGCGCGCGATGCGCTACAACAAGGCCGATATTTCCGGGCAGGCGCGCGGTCCTGCCGCGAACGTCTTGATCCAAGACAGCGGCATGTGGTGGCTGTTATTCCGCGATGGGCCTCTGGCGACCTATGGATCATACCTGTTGGGCGGCACGATCGCGCTGCTTGCCCTGTTTTTCCTGATCCGTGGCCGGGTCCGCATCGACGGCGAAAAGACAGGCCGCACGATCACCCGCTTCAAGGCATTTGAACGCTTCGGCCATTGGCTGATGGCGGGCTCCTTCGTCGTCCTTGGGCTGACCGGGCTGATCACGCTGTTCGGGCGCAAGATCATGATCCCCTACTTTGGCCATGACAGCTTTGCGACGATGGCGATTGCGTCCAAATGGATACACAACAACATCTCATGGGCCTTTATGATCGGACTGGTGATGGTGTTCTTCATGTGGGTCCTTGAAAATATCCCCAACCGTCTTGACCTGAAATGGATCGCGGTCGGTGGCGGGCTGTTCAAAAAGGGCGTCCACCCCCCCGCCAAGAAATTCAACGCCGGTCAAAAGGTGATCTTCTGGTCGGTCATCGTGTTGGGAACCTCGATTTCCGTCTCCGGGCTTTCGCTGCTGTTCCCGTTTGAACTGCCCATGTTCGCGAAAACATTTGTCCTGCTCAACAGCACTGGCCTGCCGGAAATGCTGGGCTTTGGCACCCTGCCAACCCAGTTGACACCGCACGCCGAAATGCAGTTCGCGCAGCTATGGCATGCGATCATTTCCTTTGTGCTGATGGCGATTATCCTCGCCCATATTTACATCGGTTCGATCGGCATGGAAGGCGCGTTCGATGCGATGGGATCGGGCGAAGTCGAAGAACAATGGGCCCGCGAACACCACAGCCTCTGGGTCGATGAGGTCAAGGAAAAACAATCCGCCTCTGCCCAAACGACCCCTGCTGAATAGGAGCGACAGATCATGAAAACGATGTTCGCAGCGTTTGCCATTTCTGCATTGATCTCGGTCGGTGCCTACTATGGCTTGCACGCAGCAGGCTTTGGCGCGGCCGAGCATACGGTCAGCGTTTCAGTCCGACTTGACGATTGATCGGCGCAGATAGACGACGCTGCCGCCCCGATTGATCCGGGCGGCAGACACGGCCACGGGCGGCACGCCATGCCCGGCCCAGCTTGACCGTAATCGTCCCAAATCATGTCACATAGCGCGTTGCCCAGTCGTCCTCGCAACTGCCGTGTCGATTATGCAAATCCGGGTTACGCGATAAAAAGCAGACAAACCGTCCTCCGTCATCGCGCGGACTGGACCAAGGCGACAGCGTTTCTTGGCGACCGGGCCAATCGGTTGGTAATAGATGGCCCTGATGTGCTGCCAGAGCCGAACGCCTTTACCACCCCGTCCGGCTGATCCACGCCACCAGCGCGCATCCGGCGAAGGATGGTTTCAGACCAATTGGCATGTTGCAGGTTATCTATACGCATGGCCCGCTATGGACGTATCCGCGCAGGGGCGTCAAACACGTGCTGTGCAAACGGCCATGCGCGAACCCAAAAAAGGAGCCACACCATGCACCACGACAGACCCATCCGCCTTGGCATGGTTGGCGGCGGCAACGACGCATTGATTGGCGGTGTCCACCGGATCGCGGCGCGGCTTGATGGCCGCTTCCAGCTGGTTGCGGGCGCGCTATCGGCAACCCCGCAAAAGGCGCAGGTATCGGGTGCCGCACTTGGCCTCGATCCCGCCCGCACCTATGACGACTTCAACACTATGGCCACCCGCGAGGCGCGTCTGAAAAACGGGATCGAGGCAGTGGCCATCGTTACCCCGAACCACGTTCACTACGCCGCCGCGTGCGCATTTCTCAAACGCGGGATACACGTGATCTGCGACAAGCCGCTGACGGCCACGCTGGCGGATGCCGAAAAGCTGGTAAAACTGGCCAAGGACAGCGATGCGTTGTTTGTGCTGACGCATAATTACACCGGCTACCCGATGATGCGACAGGCCCGGCAAATGGTCACACAGGGCGATTTGGGCCGTATCCGCGTGGTACAGGTGGAATATGCCCAAGACTGGCTGACGCAGGCCGACACCTCTCGGCAAGCCGCGTGGCGGACCGATCCGGCCCGCGCCGGGGTGGGGGGATCGACCGGCGACATCGGCACCCATGCGTTCAACCTTGCCAGTTTCGTGACCGGGTTGACGCTTGACAGCCTGTCGGCGGATTTGCAGTCCTTCGTCAGCGGGCGCACATTGGACGACAACGCCCATGTGATGCTGCGCTTTGACGGTGGCGCGCGGGGGATGCTGTGGTGCTCGCAAGTTGCCCCGGGCAATGAAAACGGCCTGCGGCTGCGCGTCTTTGGCGATAAGGGCGGTATGGAATGGACCCAGGAACATCCCAACCAGCTATGGTTTACCCCCTACGGCGCACCCAAGCAGCTTTTGACCCGTGGCGGCAGTGGCACGCTGGATGCAGCGGCCCGCGTCACCCGTATTCCCGCAGGCCACCCCGAGGGGTATCTGGAAGCCTTTGCCACCATCTATCGCGAGGCCGCAGACGCGATTACCGCGCACCGTGAAGGGCGCGATCCGCACGCCGATGTGATCTACCCGACCATCGACGATGGCCTGCGCGGGATGCAGTTCGTCGATGCCTGCGTGCGGTCGTCCCAGCGCAACGGTGCCTGGATCACCCTAGCGGGCCAGGGTCCGGGCAATATCTTCGGACAGTGACAACAGTGCGGTGGCCTGTGCTGCGGCGATACTGCCAAGGCTTTGGTCGGGCATCGGTGTGGCGATCGCAAATGTATGCGCGCTGTTGCGGAAATCAATGGCATCGCCACCCACATAGAACTGGCCTTCCAGACGGAACATGCCATCGGTCCCGGCCAGCATCCTCTCGACCCGGACATCAATCGCGACATCGGCCAGCCCGACAAATGGCCATGGGTCCGGCCCCACATCGGTATTCAGAATATCGGCCAGATTGCGTGTCAGCACCAATGTCACCGCGCGCTCCGGATCGTCGGCCCACAGCACATCGGGGCTGCTGGCGATCAGGCCGGTGGCCGTTTCAAATGCGACTTCCTCGGCTGCGGCATAGGTCGGCAACGATACGGTGCGGACCATCGCGCTGCGCACCAAGGGGCGCAGCTCCAGCGTGGATTGCACCGGCGTCAGTGCCAGCCGTTCGAGCGGCGGTGAACAGGCGGCAAGACCCGTCAGTGCGACAAACGTTATTTTTTTCAGCATTTCTATCGTCCTGTCAGCAATGAATTAGGGTTGCGCTGGATCGCGCGGGACAGTGCAGAGACTGCATCCGCAGCGGCCTGAATGTCGCGCATCGTCGCCAGTGTTTCCGCGCTAAAGCGCGACCGTTCGCTATAGCTTTCGATGACCGCTTCGGTTTGGGCCACCAGCCTGCCAGCCTGTGCGGACAGGGCGGGCAGGGTGCTGACCGCCTCTTCGATGGCTAGCGCCGCTTCATTGGCGGATGCAAGCGCCGCGTTCACGTTTTCAATCGCCCCACCGGCACGGACTTCGGCCAGAAACACCCGCATTTCATCCAACGCGCCATTCAGCGAACCGGGCAGGGCGGCCGCACTGTCGCTGCCGATCAGGCTGTCAATCGACGCAAGCGTCTGCGTGGCGGTGGTCACCAGCGCTTCGAACTCAAGGCTGTTGGCCTTCGCGGTCAGCGCCTCGATCTGGGCCGTGATCGCGGGCAGGTTCCGCGTGGCCGCTTCGACATTGGCAGCCGCAGCGGTCGCCACGGCAAGTGCCCCATCCAGATCGCCGACAAGATCGGCGTCGGCTGCGCTTGCGATCAGCGCGTCCAGATCATTGATCGTCTTGCGCAGATCGCGGGGCACCGCCTGAATGTCATCCGATGCGACCAGCGCGCGGGCCTCGTCCAGCAAAGCCACCAGCGACGCGGGGGCCGCAACCGTCGCATCATCATTTGCCAGCCGTTCAAGGCTGTCCATCAGGTCAATCGCGCCATCCATCAACTCTTCGACAGGCAGGGCATTGATCCGGGCCAGCACACCCTCGGCGGTCGCCGCCACGTCTGAAATCTGCGATTGCGTCGTTGGAATAACCGGGTAGGCACCAGACGTGAACGTCATGATTGCGGGCAGCGCGTCCTCGATCTGGACCAGTTCGACAACCAGCGACCCGGACAGAATATTGCCCGTGACCATACGCGCCCGCAGGCCGCGGATCACAAAATCAGACAGCAAGGCAATCGCGTCCTCCGGCGTTGCCTGCGCGCCCATTCCAAGCCGGTTCGGCTCAATCGACAAAACGGCCTGTAGCCGCACATCTGCCGTCTCGCCTTCACCGACGACAATCGCGCTCAATTCGCTGACTTCGCCGATGCGAATACCTTGGAACCGCACTTCGGACCCTTTGGACAGGCCGCTGACGGATTGTGCAAACAGCACCGCCACCTTCACGACTTCGGCGTTTGGATCGGCAAACAGGCTGTCGCGCGCGGTTTCCCGGTCGGGGAAAATATCAAAGATATGGCCATCGCGGATCGGCTGGCCACCGGACACGACGGTATCAAACGCGATGCCGCCTTCGATCAGCGACGCCAGCGAATTCACGTCAAGCGATACACCACCTGCCCCGAACGACACGCTGAACCCCGATGTGTCCCAAAACCGCGTGCTTGTGGTGATCCGCCGGTCATAGGGGCTTTCGATAAAGGCGCTGACGACCACCTGATTGCCGTCAAACGACAGCTCGGGCTTTTCAAGATAGCCGACCTCAAGCCCCTTGTGCAGCACTGGTGCGCCCGCCGAAACTGCGCCGCCGTCATTGGCACGCAAAACAATATGGGTGCCGCGTTCGCCCGCGCGGGTCAAAACGGGTTGCTCAAGCCCGGTGAATTCATACTGCGCCACATCGGCTTCGGTGTCCCAGTTGCCTTCGATGTAGACCCCCGAAAGCACGGTATCCAAACCCGTGATCCCGCGCACGGAAACATCCGGGCGCACGACCCAGAATTGCGCATCGTCGTCCAGATAGGGCGCGACCGTCTTGTCGATCCGCGCGTGCACCAAAAGGTCTGACAGGCCCGGTGCAAATTCAACGCTCTCGACCGCGCCGATTGTCACGTCACGATATTTGATCACGGTCTCGCTGGCGGTAATACCGGCCGCGTTTTCAAAGGTTATGGTGATCAGCGTGCCGCGATCAAGATAGTTCTGCCATGCGGCCCACAGCGAAACCGACAGCGCAACGACCGGCACCAGCCAAACCAACGAAAGCCGCCGCCAAATCCGTTGTTTCACGGGCCGCACGTCAAGCGGTGCAGGTCGTGTTGGCGGGATATCACTCATGTTGTGGTCCTGTCTGCGTCCCAGATCAGCCGGGCGTCAAAGCTTTGCGCGGAAAGCATAGTGAAAATCACGGAAAGCGCAAAGCTGACAGCCGCAATTCCGGGGTTGATAGTCGCAATCGTGTTGAGTTGCACGAGCGCAGACAAGATGGCAACGACAAAGACGTCGATCATCGACCAACGGCCTATGAACTCTACTATTTCATAGGCTTTGTGCCGCTGATGTCGGTTGGTGCCGGATTTCCGCTGCACGCTGATCGCCAGATAAATGATGGCCATGAACTTGCCCATGGGAATCATGATCGAGGCCACGAAGACAATCACCGCAATGCCGATTGACCCATGGTGGATCAACTCGATCACGCCGCTGACAATCGTGCTTTCGCTGCGTTCGACCAGGGTCGAGGTCAGCAGCATCGGGTAGATGTTCGCGGGGATAAACGCGATCATCCCCGCAATCAGCCAGGCCCAGACCTTTTGCAGGCTGTCGGTGTCGCGGCTGATCAGCGCACCGTCGCAGCGCGTGCAAAGACGCACGTCTTGCCGATGTACCTGACCGCAACGCTGACAGGCCACCAGACCTGCCTCGCGGGCGGTAATCAGGCCGCTGGTTGTTCCAGTGCTTCCCAAATCGAATACCTGCATATCAGTTGATCTTTGAGCACCGTAATGATCACAACACCCGCAAAAGCCCAAAACGCGGGGCCGATGGTCACTGCCGCAAGGCCCGCAACCTTTACCAAGGCGACAGTCACACCGACGATGAAAATCTCTGCCATACTCCATGGCCGCAGCTTTTCGGCGATGCCAAAGGCGACGCGGGCGCCAACGCGTGCCGGCTGTTCGCGCACCAACGGCCCCAGCGCGTAAATCAGCGCGCCCAGACGGATCAGCGGAATAACCACGATGAAAAACGCCACCGCGATCGCCAGCGGAAACGCCAGCCCTTTGTTGAACGCCAAAATGGCATCCATAACGGATGTCGCATTGTGAAACCCGCCCGCGTCCAGCGACAGAAACGGAAAGCTGATCGCGGCAATCATCATTACAAACGCGGTCAGCGCAAGGCTGAGGATACGCGCCATCGCTTCGGGCTGTGATGTCATCAAGACCACGCCGCACTGCTGGCAATAGGCCCGCGTGTGATCGGGCAGTGCCGTCGCATTATGCAACGTGTCGCATTGCGGGCAGGCGACCAAATCATCCAAAGGCGGTAATGTGACGGTCACGCAGGCTCCTGGCAATGTCTGGGCGGTTGCCCCGATTGTCGTTGCAACGTTATCTTGTTGCAGGCAGATATGCTACGGTCGCTACCGTTACAACTCAACAAAGAGAGAGCGCGCTTATGAGCGACACCCTGTTCCCGCCCCGTCCGACCCCGATTGTACCCGTCAAAGGGCGGGGGGGCTTTCCGGTCGCCCGCATTTTCTGCGTCGGGCGCAACTATGCCGCCCACGCCGCCGAAATGGGCCACGAGGTGGACCGCGAGGCGCCGTTCTATTTCACCAAATCCGCCCATGCCGTGCTGCTGTCAGGTGCACCCATGCCCTATCCGCCGCGCACCAACGACCTGCACCACGAAATGGAACTTGTCGTGGCCATCGGCGCACAGGCCCGCGACGTCCCGGTGGATCAGGCGATGGATGCTGTGCTGGGCTACGGGTGCGGCCTTGATATGACCCGCCGCGATCTGCAGGCCGCAGCCAAGGACAAACGCAGGCCATGGGATACCGGCAAGGATTTCGAAAACGCGGCCATCATCGGACGGCTCACACCCGCCGATCAGGTCGGCGATCTGGCTGCGCTGCCGATCCGGCTCTGCGTGAATGGCGCCGTGCGGCAACAGGCGCTGCTGTCCGATATGATCTGGTCCGTCGCTGAAATCATCGCCGATCTGTCCACGCTTTATACATTGCAACCCGGCGACCTGATCATGACAGGCACCCCCGCCGGCGTTGGTGCGGTTGTGCGCGGCGACGTGCTGCACGGCACAATCGGCGATCTTGATCCGGTTGCGACAACCATCATCTGACCCCATCAACCAATTCTTGAAGCAAGAGAGGATCACCATGACCACCACCCGCCGCACACTGCTTGGCCTGATCGCCGCCGCCGCCCTTGGCACCGGTGCGACCGCCCAGCAGATCACGCTTCGCATGCACCAATTCCTGCCCGCTCAGGCGAATGTGCCCGCCCATATTCTTGATGTCTGGGCCGACAAGGTCGAGGCCGACAGCAATGGCCGCATCAAAATCGACCGCTTTCCATCAATGCAACTGGGCGGCACCCCGCCGCAACTGATTGATCAGGCGATCGACGGCGTGGCCGACATCATCTGGACCGTCGCAGGCTATACGCCGGGCCGCTTTCCCCAGCTTGAAGTGTTTGAACTGCCCTTCATCATGACCAACGCCGAGGCCACATCCCGCGCCTATTGGGAACTGGCCGAAGCGCGCATGATGGACACCGATTTCGCCGATTTTCACCCCCTTGGCCTCTGGGTCCACGGACCTGGTGTGATCCATGCCAACCGCCCGGTCACTGATGTCGCCGACCTCAACGGGTTGAAACTGCGCGCGCCGACCCGGACCACGACGACGCTGTTCACCAGCCTTGGCGCAACCGCCGTCGGCATGCCCGTGCCCGCCGTCCCCGAGGCACTGTCCAAAGGTGTCATCGACGGCGCCGTGATCCCATGGGAAGTCGTCCCCGCCCTGAAGGTGCAGGAACTGGTCACGAACCACACAGAATTTCCCGGTGCATCACTATACACCACCGCCTTTATCTTTGCGATGAACAACGCCACCTACAACGGGTTGCCTGACGATCTTCAGGCGGTGATCGACACGAACTCCGGGCTTGAATTCTCGGCCTTTGCAGGGCGCACGATGCAAGACTACGACGCCCCCGGTCGCGCCTTGGCGGAGGCCGCAGGCAACACCATCATTGCGCTGACCCCGGCACAGATCGCCGCTTGGCGCATCGCCAGCCAGCCGACAATCGACAATTGGATCGCCGATGCGGACGCCGCAGGGATCGACGGCACGGGCCTGTATGATGCCGCGACAGCGCTGATTGCCAAGAACACCAGCAGCAACTAAACCGCTCCGCGACCCCCTTGGACTGACTTTGGGGGTGGCGTTGCGTCTGGAGACCTGCCTTGCTGCACATCCTCGTTGAACGATTGGCCCGGTTCATGGCGCTGCTTGGCGGGCTTGTGCTGTGCCTGCTGGTGGTTCTGGTCTGCCTCAGCGTCGCTGGCCGCGAGGTGAACGACATCGCACATACCGGCTATCTGGGCACCGTTGGCCAATGGCTGCTGGACGCGGGTATCGGCCCGGTCACCGGGGATTTTGAACTGGTCGAGGCGGGCATCGCCTTTGCGATCTTCGCCTTCCTGCCGCTGACCCAGCTGACCGGGGAACACGCAAGGGTCGATATCTTCACCAGCGGCCTTGGCCCCCGCGTGAACCATGCGCTGGCAACATTCTGGAGCCTGATCATGGCCGCCGTTATCGTGCTGATCACATGGCGGCTTTTCATTGGGATGCAGGACAAGATCCGCTATGGCGAAACGACATATCTGATCCAGTTTCCGATCTGGTGGGCCTATGCCGCCAGCTTTGCGGCGGCGGTGACGGCCAGCATCATCAGCCTGTACTGCGCCGCCATGCGCCTGACCGGAAAGCGCCGCACATGAGCGATCTTGCCCTTGGCTACCTGTCATTTCCGGTTTTGCTGCTGCTGATCTTCTTGCGCGCACCCATCGGGCTGGCCATGTTGATCTGCGGTATCGGCGGGCTTTGGCTGGCCACGGACGGCACAGTCGTCTTCATGGCGAAACTCAAATCCGAGGTTTATTCGACCTTCTCGAGCTACAATCTGTCGATCATCCCGATGTTCCTGCTGATGGGGCAATTCGCAACCCTGTCGGGCATGTCGCGCGCCCTGTTCAAAGCCGCCGAGGCATGGCTTGGCCACCGCAAGGGCGGCATGGCGATGGCCGCTGTGGGTGCCTGTGCCGGTTTCGGCGCGATCTGCGGTTCGTCCCTCGCGACCGCCGCCACAATGAGCAGGGTCGCCTTGCCAGAACTGCGCAAATACGGCTATTCGGGCGGTTTCTCAACCGCGACGCTTGCCGCGGGCGGCACGCTGGGCATCTTGATCCCGCCCTCGGTCATCCTTGTGATCTATGCTATCCTGACCGAGCAAAACATCGCGAAACTCTTTGCGGCGGCGTTTGTGCCCGGCATATTGGCCGCGCTTGGCTACATGCTCACCATTGCGATCTACGTCCGGCTCTATCCCGATCAGGCGGGCACCCACCCGCGATTGCCCTATGCGGAACGGGTCCGTGCATTGGTCGCGGTCTGGCCGGTGCTAATCGTCTTTGCCGTCGTTGTGGGCGGGATCTACAACGGCTGGTTCACCCCCACCGAAGGGGCCGCAATCGGCGCCATGGGCACTGGCCTGATCGCGCTGTTTTCGCGCGCGCTGAATTGGGCGGTGTTGCGCGACAGCATCATGCAGACCGCGACCGGAACCGGCATGATCTTTTTCATCGTGCTGGGCGCTGCGTTCTACAACGGCTTTCTGGCCCTGACCCAAGTGCCGCAGGAACTGTCGGCATGGGTGACGGGCCAAGGGTTCAGCCCGTGGATGGTCATGGTGCTGATCTTGCTGTTCTATCTCGTGCTGGGCTGCCTGATGGACAGCCTGTCAATGATCCTGCTGACCATCCCGATCTTCTGGCCAGTGATCCAGACACTTGATTTCGGCATGACCAGCGAAGAGGTGGCGATTTGGTTCGGCATCCTTGTGCTGATCGTGGTCGAGGTCGGGTTGATCACACCGCCCGTCGGCATGAACCTGTTCATTATCAACAGCATGGACCGCGAAACGCCGATGACGGCGACCTATAAGGCCGTGCTGTTCTTTGTCGGCTCGGATATTGTGCGGGTGATGATCCTGCTGCTGTTTCCCGCGATCACGCTGTTCACGATTGACGGCTCGCTGGGGCAGGCATGGCAAGCCGTCATGGGGCTTTTCGTCAGGTTATGACGTCCGGTGCTTGCCGTCCGGTGTGTCTGGCAATCTCGGCAATCGCGGCGGCGGCTTTGGTCACGGCGGCCAGCGCTGCCGCAGTCGGCTGGTCAAGCTGGCCGGGGTCCGTTTCCAATCTCTCCAGATAGACCCGCAGCGTCGCCCCTGCGGTTCCGGTGCCCGACAGCCGAAACACCACCCGCGCTGTGTCGCCAAAGATAACGCGAATACCCTGATGCGCGGTATGGCTGCCATCAATCGGATCGTCATAGGCAAACTCATCCGCGCGGGTCACCACAAGCCCGGCAAACGACTGCCCCGTCAGCGCCGGCAAACTGCCGCGCAGCGCCTGCATCACCGCATCCGCCTTGTCGGTATCTATCGCTTCATAGTCATGGCGCGCGTAATAGTTCCGGCCATATTTCTGCCAATGCTCAGCCATCAGCGCCGCCACCGATTGGCCCGTGGACGCAATAACGCTGAGCCACGAAAGCACGGCCCACAACCCGTCCTTTTCGCGCACATGATCCGCCCCGGTGCCGGCACTTTCTTCGCCACACAGGTTGATCAGCCCGGCGTCAAGCAGGGTGCCAAAGAACTTCCATCCCGTCGGCACCTCGTAACAGGCAACACCTTTGGTGCGCGCCACCCGGTCGACTGCCGCAGATGTCGGCATCGACCGCGCGACCCCCTTGAGGTGGGGATGATGCGCCGCAAGCACGGCCAGACTATCGGACGGCGTTACATAGGCGCCGCGCCCGATGATCATGTTGCGGTCGCCGTCACCGTCGCTGGCTGCACCGAAATTCGGTGCATCGGGCCCGGCCATGATCGCCATCAACCCCTGCGCCCAGATCGGGTTGGGGTCGGGATGGCCACCGCCGAAATCCGGCAGCGGCGTCCCGTTGATCACGGTCCCGCGCGGTGCTCCCAGCCGCTCTTCCAACAGGTGCTTTGCATAGGGGCCCGTCACCGCATGCATCGCGTCAAACGCCATGCGAAACCCGCCCGCAAACAGCCCGCGCAGCGCGTCGAAATCAAACAGCGTGGCCATCAGGGCGGCATAATCAACCACCGGGTCCACGACCGTAACCGTCATTGCGCCAAGCCGGGTCTGGCCAATCACCGCCAAATCGACATCCTGCGCGTCGAAAATCCGATAGGCCGACAGCGCCTGCGTCTGCGCAAAGATCGCGTCACTCACGCTTTCCGTCGCCGGGCCGCCATTGGCCATGTTGAATTTCAAACCAAAGTCCTGATCGACCCCGCCGGGATTATGGCTCGCCGTCAGCAAGAACCCACCATCCATGCCGTGCTTGCGGATCAGATGTGATGCGGCAGGGGTCGACAGAATCCCGTTCTGCCCCACGATCACGCCACGGGCGCCATTCGCCGCCGCCATCCGCAAGATGACCTGAATGGCCCGGTCGTTAAAATAGCGGCCATCGCCACCCACGACAAACCGCTTTTCCGCCGCGCCGCCAATCGCATTGATGACGGCCTGCACATAATTTTCCAGAAAATGCGGCGCCATAAAGTCACGCGTCTTGCGACGCAGGCCCGACGTGCCGGCCTTTTGATCTGCAATCGGTTGGGTCGCAACGGTGTGACGTGCCATGACAGCTCCCTCAGTTACGCGGGCAAGTTTGGCGCAGGGTTGGGCTGACCGTCAAATGTAAAATCACATTGTAACGCACGATCAATCACGCGCTGCGCATTGGGTATATCGTTCCCCTCGGCGCGGCGGGTCGCCACAGAGGGCGAATAATTCAGGCTGAGCCAGCGTTGGATCAGCCGTGCACGCAATTCGCGCATCGGCACATCCAGCCGCGCGGTCACATCCCAAAGCGGGGCAAGCGATGCCCACGGTGCCTCATCGAACATCAGGTAATTGCCCTCGACGATGATGATAGCCGCATCCAGCGGCACCGCCACGGCCCCCGCGATGGCCAGATCACGGGCCCGGTCAAAGATCGGCGCAAAGACCTCTTCGCGCGCTTTCAACGCCTTGATCATGCGCACGAATCCCGGCGCGTCAAAGGTTTCGGGCGCGCCTTTGCGGGGCCGCAGATTGCGCGCCTCAAGCACGGCATTGTCCAGATGAAAGCCGTCCATCGGCACCACGGTTGTCTTGCGTTTTTGCGTGTTCAGGCGGCGGGCCAGTTCGCTTGCCAATGTTGATTTGCCACAGCCGGGCGCGCCGGTGATCGCCACCAGTTGCTGTGATCCGCTGCGGTCCAGCAGATGCTCCGCCAATATGTTGACGTGATCGGTTAGCGTTGCCAAAATTTTACCTGTAAGTCAGTGGGCTTTGCCCTGTTTTTCCCTAGCTTAACGCGCCGCGCCCGGTTCTGCGACCTGTTTTTGCACCATCTTGCGTTTCTTATGGCCATCCCCCGGCTTTTTGCATGGCCATAAGAGATGAAAAGTGGCGCTTGCAGGTGCTTTGCCCTAGGTTGCACAATGGAACGACAACGCACGAAGGGAGCGCGGTTATGTCGATGATCCTTCGGGTGTGGCGTGTGTTGCGCACCGTCTGGAAAACAGCGGGCGAAAAGCACCTTGGCCTGATTGCGGCAGGTGTCGCGTTCTTTGGCATGTTCGGCATTTTCCCCGGCATCGCTGCGGTCATCGCCATCTTTGGGTTGGTCGCCGACCCCGTGGTCATCGAAGAACAACTGCGCCTGATGGAGGGGATCATTCCCCCCGATGCCTATAATCTGCTGTCGGCTCAGATCACGGGGCTGGTCAATGCGGGCACAGGTAGGTTGGGCTGGGCCACGTTGGTTTCCATCACGCTGGCGCTGTGGTCGTGCCGGGCGGGGGTGGGCGCGCTGATCGGCGGCTTGAACGCCATCGCAGGCCAGCGCATGCGCAATGGGATCTGGCAGATGGTGGTCGCGCTGTTGCTGACGGTCGCCCTTGTGGCGCTGGCCATTGTCGCGCTGTCGGCCGTCGTGATCTTGCCGATCATCATGGCCTTTATTCCGCTCGCAAATTCAACGGCTTGGCTGCTCGAAGGGCTGCGCTGGTTCTTGGCGTTGGGTGTGCTCATGACCGGGCTCAGCTTGCTCTACCGGTTCGGACCCGCCCGCATCGACACGCGCGGGCGATGGATCACCGTGGGCGCATTTGTCGTCGTGATCATCTGGGTCGCGGCTTCGGCGGGGCTGTCGTACTACCTGACGAACTTTGCCAGCTACAACGAGGTGTACGGCTCAATCGGGGCAGTGATCGGTCTGCTGCTGTGGCTTTACGTCAGCGCCTATCTGATCCTGCTGGGGGCCGCATTGAACGTGGCGGTGCATGGCCATGGCATCCGGCACGGATCAAGCGCAACAGCCTTCCTTGACGAAGGTTAGCCAAGGCACCAAAACACCTAGGTGACTGCGGCTTTGGCTTTATAGGCCGGATCATCCCACAGACGGTTTTGCATGACATCCGCGATGATGCTGATGGCGCGATCCACGTCATCGGCGTCGATAAACAGCGGTGTGAACCCAAAGCGCATGATATCCGGCGCACGAAAATCCCCCACCAGATTGCGCGCAATACAGGCCTGCATCGCAGCGTATCCATCGGCAAAGCGGAACGATACCTGACTGCCCCGTGCATCGGGGTCGCGTGGACTGGCCAGCGTCAACATCGGGCAGGCCGCCTCGACACCGGCGATAAACTGCTGCGTCAGCGCGATTGATGTGCGGCGTAGCGCGGCCATATCCACATGGTCCCAGATGTCCATCGCGGCATCCAATGCGGCCATCTGCAAGACCGGCGGCGTGCCCACGCGCATCCGCGAAATGCCGCTGCCGGGCCGATAGTCCAGATCAAATGCAAACGGTGCGGCATGGCCCAACCACCCCGATAGCGCCGGGGCACAGTTTTCGATATGGCGCGGTGCGACATAGATGAACGCCGGCGCGCCGGGTCCGCCATTCAGGTATTTATACGTGCACCCCACCGCAAAGTCCGCGCCACATCCCTGCACATCGACCGCTATCGCACCCGCGGAATGGGCCAAATCCCACACCGCAACAGCCCCCACGCCATGCGCCGCCTTGGTCAAGGCGGCCATATCATGCAGCCGCCCCGTGCGGTAATCGACCTGTGTCAGCAGCACCACAGCCACATCGCCGCCGATGCTGCCCGCGACATCCTGGGGGGCCATGACGCGCAATTCATGCCCGCGCCCCAATGCCTTGATCAGCCCCTCAGTCATATAGATATCAGACGGGAAATTGCCGCTATCGGTCAGAATCACCTTGCGGTCGGGCACCAGATCAATCGCAGCGGCCAGCGCCTGATAGACCTTGATCGACAATGTGTCGCCCAACACCACATGCCCCGCTTCCGCCCCGATCAGCCGCCCGATCCGATCCCCCAGACGTTCCGGCTGCGCCATCCACCCTGCACGGTTCCAGCCGGTAATCACCTTTTCGCCCCATTCCTGCGTGACCGTCCGTGCCACCCGCGCCGCCGCCGTCTTTGGCAACGGGCCCAGCGAATTGCCGTCCAGATAAATCATACCCGCAGGCAAGTGGAACAAGGCCTTTGTCGCCGCGAAATCCGTCATTACACCTGACCGCCTGAAATCTGTATCGTCTGCCCATTCACACTGCGCGCCGCATCCGAACACAGCCACATCGCCGCCCCTGTCGTCTCATCGACCGCCAGCAGCCGCCGATGCCGGTTGCCCTTTGCAACCATGTCGATCGCGCCCTGTTCATCCACGCCGAAACGCGTGATCAAGCCGGGCAACTGGTTGCGCACAATCGCCGTATCCACATAGCCGGGGCACAGCGCGTTAAACGTAATCGGACGGCGCATGAATTCCTCGGACAGACCCCGGATCAGGCCGATCACGCCGTGCTTTGTCACCGTATAGGGGATGGCGTTCTTCAGCCCCCGCACCCCGGCGATCGAACTGATGACGATCATCCGCCCGGTATCTTCGGGCGCCAAAGTGGCAAGCGCGGCCTGAAACGTCAGGAAAACCCCGTCCAGATTGGTCGTCATAGTGCGCCGCCAGTCCGCCAGCGATGTTTTCTCAAACGGGCCACCCTCGGCGATCCCGGCATTGGCCACACATATCTGGATTGGGCCACGTACCGCCGCCGCCGCCGCGATACCATCGCGCACCGATGCTTCGTCGTCGACATCCATCACCAACGCATGCAGGCGCGGGCTTGATGCCGCGACCCTCGCCAGTTGATCCGCGCGCCGCCCGGTGATCGTCACCTCGGCCCCGGCATGGGCCAACGCAAGGGCGATCCCCTCGCCAATCCCTGTGCCGCCGCCCGTGATCAGCGCGTGCTTGCCTGCATGTTCCATGACCTGTCCTCCGTTATTTGGCATGCTAACCGCAAGCAGGGCGTGGACAAGCACAAAGGCAGCGGGCACAACTACGCCATGAAATGGATCGACATACCCCCCGTCTGGCTGGCCATCGCCGTCGCCGCGACCTGGGCCGTCAGCCAATTGCAGCCTGCGGCAATCGCGCTGGGCGGGTCTGCGGTTGATTTTGCCGGTGGCCTCTTGGTGGGTGGCGGCCTTGTCCTGATGGCATTGGCCGTTGCTGAAATGCGTAAACGGCGCACGACCGTCATGCCACATATGGAGGCGGACACCCTTGTCACCACAGGTATCTTCTCGCGCAGCCGCAATCCGATCTATCTGGGTGATGCGCTGGTGCTGGCGGGGCTGGCCCTGCGGTGGGATACGCCCGCCGCGTTGATTCTCGTGCCGCTTTTCATGGCCACGATCACCCAGCGCTTTATCGTGCCCGAAGAAAACCGCCTGCGGGTCAAATTTCGTGCAGACTTTGCCCGTTACTGCCAAAAGACGCGGCGTTGGGCCTGACTGTGTGTGCGTGACATGTGCCCGTGCGGGGGGCACTCTCTTGTGAAATGCTCTGGGCCGCTATAATCCATGTCAGGCTGCTTGAATAACAATGGGGGACGGTCCGTGAAAATCGGCACACCAAAAGAGACATTCGAAGGCGAGAACCGGGTTGCGATGACGCCCGCCTCGGCCAAGGACCTGCAAAAGCTGGGTTATGATTGTATGATTGAAACCGGCGCCGGGCAGTCGGCTGGTTTTTCCGATCAGACCTATATTGACGCGGGCGTCGATGTGGTCAAAACCGCCGCCGCCTTGTGGAAGGCCGCCGATGTGGTCGCCAAGGTCCGCCCACCATCCGATACCGAGGTCAAGCGCCTGCGCGAAAGCCAGACATTGATCTCGTTCTTCTACCCTGGCCAAAACAAAGACCTGATGGAGGCAGCCAACAAGAAAGGCGCCACCGTCATCGCGATGGACATGGTCCCGCGTATCAGCCGCGCCCAGAAAATGGACGCGCTGTCGTCGATGGCCAATATCGCGGGCTACCGCGCCGTGATCGAGGCCGGCAGTAACTTTGGCCGCTTCTTTACCGGGCAAATCACCGCCGCCGGCAAAGTGCCCCCCGCCAAGGTGCTGGTCGTCGGCGCCGGTGTTGCAGGCCTTGCCGCCATCGGGACCGCCACATCGCTGGGTGCGATCACCTATGCCTTTGACGTGCGCCCCGAAGTGGCCGAACAGGTCGAAAGCATGGGCGCCCAGTTTGTGTTCCTTGATTTCGAGGAAGAACAGCAGGACGGCGCGGCCACCGGCGGCTACGCCTCTGTGTCGTCGCCCGAATTTGCCGCGGCCCAGCTTGCCAAGTTCCGCGAACTGGCACCCGATATTGATATCGTCATCACCACTGCCCTGATCCCCGGCCGCGACGCGCCCGAACTGTGGACCAAGGACATGGTCGAAGCGATGAAACCCGGTTCCGTCATCGTCGACCTCGCCGCAGAACGCGGCGGCAACTGCAAACTGACCGTCAAGGACGAGAAAATCGTCACCGACAACGGCGTGACCATCATCGGCTACACCGACTTCCCCAGCCGAATGGCGGCGCAAGCCTCGACGCTTTATGCGACCAATATCCGTCACATGATGTCAGACCTGACGCCGGACAAAGATGGCGTGCCAAATCAGAACATGGAAGACGACGTGATCCGCGGTGCCACCATCACCGACAAGGGCGCCATCACCTTTCCGCCGCCACCACCCAAAGTGGCCGCCATCGCGGCGGTCAAACGCGAACCGATCAAGGAACTGACACCACAGGAAAAGCGCGCCAGAGAAGTGGCGGCATTTCAGGCCCAGACCAAAAGCCAGGTCACATTGCTGGCCGTCGGCGGCGCGCTGATGTTGCTGATCGGGGCCTTTGCGCCAGCCAGCTTCATGCAGCACTTTATCGTGTTCGCATTGGCCTGTTTCGTCGGGTTTCAGGTGATCTGGGGCGTCGCCCATTCGCTGCACACGCCTTTGATGGCGATCACCAACGCCATCTCGGGGATCGTGATCCTTGGCGCGCTGTTGCAGATCGGGTCGGGCAGCTGGATCGTGGTGATCCTGTCGCTCATCGGGGTGCTTATCGCGTCCATCAATATCGTCGGGGGTTTCCTCGTCACACGGCGGATGCTCGCCATGTTCCAGAAATCCTGAGGGGGCCGATATGTTTAGCATTGGCATTACATCGGCGGCCTACATTGCGTCCGCAATTCTGTTCATTCTGGCCCTCGGCGGCCTGAGCAATCAAGAAAGCGCCAAGCGCGCCGTCTGGTACGGTATCGTGGGCATGGCGGTGGCTGTCGTGGCCACCGTGTTCGGCCCCGGCGTGTTCAACATCGGGCTGATCATCGTTTCAATCGCGGTGGGGTCATTCGCCGGGCACTACGTGGCAAGCAAGGTCCAGATGACCGAAATGCCGCAACTTGTCGCCGCCTTGCACTCCTTCGTGGGTCTGGCTGCGGTCTTTATCGGCCTGAACGCTGAAATCATGTTGCAGGCGGTACAGGACATGAAGGCGGCCGGCGTTGATGAAACCATCGCGCAGCTGACCGGCTTTGGTGAAAAGCTCTGGCACAAGGACGCGGTCGAGGTCGCGATCCTCAAGGTCGAGGTCGCCCTTGGCATCTTCATCGGTGCGGTCACCTTCACCGGGTCCATCGTGGCCTTCGGCAAGCTGGCGGGCAAAGTCGATGGCAAGCCCAGCAAACTACCCGGCGGGCATATGCTGAACCTTGGCGCGGCCATTCTATCGCTGGTGCTGTTGATTGCCTACGCCAATGGCGCGGGTATCTGGACCATGGTGCTGATGACGATCGTTGCGGGCTTTATCGGGTATCACCTGATCATGGGCATCGGCGGCGCGGATATGCCCGTCGTCGTGTCGATGCTGAACAGCTACTCGGGCTGGGCGGCTGCGGCGATCGGCTTTACGCTGGGCAACGACCTGCTGATCGTGACCGGCGCGCTTGTCGGCTCGTCCGGTGCGATCCTGTCCTACATCATGTGCAAGGCGATGAACCGCAGCTTTGTATCGGTAATCTTGGGCGGCTTTGGTGGCCCGCAGGGCGAACAGATGGCGGTCGAAGGCGAACAGATCGCCATCGACGCCGATGGTGTTGCCGCCGCGCTGAACGAAGCGGATTCTGTCATCATCATTCCGGGCTACGGCATGGCCGTTGCGCAGGCTCAGCAATCGGTGTCTGAACTGGTCCGCAAACTGCGCGCCCAAGGCAAGACCGTGCGCTTTGCGATTCACCCCGTCGCGGGGCGTTTGCCGGGGCACATGAACGTGCTCTTGGCCGAAGCCAAAGTTCCCTATGACATCGTGATGGAGATGGACGAGATCAACGATGATTTCCCCAATACGGACGTGGCTATCGTGATCGGCTCGAACGACATCGTGAACCCCGCAGCCCAGGACGACCCCAACAGCCCCATCGCTGGCATGCCCGTGTTGGAATGTTGGAAGGCCAAGCAGGTGTTCGTGTCCAAACGTGGGCAGGGTACGGGCTATTCCGGCATCGAAAACCCGCTGTTCTTCAAGGAAAACACACGCATGTTCTATGGCGATGCGAAAAAATCGCTCGACGAATTGCTGCCGAAAATCGACTAGACGCGCGGGGCGGCACGCCGCACCGCAGGCCCCGCTGGAAACGGCGGGGCTTTTGCGTTTTATTTCCCGCGTTGTGGACAAAGACACTGCTTGGGGCATATCTACAGATAACCCCCCAGGAGATGACCATGCCCGTCAAAAACCGCTTTGCCGAACTGCTGCCCGAAATCACTGCATGGCGCCGGGACCTGCATGAAAACCCTGAAATCCTGTTCGAAACCCATCGCACGGCGGCGGTCGTCGCCGACAAGCTGACGGTGTTCGGCTGTGACGAGGTGGTCACCGGCATCGGGCGCACCGGCGTCGTGGGCGTGATCAAGGGCAAGACCGATACATCCGGCAAGGTGATCGGACTGCGCGCCGACATGGATGCGCTGCCAATTCATGAACAGACCGGGCTTGCGTATAAGTCAAAGGTCGATGGGGCGATGCACGCCTGCGGTCACGACGGGCACACCGCGATGCTGCTTGGTGCCGCGAAATACCTGTCCGAGACGCGCAATTTCGACGGCACCGTCGTAGTCATCTTCCAGCCCGCCGAAGAAGGCGGCGGCGGTGGCCGCGAGATGTGCCAAGACGGCATGATGGACCGCTGGAATATCCAGGAGGTCTATGGCATGCACAATTGGCCCGGCATACCGCTTGGCCAGTTTGCGATCCGCGAAGGCGCGTTTTTTGCCGCGACGGATCAGTTTGATATCACCATCGAAGGGCGCGGCGGCCATGCGGCCAAACCGCATGAAACGGTCGATGCGACCGTGGTCGCGGCCCATATGATCACCGCCCTGCAAACCATCGCCAGCCGCAACGCCGACCCGGTCGATCAGGTGGTTGTGTCGGTGACGTCGATTGTGTCATCGTCCAACGCCTATAACGTCATTGCGCAGCGCGTCCACCTCAAGGGGACCGTGCGCACGATGTCCGGGGACATGCGCGCGCTGGCGCAACGGCGTCTGACCGCGATTGCAGAGCTGAGCGCCCAGACATTTGGCGCAAAGGCCGAAGTGGCCTATCATCTGGGCTATCCGGTGATGGCCAACCACCCGACGCAAACGGCCTTTGCCGCCGATGTGGCGATATCCATCGCGGGCCGCTGTGATCAGGCGCCACTGATCATGGGTGGCGAAGATTTCGCCTTCATGCTCGAAGAACGCCCGGGTGCCTATATCCTTGTCGGCAATGGCGACAGCGCGTCGGTGCATCATGCCGCATACAATTTCAACGACGAAGCGATCCCTGCTGGGTGCAGCTGGTGGGCTGGAATTGTGGAACAACGGATGCCCGCAGCCTGATCGCCCAACCGTATGTACGCTGTATGTACAGGGTCTGTACGGCAAAAATATGCTGTAGGGCGGGGGGGTACCCCGCCTGCACCTAGCCTCCGGTATGCGACATATGGCGGCTGACCTGCCCATCGACCTGCTGGCGCGAATAGTCGAAATCATGCCCCTTGGGTTTCAGCGCTATCGCGGCGCGAATGGCATCTTCCAGCTCTGCGTCGGCCTCTGACGCGCGCAGCGGACCGCGCAGATCCGAATGACCTTCCTGACCCAGACATGTGTAAATCTCGCCGGTGCAGGTGATCCGGACGCGATTGCAGCTTTCGCAGAAATTATGGGAAAGCGGCGTGATGAACCCGATCTTCTGTCCGGTGCCCTGCACCCGCACATAGCGCGCCGGACCGCCTGTCTTTTCAGGTAGATCCGTCAGCGATGACCGCTCTTCCAACCGCTTGCGCAGCTCTTTGAGCGACCAGTACTGCCCGATCCGGTCTTCGTTCCCAAGATCGCCCATCGGCATCACTTCGATGAATGTCAGGTCCAGATCACGCGAGGCGCACCAATCGGTCAGCGTGAACAGTTCATCTTCGTTAAACCCTTGCAGGGCAACGGTATTTATCTTGACCCGGAGGCCAGCGGCTTGGGCTGCATCAATGCCGCGCAGCACTTGTGGCAGGCGTCCCCAGCGGGTGATTTTGGCAAACTTTGCCTCGTCCAGCGTATCAAGCGACACGTTGATCCGGCGCACCCCGGCGGCGTAAAGGTCGCTCGCATATTTCTCTAGCTGGCTGCCGTTCGTGGTCACGGTCAGTTCGCTGAGCGCGCCACTGTCCAGATGCCGGGTCATGCTGCGAAAGAACGTCATGATGTCGCGTCGCACCAACGGCTCTCCGCCGGTGATCCGCAACTTGCGCACCCCAAGGCGGATAAAGGTCGAACACATGCGATCCAGCTCTTCGAGCGTCAGCAGCTCTTTTTTGGGCAGAAAAGTCATGTTTTCCGACATGCAATACACGCAGCGAAAATCGCAACGGTCCGTGACAGAGACACGCAGATATTGGATCGCGCGGGCAAATGGATCAATCAGAGGGTCATTCATGCCACCAACCTAGGGACAGGCGATCCGCTGCGCAAGCGCCAAGCCATCACTTGCATCACCCGGAACTGCGAAATACGGTCACACCCATGAGACTGATCATAAGCCTTACCATGCTCGCCTTCGCAGGCTGCACGGCGCCTTCGTTGCAAGGGTTGCCGATGGGCACCGCGCCCGTGATGCCTGCGCCGACGCTGGACCCCACACCGCCGCTGCCGCCTGCGGGTGCGACAACACCAGAACAGTTTGACACCACAAGTGCCGCCGACCGGGCCGCCGCAGTCGCCGCGCAAACGGCAACAGGTGAGGTGAATTTGGGCACGACAATCGCATCGCTGGGCCCCCCTGCAGAGCCGGGGATCTGGCTGAAAACGCCACTGGTAACGGCACTGGCGCGGGGGCGTGTGGTGTATAAGGGCAAGTCGGTCAATGTCGAACTGCGCCCCTCCGGTGGGGTTGTGGGGGCCGGCAGCCAGATAAGTCTGGCCGCCATGCGCCTGATTGAAGCCCCGTTGACAGGGCTGCCGGAGGTGATGGTTTTTCTCTATTAGGGTGGATTGAAATCCACCTTACGACATCAGTTGGCGCAACGCTTCCTTGACGGCGAAAGGTTTCATCGCGGCGGCATGGTCAGCGACAAACGCCCGCACGCGATCGGGGTCATGTTTGGATAATTCACGCAGCCACCAGCCGATTGCCTTTTGAATAAACCATGCGTGATCAGTGGTATAGCTGGCCGCCCAGCCCAGCACCCGTTCACGCGCCGCAAGCTCGGCGGGTTTGGGGTGGTTCTGTTTCGTCCATGGCAACGTCATCACCAGCGCGGCACGTCGGGTCCACATATGATCCGATCTGGTCCAGCTTTCGACCTGATCCAGACGCGACGGATCAGCGACCAGCCGTTTTTGCCCGGCGATTGACGCATGATCGGCAATCGCCCAGCCATCAAACTCAGGCACCCAAGACGCGATCAGATCCCATGCGGCCCTGTCATCGGGCCGAATGCGCGCCTGTGTCAACAGTTTGGCGGCGGCGATCCGCGCCTCGTGGATGTTGTTGTCCCACAGGTCGCGGGCCAAGGCGATGCGGGTGTCCAGATCGACGGCGGCGCGCCAGTCTTTCACATGGGCATCAATGTCGGGGTTGGCCACGCCCAGATATGGGCGGTCCACCTTATGATACTGGGCCATTTCGGCAGCTTTGACCGGGTCCGCGCCAAGTGCTGCGATGGCATCTGCGGCCTTCATTCGACCGTCACCGATTTGGCAAGGTTGCGGGGCTGGTCAACGTCCGTGCCCTTGGCAACGGCGGTGTGATAGGCCAGCAACTGTGCCGGAATTGCATAAAGGATTGGCGCAAGAAACGGGTCTACGGCGGGCATCACGATCGTATCCCAGACCCCGGTGCTAGCCTCTTGGGCACCTTTTGCATCGGTAATCAAAAGCACTTTGCCGCCGCGCGCCATGACCTCTTGCATATTGGATATTGTCTTGTCGAACAGGGCGTCACGTGGTGCCATCACGATCACGGGTACATGTTCATCGACCAACGCAATGGGGCCATGCTTTAGCTCTCCAGATGCATAGGCTTCAGCGTGAATATAGCTTATTTCTTTGAGTTTAAGCGCGCCTTCCAAGGCCAGCGGATACATGGCGCCACGCCCCAGAAACAGAATGTCGCGCGCCTCTGCCAGCTGCCGTGCAATTGTGCGGCATTTATCTTCGATACCCAAGGCAAGGTTGAGTATCCCCGGCAAACCGCGCAGCGCGGCCAGCTTTTGGGCCATTTCGGCGTCGGTGATACGGCCCCGCACATGTGCGGCCTTTATCGCCAACAGGGCAAGCGTGGTCAGCTGGCAGGTGAATGCCTTGGTCGATGCGACGCCAATTTCGGTCCCCGCCAGGATTGGCAATGGCAGGTCGCTTTCGCGTGCGATCGAGCTTTCGGGGACATTGACGACCGACACGATTTTGCTGGCTTTGCCTTGCATATAGCGCAGCGCGGCCAGTGTATCGGCCGTTTCGCCTGATTGACTGACGAACAGGGCGACGGTGCCCGGCGTGACCGGCGGCTCGCGGTAGCGAAATTCAGAGGCCACATCGACCTCGACCGGTATCCCAGCGAGCTGTTCGAACCAATATTTCGCGACCATACAGGCATAGAACGCGGTGCCGCAGGCAACCATTGTCAGTCGCTCGATTCGGGTGAAATCCAGCCCGGGGTCGGGCAGGGTGATCGCTGTCGCATCTGCATTGATGTAGTGGCCCAAGGCGCCTTGCAGCACGGTGGGCTGTTCGGCGATTTCCTTGGCCATGAAGTGTTTATAGCCGCCCTTATCGACACGGGCGGTGTCGATCTGGATCACCTTGATCGCGCGATTGGTGATATTGCCGTGAAGGTCGCGAATTTCGGCGGAATTGCGAGTGATCACGGCCCAGTCGCCTTCTTCCAGATATGAAATCCGGTCGGTCATCGGGGCCAGTGCAATCGCATCAGAGCCGACGAACATTTCCCCATCACCATACCCAATCGCCAAAGGGGACCCTTTGCGCGCGGCAATCAGCAGGTCATCCTCTCCCTCGAACAAGAAACACAGCGCATAGGCGCCTTCGAGCATGGCAATGGTTTGCTCTGCGGCGTCACGCGGGCTGAACCCCTGGTCGCGAAAATATTGGGCGAGCAGGGCAACGGTTTCCGTATCTGTCTCGGTTTCGAAGCCGATGCCTTTTTCAGCCAGAAAGGCCCGCAGCGCGCGGAAATTTTCGACAATGCCGTTGTGGACAACCGCGACACCGCCCGCACGGTGCGGGTGGGCGTTGCCGACATTGGGCGCGCCGTGGGTGGCCCAGCGGGTATGGCCGATGCCGGACTTGCCGGCCAGCGGTTCATGCACCAGCAGGTCAGACAGATTGACAAGTTTGCCAACGGCCCGGCGCCGGTCCAGTTTCAGGTGGTTGATCGTCGCAATGCCCGCGCTGTCATAGCCACGATACTCCAACCGCTTAAGCGCTTCGACCAAAATAGGCGCCGCTTCGTGGTAGCCCAGAACCCCTACAATACCACACATGATCAGGCCCCCTTTGCTTTTCTGGCGCGTAGCTTTTCGAACAGGCGCAGCGCAAATCCTGCTTTGTTGTCCTGCCGGGCGCGTGCCACGGCAAGATCGCCCGCCGGCACATCGCGGGTGATGACAGACCCGCTGCCGGTCATCGCGGCATTGCCGATTTTGACAGGGGCCACCAGCATTGTGTTCGATCCGATAAAGGCATCGGCGCCGATCACTGTTTTATGTTTGAAGACGCCGTCATAATTGCAGGTAATGGTGCCCGCGCCGATGTTGGCCCGCGCGCCGATGTCAGCATCGCCGATATAGGACAGGTGGTTGACCTTGGCGCCTTCGGCGATCTGCGCATTTTTGATTTCGACAAAATTGCCGATTTTCACGCCTTCGGCCAGCTCTGCACCGGGGCGCAGGCGGGCATAGGGGCCGACAACCGCGTCACGCGACACATGACAGCCTTCGAGATGGGAAAACGCGCGGATTGTGGCACCTGATTCAATGGTCACCTCGGGACCGAAGACCACGTTGGGTTCGATGATCGCGTCGCGGCCAATCACAGTGTCATGCGCAAAGAACACGGTCTCTGGCGCGGTCAGGGTCACGCCATCGTCTTGCGCCGCTGTGCGGGCGCGCGATTGAAACAGTGCCTCGGCGGCGGACAGCTCTGCACGGGAATTGATGCCAAGCGTTTCCGCCTCGTCACAGTGCACCACCGTGGCGGAAAGACCCTTGGCGCGTGCGATGCCGATGATGTCGGTCAGATAATATTCCCCAGCGGCATTGTCGTTCCCAACGGTGTCGATCAGGTCAAAAAGCGTGTTTGCGTGGGCTGCAATGACACCGCTGTTACACAGGGTTACGGCGCGCTCTTCGTCTGTTGCGTCCGTGAATTCGACGATTCGATCCAGCTGGTCCGCTTTCATGATCAAGCGGCCATAGCGCCCCGGATCAGCCGCCACGAAGCCCAGCACGACGATATCGTGGGTCAAACGGGCCGCTGTCATCGCGGCCAGCGTTTCGGGGCGGATAAACGGTGTGTCACCATAGAGCACGATCACGTCGCCATCAAAGCCCGCCAGCGCACCCCGCGCCTGCGCGACCGCATGCGCGGTGCCCAACTGTTCGCTTTGCTGTGCGATTACCGCATCGGGATCATACGCTTTGGCGGCTGTTTCGACCGCTGCGGCGCCGTGACCTGCCACAATGACGGTCAGGTCAGGTTCTAGCGCGGCGCCGGATTTCATCGCATGCACCAACATCGGCGCGCCAGCGATCTGATGCAGCACCTTTGGCAGTTCAGAATTCATGCGCGTGCCCATGCCCGCGCCAAGGATAATAAGTGCCGTTGCCATTGCTGCCTCAATCTTCTTTGTTTGTACGTCTTCTACTGGCCTTGGCGATTATCACAAGGGCAGGGGCTTCACATCAGTTTACGCATCGTTACAGAGGAGGCAGGCGATTTGCAGGAAGGTACACCATGCGCACAGTGATTTTCGATCTCGACGGGACCCTTGCCGACACCAGTGGCGATTTGATCGCCGCGGCCAACGTCTGTTTTCGGGGGCTCGGCTTGGGTGATCTGCTGGATCCGGTTGCCGATGCCGCCACCGCGCTGCGCGGCGGGCGTGCGATGCTGACGCTTGGGTTTTCACGGGTTGATGGGTTCGCTCAGGCGGATGTCGATCAGCAGTATCCGGTTCTGCTAACGGCCTATGCCAGCGATATCGACACCCACACCGTGCTGTATCCCGGTGCGATGGATGCGGTTGAGTTGCTAAAGCGCGATGGCTATGCAGTTGGAATTGCAACAAACAAACCCGAAGCTCTGGCCGAGACATTGATGCAAAGCCTTGGGGTACGGGGCCATTTTGGATCGCTGATCGGGGCGGATACATTGCCCGTGCGCAAACCTGACCCCGCCCATCACTTTGAGGCGGTGCGCCGCGCCGGTGGCGACCCAAAGCGATCACTTTTGGTTGGCGATACGGCGACCGACCGGGACACATCGCGCAATGCCGGCGTGCCGTCGGTGCTGGTCACGTTTGGGCCGGGGCGCGATGATGTGCTTGCATTGGACCCCGAAGCGACGATTGACAGCTTTGCCGAACTATCGGGCGTCGTCGCGCACCTGATCGGTTAACCCATTGACCGGGCACGCGGTGCGTCACACAGTTGCGCCATGACAGAAATATTTGCCGGCAGCTTCACCCAGCAGGAACCGATTCCCGATGACGGGATCGCAGCAGCATTGGCCGTGATGCAAACGGGACGGCTGCACCGCTATAACACCGCACCCGGCGAAGTGTCGCAGGCGGCATTGCTTGAGATCGCATTCGCCGCGCAAGTGGGCGCTGAATATTGCCTCGCGGTCGCCTCTGGTGGCTATGCGATGACCACGGCCTTGCGCGCGTGCGGTGTGGGGCATGGCGACAGGGTGCTGACCAACGCCTTTACGCTGGCACCGGTACCGGGCGCGATTGCCGCCGTGGGGGGGGTGCCGGTCTTTGTCGGTGTGACCCAGGAATTGGTGATCGACCTTGATGATCTGGCCGCAAAGCTGGATCAGGCCGGCGTCCTGCTGCTCAGTCATATGCGCGGACATATCTGCGATATGGATCGGCTGATGGCGCTATGTGACGCGGCGGGTGTGACCGTGATCGAAGATTGCGCGCATACGATGGGCGCTGCCTGGAACGGTGTACCCAGCGGGCGCTGGGGGCGGTTTGGCTGCTATTCCACCCAAACCTACAAGCATATCAATTCAGGCGAGGGTGGCTTGCTGGTTTCGGATGATGCCGAAGGCATGGCGCGCGCGATCATGCTGTCTGGCAGCTATATGCTGTTTGACCAACACCGCGCGGCACCGCCGCCTGAAACATTTGCCCGGATCAAATACGAAACACCCAATATATCGGGGCGTATGGACAACTTGCGCGCCGCGATCCTGCGTCCGCAACTGCGCGATCTGGCGACACAGGCCGCGCGCTGGAACGACCGGTATCGTGCGCTGGAAACCGGGCTTGCCGCTACCCCCGGCCTGCGCCTGATCACGCGGCCCGACAAGGAACAGTTCGTCGCGTCATCGTTTCAGTTCCTGCTGCTCGACTGGCCCGCCGATGCCGTTGCGGCTGTTCTTGGCCGCTGTGCCGCGCGCGGGGTCGCGTTGAAATGGTTCGGCGGGGCGGAACCCACCGGCTTTACCTCGCGCTATGACAGTTGGCGCTATGCGCCAAGCGCGCCGATGCCTGCGTCTGATCGGGTGCTGGCGGGTATCATCGACATGCGGCTGCCGCTGACCTTTTCGCTGGATGACTGCGCCATGATCGCGCGCATCATCCGCGCCGAGGTGAGCGCCGTCTGGCAGGGGCAGGCGGCGGCGCAGTAGCGCAAAAAAGGACTCGACAGGTCGCGCACTGCAGGCCTACAAATGAACAAGCGTTCAATTAACCGGGAGCGAGCGATGTTTCACGCCTCAATGACTTTTGATCTGGGCGAGGATGTGAATGCCCTGCGCGATATGGTGCATGGCTGGGCGCAGGCCCGCGTCAAACCCATGGCCGCCGACATTGACCGCAGCAATGCCTTTCCGCCCGCGCTGTGGCAGGAAATGGGCGACCTTGGCCTGCTGGGTGTCACCGTGGCCGAAGAATACGGCGGGGCTGGCATGTCCTATTTGGCGCACACAGTCGCAGTCGAGGAAATCGCCCGCGCCAGCGCATCGGTGTCGCTGTCGTATGGCGCGCATTCCAACCTGTGCGTCAATCAAATCAAGCTGAACGGGACTGACGCGCAAAAGGCGAAATACCTGCCGCGTCTGATATCGGGCGCACATGTGGGCGCATTGGCCATGTCCGAGGCCGGCGCCGGGTCTGACGTGGTGTCCATGTCGCTGCGCGCGGAAAAACGCAACGACCATTACCGCCTGAACGGCAATAAATATTGGATCACCAACGGTCCCGACGCGGACACGCTGGTGGTTTATGGCAAGACCGACCCTGATGCCGGATCAAAGGGGATCACCGCATTCCTGATCGAAAAGGACATGGTGGGTTTCACCACCAGCCCGCATTTCGACAAGCTGGGGATGCGCGGTTCCAATACCGCCGAGCTGATCTTTGACGATGTGCAGGTGCCGTTCGAAAATGTGCTGGGCGAAGAAGGGCGCGGCGTGCGCGTTCTGATGTCGGGTCTTGATTACGAACGTGTCGTGCTGGCGGGGATCGGCCTTGGCATCATGGCCGCCTGTCTGGACGAGATCATGCCCTATCTGGCCACGCGCAAGCAATTCGGCCAACCGATTGGGAACTTTCAACTGATGCAGGGCAAGATTGCGGATATGTACACCGCGATGAATTCCGCCCGCGCCTATGTCTACGAGGTTGCCAAGGCCTGCGACCGGGGGACCGTCACCCGGCAGGATGCGGCGGCCTGCTGTCTTTACGCCAGCGAAGAAGCGATGAAACAGGCGCACCAAGCCGTGCAAGCGATGGGCGGGGCCGGGTTCCTGAACGACGCCCCGGTCGCGCGCCTGTTCCGCGATGCCAAGCTGATGGAAATCGGGGCGGGCACATCCGAAATCCGTCGCATGCTGGTGGGCCGTGAATTGATGGGGGCGATGGGGTGAAGGATTCGGACGTTCAAAGGCACGTGGATGATTTGGAGCGTCAATGCCTTGAGAGCTTGGACCCGTTTGCCCATTTCGTCCTTCTCGATTCCGTTGACACGTTTAATCCGTTGCCATTTGCGATTTCTGATAAGATCACGGGCGAAACAATTTCAGATCATCCAATAAGCGATGTCATTAGGCTGTCGGAGAGCAAAAGGCAGGATAGCGTAAAGGCCCTAAAGCGAGTATTTCGCTATTTCTCAAGCGAAACCCTCGTTTTGATGCTGTTGTCAGGGCGACCACTGGGACCTTTTGTACGGCTCTCAAATGTCCTCCGAGGGAAAAAATTGGATGATACTTTCAAAAGTATTGCTCGGAAAGAAGTCCCGGAAGGTTTTGCGTTGAAGTTCGAGGGACAACCCTTGTCATTTGAAAAATGGATTTCTGAGAGGATAACTGCCGATCCGGATTGGCTTTCCGAGAACGGGTCCGGACAGATTGCAGACCTTATTGTGGAAGAGGCCGCAATGCTCTCGAATCGAGGAACGATTAACGCCTTCAAGCATTGCAGACCATTTTCGCATGCGAACAGTCCCGAAGTCGTGGCTACACCAAAGGACGGAGAGCGTCGACCGCTAAACGAAACTTTGAATGGTATCAATTGGATGGAATGGAAAGAAAACCAAGATACGATCACTCTGTCATACTTATCCGAAGAGATTGAAGATGGGCACGACCAACAGCGTCTTTTCAGCATCGGGTTGCTTCTGGACAGTCTGAAGCGTTTGCGTCTAGCCCAGCTTGGGGGAGCCGTTGAGAATTTCGAACTCATTTTGCCCACAGATATGAAAACTGGCTTGCGAGTAAGGCACCAGAAAATCGCGATCAAATACGCTTCGTCAGAGAGTGTTGAGACACTGCATGGGGCGAATGAATGAAACGCTGGATGATCTTCGCACCTGTCGCGGGATTGGCGGTTTTTGCTGCTGTATTGGGCCTGCGTCTGGGCGGACAACCCAGCGAGACGGATATCATCAACCGTTATGCCGCGGCCTATTTGGCGACAGCGGGCGTGGGTGCCAAACCGACCGATTGCGCCGCGACCACGCACCCCGATCCAGCGGTGCGGATGGTGGTGACCTGCAGCCATGCCAGCGGTGTGGTGACGACTTTTTTCGTGGGGCGACGGGGCGAAACGCTGCCGTTTCCCGATCAAGGGGAACCCACCACATGACACAGGTCGATGCACATTTGGCCGCACTTGAACAGGTCGCCGCTGCTGCTGCTGCTGCCGCCCTTGGTGGCGGTGAAAAATCCCGCGCGCGCCATATCAGCCGGGGCAAGATGCTGCCGCGTGATCGGGTCGCGGGCCTGCTTGACCCCGGCAGTCCGTTTCTTGAGATCGGCGCGACTGCGGCCCATGGCATGTACGACGGTGCGGCACCCTGTGCGGGTGTGATTGCCGGGGTGGGCCGCGTAAGCGGGATCGAGGTGATGGTCGTGTGCAATGACGCGACGGTGAAGGGTGGCACCTACTACCCCATGACGGTCAAGAAACACCTCAGGGCACAGGAGATTGCCGAGAAATGCCATCTGCCTTGCGTCTATCTGGTGGACAGCGGCGGTGCCAACCTGCCCAATCAGGACGAAGTATTCCCGGACCGTGACCATTTTGGCCGGATTTTCTATAATCAGGCGCAGATGTCGGCCAAGGGTATCCCGCAGATCGCGGTCGTCATGGGGTCCTGCACGGCGGGCGGCGCCTATGTGCCGGCGATGGCGGATGTGTCGATTATCGTCAAGGATCAGGGCACGATCTTTTTGGCTGGGCCGCCGTTGGTCAAAGCCGCCACCGGCGAGGTGGTCAGCGCCGAGGATCTGGGCGGCGGTGATGTGCATACGCGCCTGTCTGGCGTCGCGGATTACCTTGCCGAGGATGACGCCCATGCGCTGGCACTGGCGCGGCAGGCCATCGCATCATGTTCGCGTGAAAATGCGATACAGGTCAAACGGTTGCCTTCCGAACCTCCGACACTTGACCCGGCGACTTTGTTCGATGTGGTGCCCGCCGATTTGCGCACGCCCTATGACATTCGCGAGGTCATTCGCCGGGTTGTGGATGGGTCGCGGTTTGATGAATTCAAGGTGCGCTTTGGCGAAACGCTGGTGACGGGCTTTGCCCATATTGACGGCTGGCCATGCGGGATTGTGGCCAACAATGGCGTTCTGTTTTCGGAAAGCGCGCAAAAGGGTGCGCATTTCATTGAACTGTGCAGCCAGCGCAAAATCCCGCTGGTGTTCTTGCAAAATATCACAGGCTTCATGGTCGGTCAGAAATACGAAAACGAAGGCATCGCACGGCATGGGGCCAAGATGGTTATGGCCGTGGCCACAACGAAGGTCCCCAAGATCACGATGGTTGTCGGCGGTTCCTTTGGCGCTGGGAATTATGGCATGTCAGGAAGGGCTTACAGCCCGAATTTCATGTGGTCATGGCCCACGTCGCGGATTTCCGTGATGGGTGGCGCGCAGGCCGCTGGTGTGCTGGCGACGGTCAAACGTGATGCAATTGAACGGGGTGGCGGGACATGGTCAGCCGACGAAGAAGCCGCGTTCAAGCAGCCTACGATTGATATGTTCGCGGAACAATCGCACCCGCTGTATGCCAGCGCCCGGCTCTGGGACGACGGCGTGATCGACCCCCGCAAATCCCGCGAGGTGCTTGCGCTTTCACTGTCCGCCGCCTGCAACGCGCCCATAGAGGAGACACGCTTTGGCGTGTTCAGGATGTGAGCCGCATGTTTGACAAGATTCTCATCGCCAACCGGGGCGAGATTGCCTGTCGCGTGATCCGCACCGCGCGCGCCATGGGGGTCAGGACGGTGGCCGTTTATTCGGATGCGGACGCCGACGCCCTGCATGTCGCCCAAGCGGATGAGGCGGTGCGCATTGGCCCGGCCCCCGTCGCCGAAAGCTATCTGCGGGGTGATCTGATCATTCAGGCAGCCTTGGAGACCGGCGCGCAGGGGGTCCATCCCGGCTACGGCTTTTTGTCCGAGAACCCGGATTTTGTCGATGCGGTGACGGCGGCGGGGCTGGTTTTCATTGGCCCTTCGGCCAGCGCCATCCGGGCGATGGGGCTCAAGGATGCGGCCAAGGCGTTGATGGTCAAGGCGGGTGTGCCTGTGGTGCCGGGCTATCACGGCACAAATCAAAACCCCGACTTTCTGGCCGGTGAGGCCGACCAGATCGGCTATCCAGTTTTGATCAAGGCGGTCGCGGGTGGCGGTGGCAAGGGGATGAGGCTGGCACAAAGCGCCGCCGACTTTGCCGAGGCGCTGGCGTCGGCGCAGGCCGAGGCGCGCACTGCGTTTGGCAATGCCGATGTGCTGGTTGAAAAATATGTCACGTCACCGCGCCACATTGAGGTGCAGGTCTTTGGCGATGGCACCGACGCTGTGCATCTTTTCGAACGGGACTGTTCGTTGCAGCGCCGCCACCAAAAGGTGATCGAGGAAGCCCCTGCGCCGGGGATGACCGATGCGGTGCGCCGCGCGATGGGCGATGCGGCGGTGACGGCGGCCAAGGCCATCGGCTATGCCGGTGCGGGTACGATTGAATTTATTGTGGATGGGGCGGGCGGGCTGCGCACAGACGGGTTCTGGTTCATGGAAATGAACACCCGGCTACAGGTCGAGCATCCGGTCACAGAGGCGATTACCGGCGTTGATCTGGTGGAATGGCAACTGCGCGTCGCCAGCGGTGAGCCATTGCCCGCAGGGCAGGACGATTTGGTGATCAATGGGCATGCCTTCGAAGCGCGGCTTTATGCCGAAGATGTCCCGAAAGGGTTTTTGCCTGCGACCGGCGTGATTGATCATCTGCTATTTCCGGATTCGGCGCGGATTGACAGCGGTGTCGTGGCCGGGTCCGAAATCTCGCCTTGGTACGACCCGATGATTGCCAAGATCACGGTGCATGGGCGTGATCGTGCGACGGCGCTACGGGGGTTGTCGGCGGCGCTGGATGCCACGCAGGTTGCTGGTACGGTCACAAATCTTGGCTTTTTGCGCAGGCTGTCGCGAGATAAGGGTTTCGCTGCAGGACGGGTCGATACCGGGTTGATCGCCCGCCAAGAGGCGGTTCTGTGCGCGGTCGCCGTGGCGATGCCGCACGATCTGGCGATTGCTGGCGTGGTTGCGGCTGGTGTTGATCGTGGCGCGTTCACCGGGTTTGCGCTGTGGGCGCCATTGGCGCGGGACATTCTGCTGATGTATGAGGGCGCGCTGGTGACGGCGCGTCTGACGATGCAGGGTCCCGACCGCTGCGATGTTGCGGTGGCGGGCGCCTTGGTGTCGCTGACATGGCGCGGCGATCATTGGGGCGTGCCTGCGGTGCGCCATGGGCGCCGGGTCACGGTGTTCGGCGCGCAAACCCTGACCTTTGACATCGTTGATCCGCTGGACCGGGGCGTTGATGCCATGGGGGGCGATACGGTGCTGGCGCCGATGCCGGGGCTGGTGCGCGATGTGGCGGTTGCAGTGGGGCAGGCGGTTGCCGAAGGGGACCGGATGGTGGTGCTTGAGGCGATGAAGATGGAGCATGTCTTGCGCGCGCCGCGTGACGGTATCGTGTCAGCGGTTTTGGTGGTCGCCGGCGATCAGGTGACGGCCGGGGCCTTGATGGTGGCGTTGGAGGACGCAGGATGATCCGGTTGCATCATTGCCATCAGACCCGGTCGATGCGCAGCCTTTGGTTGCTGCACGAGATGGGCATTGATTTTGATCTGGTTGTTTATCCGTTCGACAAGACGCTGCGCGAAGAACCGTACCGTTCACTGAACCCCACGGGCCGGGTGCCGACGCTTGAGATTGACGGCGCGGTTGTCACCGAAAGTGGCGCCATTGCCGAAGTGTTGTGCGAACGGTTCCCGGCGGCGGGTCTGGGGCGTGCGCCGGATGACGCAGAGCGCATTCCATGGCTGAACTGGATTCATTTCGCCGAGACGATCAGCCAACATTGTGCCGCACTGACCCAGCAGCACGTCGCATTGCGCGAAGATCAGATGCGGTCACCCATTGTGATGCAGCTGGAGGCTAGGCGGTTGGCCAAGACATTGGGCGCAGTGGAGGCCGGGTTGCGCGGTGACTGTCTGCTGGCGTCGTTTTCGGCGGCTGATGTCGGGATCGGGCAGGCCGTTTATATGGCGGCGCATTTTGTCCGGTTAGATGGGTTTCCGAAGGTGGCTGCATGGTTTGATCGGCTTCAGGCGCGCGCAGCATATCGCATGGCGCTGCCGGATGAGCCCGGACTTTATCTGCGTGATTTCTATCCACCTTGGGATCTGCCGCAATGAGCGGCTGCGCAGCACGCGATATTTTGTGGGGCGCTGCCCCCGTCCCGGCACAGGGCCGGGACGTCCCCGGGATATTTCCGCTCGGAAGAAGTGAGGTGTGATGGCGGAGTTTGTACGTATTCACGAAGTGGGTCCGCGTGATGGGTTGCAGAATGAACCGGGGGTGATCGCGGTTGCGGATAAGGTCGCGTTGATTGACCTGCTGAGCACGTCGGGGTTGCGCGATATTGAGGTGGGTAGTTTTGTCAGCCCCAAATGGGTGCCGCAGATGGCCGATACGGATCGGGTGTTGGCGGGGCTGCATGCCGTGGATGGCGTGCGCTATGCTGTTCTGGTTCCCAACATGCGCGGCTGGGACGGGTTTGTTGCGGCGCGTGTGCCAGGTGTCACCTATGAGGTGGCGGTGTTTATTTCCGCTTCGGAAGGGTTTTCCCGGAGTAATCTGAATTGCTCCATCGCGGAATCGGTGGCGCGGTTGGTGCCGGTGGTGCGTGCGGCGCAGGCCGCAGGGGTTGGCGTGCGCGGCTATATTTCCTGCGTGACGGATTGCCCGTTTGATGGGCCGGTGCGGCCCGGTGCCGTGGCGCGTGCGGCACAGATGTTGTGGGACGTGGCGCCCATGCAGTTGTCGCTGGGCGATACGATTGGCAAAGGTACCCCGCAGACTGTTGCACGCATGTTGCGCGCGGTGTGCGATGTCGCGCCGGCCACCGCGTTGGCGGGGCATTTTCATGACACCGGCGGGCAGGCATTGGCCAATATTGCGACCGCGCTGGATCTGGGGCTGCGGGCGTTTGACAGTGCGGTGGGCGGATTGGGTGGTTGCCCCTATGCCCCGGGCGCGCCGGGCAATGTCGCGACCGAGGCCGTGTTGGAGATGCTGCATGGGCTGGGGTTTGAGACGGGTGTTGATCTGGATGTGATTGGACAGGCGGCCGAGATGGCGCGGGGGATGAGATGATTGATCTGGCGGTCGATGATCGCGGTGTGGCGACGCTGACGCTGGCCCGGCCCGACAAACACAACGCGCTGTCGCAGGCATTGATTGATGCGTTGCGCGATGCTGCGGCGCGTATTGCGGCGGATAGGGCGATCCGTGTTGTGGTGTTGGCCGGGCAGGGGGCTTCGTTCTGCGCAGGTGGCGATTTGGGCTGGATGCGCGATCAGATGGCGGGTGATACGGCAACGAAACGCGCGGCTGCCCGGTCGCTTGCCGAGATGCTGGGCGCGCTCAATACTTTGCCGCAGCCGCTGATTGGGCGGGTGCATGGCAATGCGTTCGGCGGCGGGGTTGGCATGGCCTGTGTCTGTGATGTGGCGATTGCCGCAGATCATGTGAAGTTTGGTTTGACCGAGACCAAGCTGGGTCTGATCCCGGCTACCATCGGCCCCTATGTGTTGGCCCGGATGGGCGAGGCGCATGCCCGCCGCGTGTTCATGTCGGCGCGGGTGTTTGGTGCGGCCGAGGCGGTGACGCTGGGGATCGTCGCCAAGGCCGTGCCTGCAGATATGCAGGATGCGGCTGTAGAGGCGGAGGTTGCCCCCTACCTGGCCTGTGCGCCGGGGGCGGTTGCTGCGGCCAAACGGTTTGCCCGGTCGCTGGGGCCGGTGATTGACGAAGCCACTGTCGCCCGTTCGATCGACGCGTTGATTGCCTGCTGGGATGGGGATGAAGCCGCGCAGGGGATTGCCGCATTTTTCGACAAGGTACCGCCAGCTTGGATGAAATAGGGCCCTTTGAGCGTTTGTTGGGGTGATGGTGCAGGGGCGTGTTTGGATAGTCGACCATACTTGCACCCCATGTCACAATGTCGATCGTGATCTTTTCCGAAAAAGATAGGGTGACAACTGTGAAGTCAGTCTGGCTGAACCGTGTGAACGCAGTATAATATACTAGAACCTGAACCGCTGGTTGATCGACTGTGCGTACAACATCACTTTTGTCGTGAAGACTTGCGCTACGGGCGCCCTTTGTCGATATCCAGCGCATCGCATGCGTGGTCATCGGGCTTTTGCATTGCGGCGTTTTTTGCCGGTCCGGCTGTTGGCGAAGATCAAAAATGACATTTGCCGCGTGTGTTATCGCGAACTATCCCGGCCTTGCGACACCTCTGCCCGTTGACCCCACCGGGACCCAGCGGTATGCAACACGCAGCCAACTTTAGGCGCGTCTTTTGGCGTGTCGCGACGAAAGGAATATCCTTTGCCCGAAATGCTATCCGAATATCTGCCGATCATGATTTTTCTGGGGCTCGCTATTGCGCTGGGCCTGATCCTGATCTTGGCGGCTGCCGTTATCGCGGTGCGCAACCCTGATCCTGAAAAAGTGTCGGCCTACGAATGCGGGTTCAATGCGTTTGACGATGCGCGGATGAAGTTTGATGTGCGGTTCTATCTGGTGTCGATCCTGTTCATCATCTTTGATCTTGAGGTTGCGTTCCTGTTTCCATGGGCCGTGGCGTTCAAGGATATCAGCATGGTCGGCTTTTGGTCGATGATCGTATTCCTTTGTGTGTTGACCATCGGCTTTGCATACGAATGGAAAAAGGGCGCGTTGGAGTGGGAATAATCCCGCTTCGCGCGCTGTGTGTCATGGCCGGTCTGGCCGTGCCAAGTCACTGAACGGGCTGCGCTGTGTCCATGACGCGGACAAGAGCCATGCGTTCGGCATAGAATACAGGTTGCGCGCCCCCCTGCTGTTTGGCGCGATACATGGCCATATCGGCCCGTGCGAGTAGTTGCGCCCAACCAAGGTTCTTTTCTGCCATGGCAACGCCGATTGCGGGGCGTATGATGTGGCTGTAGTTCCCAATGTGTATGGGCGGTGTCGTGTGCCGGATGATCCGGTTCGCCACATGCTCGGCTGCCTGACAGGGGGCGTCATCCAAGAGCAGGCACACAAATTCGTCGCCGCCGATCCGGGCGACATAGTCATTGCCGCGCACAGCCGCGCGCAAGCGTTCGGCGACAACTTGAAGCGCCATATCCCCGGCGTCATGGCCCATGTTATCGTTGAGCTTCTTGAACCCGTTGAGGTCCAGGTAAATCACGGCGGCGTGGCCTTCGGCCAATGCATCGGCGACCCGTGGCAACCGTAGAATATCGTCCAGCCCCGCGCGATTGACCAAACCTGTCAGCGTATCGGTACGCGCCAGTGACTTTTCGCGGAGCAATGCCGCCGTTTGCCGTGCCGACGCTCTGCCGACGACTGTCGTCGCAACCAACGTCAGCAAGGACAGAAGGCCAATGATTGGCAGGGCCGATGACAATAGCCGCCGACCCGGTCGCGGGGCATCCCAGCTGAGGTGGCCAATAGCCGTCCCCGCAGGGCCGTCAATCTCCAAAACAGCCTTCCCGTGTATGACGGAAGTATCCGCCGTTTGAAGCTGGACATTTGTGATCATGAGCAGCGCGCCAATCGCGCTCAGACGATCCGGGTTAAGCCACTTGCCGCCAACCATCATCGGCAGTTGCGTGGCCTGAAATCCTGTGGTGTCGGTGCTTTGGATGCGCCCAGCCGCCAGTACGGCGAGTTGCCCGCCAATCCGTGCATAATGCGATATCGTTGTGTAGGGTTCCATGGGCTGCGCCGATAACGTCAGCCGCAGTCGATCGGTCAGTGCGGTGTCAACGATGGAGGTGTCGGACGCTTCGCCATCCGTCTGGTACGCATAGATGGGCTGGCCATCGGACCCAAGGACATAGATAAAGTCGAAGGTTGCGCCGTCCGTGGCGCCGGTGCCGAAATTTGTGAAAAATGCGTCGTCATCGCGGGCGATGAGCAGATCAGAAGCAAGGTCCCAATAAGCGTAGTCTTGGGTGCTGATTGCCACACTCAGCAGTTCTGCCTGAACGGCGCTGTCCATCAGGCTGACCGCGTTTTCCGACGCAATGACATCAACCTTGCGCGCCATCCAGAATGTCATCGCCAGAATGACCAGGATTGCGGTCACGCCATTCCCGACAGAGGCCCAAAAAATGCGCCGTGGCAGGCGATGCACTTCGTCCTGATCGGGTGGTGATGATGTCATCTCGTTTTTCATGTGCACTGGATAGCCGCACTTCGTTAACGATTGTTTCGCAGCAAATGGTTTTTTGTGATAAGTTCAGGCGTGCCAGAACGCCGCGAAGTTGTCTTGTTGCCTTGACCTTCGCATGTGCTACGCATAATCCAGCTATGACGCAAACGCCGGGTTTTCGACCCGAGCCAGATCAGACGAGGGAGAGCCTGCATGGGCATCGCAACCGGTCTTAACGACGCGGGCGCCGACCGTGAAGTCGCCACACAAGACCTGAACCGAGAGTTGCAGGACAAGGGTTTCCTTGTCACGTCGACTGCGGACATCATCAACTGGGCGCGCACCGGCAGCCTGCACTGGATGACCTTTGGTCTGGCCTGTTGCGCTGTCGAGATGATGCACACCTCGATGCCGCGCTATGATCTCGAACGGTTCGGCACCGCACCGCGTGCCAGCCCGCGCCAATCCGACCTGATGATCGTGGCAGGCACGCTGACCAACAAGATGGCACCAGCATTGCGCAAGGTATACGACCAGATGCCCGAACCACGCTACGTGATCTCGATGGGGTCCTGCGCGAACGGCGGCGGCTATTACCATTACAGCTATTCCGTGGTGCGTGGCTGTGACCGCATTGTGCCCGTGGATATTTACGTCCCCGGCTGCCCGCCAACAGCCGAGGCGCTGCTTTATGGTATTTTGCAGCTGCAACGCAAAATGCGCCGGACAGGGACGATTGTACGATGACCGAAGCATTGCAAGAACTTGGCACCTACCTTGAGGCAAAGCGCGCGGATTGCATGCTGTCATGGGACATTGCCCATGACGAGCTGACAGTCACCGTGGCGCCATCATCAATCGTGGCCTTCGTGGATTTCCTGAAAACCGATCAAGCCTGTCAGTTTTCGTCGCTGGTGGATATCACGGCGGTAGATTATCCTAGCCGGTCCAAGCGCTTTGACGTGATTTACCATTTTCTGAGCATGTACCAGAATCATCGCATCCGCCTGCGCGTACAGATCCGCGAAGAGGACATGCTGCCGTCGATCCTGTCGGTTCACCCTTCGGCCAATTGGTTCGAGCGTGAAATCTTTGACATGTTCGGCATCCTGTTTTCGGGCCATCCTGACCTGCGCCGCATTCTGACCGATTACGGCTTCCGCGGGCATCCGCTGCGCAAGGATTTCCCGACGACCGGCTATACCGAAGTCCGCTATGACGAGGTGCAAAAGCGTGTGGTCTATGAACCCGTCAGCTTGGTGCAGGAATACCGCCAGTTCGATTTCATGTCACCATGGGAGGGCGCGCAATACATCCTGCCCGGTGACGAGAAAAAAGACGGGAAAGCTGGCTGAATGCCTGATCCGACGCTTCTTTACTGCGTTGGTGCGACCAAGGCGGGGACGTCTTGGCTGTACCGCTATTTGCATGACCATCCGGCGTGCAGGCTGCCTGCGGTGAAAGAGGCGCATTATTGGGATACTTTCACGCCCGATGCCCGCGACAAGCAGATGACCGCGTTTCGGTTGCGCCTGCGCGAGTTGTGCGCGCTCAAGGTTGAAGCCGGGGATGCAAATAGGGGTTGGCAGGTTGGCAATGTCGAACGGCGGATTGTGGACATGAAGGGGTTGATGGCGGCTCTGGACGGTGACCGCGCCGGCGATATGGCCTATGTGGCATGGTTGTTGCACGATGTGGGGGACGCCCATGTCGTCGCCGATATGACGCCAAATTATGCGACGCTGCCCGATGACATGCTTGCCCGGATGGTGCAGTTGTCGCCTGCGACAAAGTTTGTCTATCTGATCCGCGATCCGCTGGATCGGCTGTGGTCGCATATCCGTATGCAGGCCCGCCGTTTTCGGCAGGACCACGAAGAATATGAGAAGAAGGCGAACAACATTCTTTATCGGCTGCTGAACCGGGGCCAAGAGACGCATATCTTGGAGCGTGGCGACTATCCCGCGACCATCGCCAAGCTGCGGCGTGTAGTGCCCGATGGGCGGTTGCTGGTCCAATTTGCAGAGGATTTGTTTACACCTCAAGGTGTGGCATCGCTGTGCGCGTTTCTGGGGATTGCCCCGGTGGCACCTGCGGCGGAAAAACCCGTCCAGGCTGGGCCAAAGGTAGTTATGCTGGATAAACTGCGCCCCAAGGCGTTGAAGATGTTGGACGAACACTACGAATGGGTGGCCCGCAACGTGGGCCCGCTGCCGCAACGGTGGCACGATAATCAAGCGAGGGCGTAGGCCATGATGGACGGCGATATCCGGGTGAATACCTATGATGATGGGTCAACTGACGCCGCGACCGGCGAGCAGAAGATCCGCAACTTCAACATCAACTTCGGCCCGCAGCACCCTGCGGCGCACGGTGTGTTGCGTCTGGTGCTGGAACTGGATGGCGAAATCGTCGAGCGTTGCGATCCGCATATCGGGCTGCTGCACCGTGGCACCGAAAAGCTGATGGAAAGCCGGACGTACCTGCAGAACCTGCCGTATTTTGACCGGCTGGATTATGTGGCGCCGATGAATCAGGAACATGCGTGGTGTCTGGCCATCGAGAAGCTGACCGGGACCGAAGTTCCGCGTCGGGCGTCGCTGATCCGGGTGCTTTATTCCGAGATTGGCCGCGTGCTGAACCACCTGTTGAATGTCACGACGCAGGCGATGGACGTGGGCGCGCTGACGCCGCCGCTGTGGGGCTTTGAAGAGCGCGAAAAGCTGATGGTGTTCTACGAACGCGCCTGCGGTGCGCGTCTGCACGCCGCGTATTTCCGTCCCGGTGGTGTGCATCAGGACCTGCCGGACGCATTGATCGAAGATATCGACACATGGGCCGTGGAATTTCCGCGTGTGCTGGCCGATATTGATGGGTTGCTGACCGAAAACCGGATTTTCAAGCAGCGTAACGCCGATATTGGCGTCGTGACCGAAGAAGATATTCAGGAATGGGGTTTTTCGGGTGTCATGGTGCGCGGCTCTGGCCTTGCGTGGGATTTGCGCCGGGCGCAGCCTTATGAATGCTATGATGAGTTCGAATTTCAGATCCCCGTGGGCAAGAATGGCGATTGCTATGACCGCTACCTTTGCCGCATGGAAGAGATGCGCCAATCAACCCATATCATCCGTCAGGCCTGCGAAAAGCTGCGGCATGAAAAGGGTCCGGTGATGGCGCGCGGCAAGATGACGCCGCCGACGCGCGGTGAGATGAAAACCTCGATGGAGGCGCTTATTCACCACTTTAAGCTCTACACCGAAGGGTTCCACGTACCCGCAGGCGGAGTTTACGCCGCGGTCGAGGCACCCAAAGGCGAGTTTGGCGTGTACCTTGTGGCGGATGGCACCAACAAACCGTACCGCGCCAAGCTGCGCGCGCCGGGGTATCTGCATCTGCAGGCGATGGACTATATCTGCAAGGGTCACCAATTGGCGGACGTCAGTGCCATTATCGGGACGATGGACGTCGTATTCGGCGAGATCGACAGATGACCATCACAAACATCCTGATGGGATTTCTGATCACGGGCGGCTTTTTCGTGGCTGCGGCCGTATCGCGGCTGTTTCGCAACGCGTCGGCCGGGATCGTGGTTGGCGGCGTGGCGGGTATCGCCGTGTCGGTTCTGGTGCTGCGGTACGGGCTGGCGGATTTGTTTGCCCCCGACGCGCTGACACTGACGGAATAGGTGCGCAGATGATGACGATCACGATCAACTATTGGCTGCTTTTGCTTGGTGCTTTTGGGGGTGTCGGTGGCGCACTCGTGGCGCGGGGCAGCAACCGGCTGATCAAGGCCGCGATAGCCGGGGCTGCGGTTGTTTTTCTGGTGGACCTTGCGCGCGACCTCTTGTGACCCGGTCTGTCACGACGATGACAATAAAATAAATAGAGAGAGTGTGTAGATGATGCGTCCTTTGATCCTTCTCGCGTTTGTATCGGTTTCCGCCTGTGCGACGGGTGGGCCGATGTCCATCCCGTCCGCCCAGATGTCCGCAAAGGACCGCTTCGTGCTGGCCCTTGAAAATAACGGCTGCATTCTGAACCAAGCGAACACGGCCAAGGTTTTGGACGAAGCGACGGTCAGCGCCGATGAGGTCACACAGATCATCACGACGCTGTCCAACGAAGGCAAAGCCGAAATTGCTGATGGCGCGTCGATCCGCATTTTGACGGAACGGTGCAGCTGATGACGACTATTGGTTTGCCCGGGCTTCTGCTTGTGCTAGGGGCAGGCCTGAACCCTGGTGGGCTGATCCCCACTGCTTTGTTTGCGCTGACGACGGGCGCTGCCATGATGACCGGAATAAACTGATGCTACGCCGCCTTTATCACGACCAGCCAGAAACATTTGCCTTCACGTCCGACAACCAAAAGTGGGCCGATGCGCAGATCAAGAAATTTCCCGAGGGCCGTCAGGCTTCGGCGATTATCCCGCTTTTGTGGCGCGCCCAAGAGCAAGAGGGCTGGCTGACCCGCCCCGCGATTGAACATGTGGCCCAAATGCTGAACCTTGCGTTTATTCGCGCGCTTGAGGTGGCATCGTTTTATTTCATGTTCCAGCTCCAGCCCGTCGGCGCGGTCGCCCATATTCAGGTTTGCGGCACGCTGTCGTGCATGATCTGCGGAGCCGAGGATCTGATCGGCGTGTGTCGCGACAAAATTGCCGATAAGCCGCATATGCTGTCTGCCGATGGCAAGTTTTCGTGGGAGGAGGTCGAATGTCTCGGCTCTTGCGCGAATGCGCCGATGGCCCAGATTGGCAAAGACTATTACGAAGATCTGACCGCCGCGCGTCTGGCCGAGATTATTGACGAACTTGCTGCGGGGCAGGTGCCTGTACCGGGCCCGCAAAATGGCCGTTTCGCGGCGGAGCCGTTGAAAGGGTTGACCAGTCTCAAAGCCTATGAGAGCGGCAAGACGCAGTATAATGCCAGCGTGCAGTTGGCTGTCGATATCGGCGACACGGTCAAGCGGATCGACGGCACCGAAGTGCCGCTGCTGACGCCATGGATCGCCGGTGCCGCCAAAAAGCCAGCCACCAAGAAAGCCGCTGCGCCAACGGCGGTAGCCGTTGAAACCGTACCCATGGCCGAATCCAAGCCGCGGACAACGAAAGCCCCCCGCAAGGCCGGTGCCGATGACCTTAAGCTGATCAGTGGCGTCGGACCCAAGCTTGAGGGCGTGCTGAACGAATTGGGCTTCTGGCATTTCGATCAGATCGCCAAATGGACCGAGGCCGAGGTTGTCTGGGTCGATAGCCGTTTGAAATTCAAAGGCCGTATCATGCGCGATAACTGGATGGCACAGGCCGCCGCGCTGGCCAAAAACGAGGCTTGAGGCCACAAATCGGGCGTTTTACCCAGCGCATTCCACTTAAGCTGGCCGAAATGAACAAATTATTTACGATTTGGCATCATTTCGGGTACACCCATTCTCATGAAGCGGGATCGGGCGTTTATTTTGCCCTTCGCCGCGATGCTGCATGCGTTAGCGCGCCACCTAGGGGAGAATGTACATGATGAAGGATACTGCGCCAAAAGAACTGGGTGTCATTGTCGTTGCCGGCCTGTTTGGCGTCATTGCCGCTGGCGTCGCGATTGTTTTGTATCACTTTGGCTTTATCGGCGGGATATTCGTTGGCGCGATTGTGGCCGTGCTGGCCGCCGTGGTGCTGGCCCTTGGTTGGCGCGCGCCGCAGCCCGGACCGCATGGTGTGGCAAAACCTGCGCCAGCACCCGCAGCAACTGCATTGACAGAACCCGCAGCGACCGTTGTGACAGCACCGGCGCCGGCACCGGCATCTGCCCCGACGGGTGGCAAGCCTGTATTCCTGGATGCAGCCCGTGCCGGTGGGCCTGATGACCTCAAGCAGATCAAGGGCGTGGGGCCAAAGCTGGAAACGACGTTGCGCGACATGGGGATCTATCATTTCGATCAGATTGCCGGATGGGGTGCGGCGGAACAGCAGTGGATGGATGACAATCTCGTGGGCTTCAAGGGGCGCGCGACCCGTGATGGCTGGGTGGCGCAAGCAAAACTGCTTGCCGCTGGCGAGGCCACCGCATTTTCCGACAAAGTAAAGAAGGGTGGCGTTTATTAACGCCGTTGAACCATGGCCCAGACCCCACAGACCGCCCAATCAAAAGCAGGACAACGTACCGCGTTGATCATGGCCGGAACTGGTGTCATGTGGATCTGTGCAACATGGGCGGGGGCAAAATATGGCTGGTCGACACGCACCAGTGGGCTTTTTGACCTTGCAGCGCTGGCCGGTTTCGGCTTTGCGCTGTGGCAGACATTTAAACTCTGGCGAACGCGTCAGAACGACAAGGGCGGTAGCTGATGCTCAAAGACGAAAACCGGATTTTCACGAACCTTTACGGGATGCACGACCGCACGCTGGCGGGCGCGCAGGCGCGCGGCCATTGGGATGGTACTGCGGGTATCATCAAAAAGGGGCGTAACTGGATCATCAATGAGATGAAAGCATCCGGGTTGCGGGGCCGGGGCGGTGCGGGGTTCCCGACGGGCCTGAAATGGTCTTTCATGCCCAAGGAAAGCGACGGTCGCCCATCTTATCTGGTGGTGAATGCGGATGAATCCGAACCGGGCACCTGTAAAGACCGCGAAATCATGCGCCATGATCCGCATACGCTGATCGAAGGGTGCCTGATCGCGAGCTTCGCCATGAACGCGAACGCCTGCTATATCTACATTCGCGGCGAATATATCCGCGAAAAAGAAGCCCTGCAGGCGGCGATTGATGAATGCTATGCGGCTGGAATGGTTGGCAAAAACGCCTGCAAATCCGGCTGGGACTTTGACATCTATCTGACCCATGGTGCGGGCGCGTATATTTGTGGCGAAGAAACGGCGCTGCTGGAAAGCCTTGAAGGCAAAAAAGGCATGCCGCGCATGAAGCCGCCGTTCCCGGCGGGCGCGGGGCTTTACGGCTGTCCGACCACTGTGAACAACGTCGAATCGATTGCCGTTGTCCCCACGATCCTGCGCCGCGGTGGCGGTTGGTTCGCCGGCATGGGACGCCCGAACAATGCGGGCACCAAGCTGTTTGCGATTTCGGGCCATGTAAACAATCCCTGCGTGGTCGAAGAAGAGATGTCGATCAGCTTTGAGGAACTGATCGAAAAGCATTGTGGCGGTATTCGCGGCGGTTGGGATAACCTCAAGGCCGTGATCCCCGGCGGGTCGTCGGTGCCATGCGTGCGCGGCGAAAATATGCGCGACGCCGTGATGGATTTTGATGCGCTCAAGGAAAAGGGATCATCGCTTGGCACGGCGGCGGTGATCGTGATGGATCAGTCCACGGACATGATCAAAGCGATTTGGCGGCTCTCAAAGTTTTACAAACACGAAAGTTGCGGTCAATGCACCCCCTGTCGCGAAGGCACCGGCTGGATGATGCGCGTGATGGCGCGGCTGGTTAAAGGCGATGCCAGCGTCGACGAGATTGACATGTTACTTGACGTGACAAAGCAGGTCGAAGGGCACACGATTTGCGCGCTTGGCGATGCCGCTGCTTGGCCGATCCAAGGCCTGATCAAGAACTTCCGGGACGAAATAGAGGACCGGATCGCCCATAAACGTACAACAGCGGTGGCAGCAGAATGATGATACGCGGATTGATCTTTGGCGCGGTGGCCTTGGCCATGGCAGGATGTGCAACCGGCCCACAGGCCGCGCGCGAATTTTCGGACCCGGCGGTGCAAAAGCTGTTTACGCTGCCGACGCCGGTTTATTATGCCACGCTCAAGGTGGCCAACACGGTCGCGCAGAACTGCGCACGCTACACCTATGACGGTGCGCTGGACCTCCTGGTCAACGAAAAGCGCAACGAAGTCGGGCGCGGATCGCTGTCTGCCATGGGTCTGCGTGATGCGATCGAGGTGGAAACCGACGTGGCAGAGCGTAGCTTTATGGCCAAACATGGGGTCGAACTGACGGGCGCAGATTTGTGCGCCGCAGCGGATGCTGAATTACTCGAAGGCACGGCGATGAGCGCGGTTCTGGTGCCGGTTAACTAAGGCATGGCCATGGGCCGCAAAGCTGGCGTTGCCCATGGCATTTCGCAACATTCTTGATGGCGCACAAGCATCGGCGGGCATTTGTCACGGCGATGATTTGCGGCGTCCCGACGTGGTTCACCGTGCAGGCGGTGCGTGCGGATAACGCGCCGCTCTGGGCGTATGGCGCGGCGGCTGGACTGGGCGGTGTCGCCCCGTCGCGGAAGCGGCGCAGATAACCCGTTTTGTCCCAATACATTAACCCGAATCTTCGCTGCGGCACGGCGCAATTATTCTGTTATCATTGCGCTGATATTGAATATCCTTGCCGCAATCGCGATGTCTGTCAGCGAAAGGGCAGGCGTATCCGCTGCGCCCGATAGGAGATAACCATGACCAAGACACGCGCCCTTGTTGCGGCCCTGTCGCTTGCCGGCATCGCCCTTGCTGGCAGCCTTTCGGCGCAAACCGCGCTGAAGGATGTGCCTTACGTGCGCGATGGCCTGATTGATGTGGGCATGGCGATTGAGATATCGGACAAATGCAGCAGTATTCGCGCGCGGACGTTTAGGGGCATCGGGTTTCTGCAATCGCTCAAGAATCATGCCAGCGCATTAGGCTATTCCGATGCTGAAATTGAGGCATATGTCGATGACGGGGCCGAAAAACGCAGGCTCGAAGCGATTGCCCGCGAGAAGCTTGCAGCACTTGGTGCGGTCGCAAATGATGAGTCGTCATATTGCGCTGTGGGCCGCGCCCAGATCGCCCAAGGGACGCAGGTTGGCCGCCTGCTGCGATAAGCCGCTGCAACATGGCCGAAATTTGACAGGTTTTTTGTCAATCTGACTGGCATCGCGGTGCGTGTCGCGTTAGAACCCGGCGCAACGCTGCCTTCCTGCTGCAATGGGATAGGTGCGACCGGGAATATAAAGGCACGCCATGTCTGATCTGCGCAAAGTCATCATTGATGGAACTGAGGTCGAAGTTGACGGGGCCATGACCCTGATCCAGGCCTGTGAAGAGGCGGGGGTCGAAATCCCTCGGTTCTGCTATCACGAACGTCTGTCCATCGCAGGTAACTGCCGGATGTGTCTGGTCGAGGTCGTGGGCGGCCCACCCAAGCCCGCCGCGTCCTGTGCCATGCAGGTCAAGGATCTGCGCCCCGGTCCAGACGGTGCGCCGCCGGTTGTCAAAACCAACAGCCCGATGGTCAAGAAGGCCCGTGAGGGCGTGATGGAATTTTTGCTGATCAACCATCCGCTTGATTGCCCGATTTGCGACCAGGGCGGCGAATGTGATCTGCAGGATCAGGCGATGGCCTACGGCGTCGATTTCAGCCGTTTTCGCGAACCAAAGCGTGCAAGCGAAGATCTTGATCTGGGTCCGCTGGTCGAAACCCACATGACCCGCTGCATTTCATGTACCCGTTGCGTGCGTTTCACCACCGAGGTGGCTGGCATTCACCAGATGGGCCAGACGGGCCGTGGCGAAGATTCCGAGATTACGTCGTATCTGGGTGAAACCCTTAATAGCAACATGCAGGGCAATATCATTGACCTGTGCCCGGTTGGCGCGCTGGTGTCGAAACCCTATGCCTTTACCGCCCGTCCGTGGGAATTGACCAAGACCGAATCCATCGACGTGATGGATGCGCTTGGTTCAAATATCCGCGTTGATACCAAGGGCCGTGAAGTGATGCGGTTCTTGCCGCGCAATCATGACGGCGTGAACGAGGAATGGATTTCGGACAAAACACGCTTTGTCTGGGACGGCTTGCGCAAGCAGCGTCTTGATACGCCCTATATCCGCGAAAATGGCAAATTGCGCAAAGCCAGTTGGCCCGAGGCGCTGACCGCTGCGGCGGCCGCCATGAAGGGCAAAAAACTTGCCGGCCTTGTCGGTGATCTGGTCCCGGTCGAGGCGGCGTTCGCATTAAAGCAGCTGATCGAAGGGCAGGGCGGGCGCATCGAATGTCGGACCGATGGCGCGCAGCTGCCGATTGGCAACCGGTCTGCATATGTCGGGACTGCTGCGATCGAAGACATCGACACCGCCGAGACGATCATGTTGATCGGCACCAACCCACGCGTCGAAGCGCCCGTTTTGAACGCGCGCCTGCGCAAGGCGTGGTCGCGTGGTGCGAATGTGGGGCTGATCGGGCCAAAGGTCGATCTGACATTTGAATATGACCATGTCGGCACATCGCCTGACGTGATGACGGACCTTCTGGCGCGCGTTGACAGTGCCGTTGCGGACAAGCCGTCGCTGATCATCGTCGGTATGGGCGCATTGGCCCGCAAGGACGGCGATGCGGTGCTGGCAACCGCCATGGCGCTGGCTCAACGCACCAAGTCAAAGTTCATGATCCTGCACACGGCAGCCGGGCGCGTCGGTGCGATGGATGTGGGTGCTGTCACAGATGGCGGTCTGACCGCTGCACTGGACGGTGCCGACGTTGTTTATAACCTTGCTGCCGACGAGGGCGATGTGCCCGCGGGTGCATTCGTGATCTATCAGGGTAGCCACGGCGACCGTGGTGCGCATCGCGCGGATATCATCCTGCCCGGTGCGGCCTATACCGAAGAAAACGGCGTGTTCGTAAACACCGAAGGCCGCCCGCAATTGGCACTGCGGGCCAGCTTTCCACCGGGCGAGGCCAAGGAAAATTGGGCGATCCTGCGGGCCTTGTCTGCGGAACTGGACGCGACGCTGCCGTTTGACAGCATGGCGCAGTTGCGGCAGGCAGTGGTAGCGGCGCATCCGCATCTGGGCCAAATCGACGAGGTTGCCGAAAACGACTGGCAACCGATCAAGGTCAAAAAGCCGGGCAAAGCTGATTTCGTCAACATAATCACCGATTTCTACCTGACAAACCCTATCACGCGCGCCTCCAGCCTGATGGCCGAGTTGAGCGCGAACGCAAAAGCGCGGTCACAAACCGCGTTGGCGGCTGAATAGGTGCAGGGCATGACCAGGATAATTGCCACCCAAGGGCTGGCATGTGTGGCGCGGATTGGTTACGCGCTGCCTAACGCAAACGCCGTAACATCGGTGTGAGGGAATAAAGATGGTTGAATTCTTCACCAATACCAACCTTGGCATCGTCCTTGTGATCCTCGGGCAGTGTCTGCTGGTTCTGGTCCCGCTTCTGGTGGCGTTGGCATTCCTGATGTATGCCGACCGCAAGGTCTGGGCCGCTGTGCAGATGCGCAAGGGGCCGAATATGGTGGGGGCGTTTGGCCTGCTGCAATCCTTTGCCGACTTTCTGAAATACATCGTAAAAGAAATCATCGTCCCTGCGGGTGCTGATAAATTCGTGTTTTTCCTGGCCCCGATGATCGCTTTTGTATTGGCCGTGATTGCCTGGGCGGTGATCCCGTTCAATGACGGCTGGGTGCTGGCCGATATCAACGTCGCCATCCTGTATGTCTTTGCGATTTCATCGTTGGAAGTCTACGGCGTGATCATGGGTGGCTGGGCGTCAAACTCCAAATACCCATTCCTTGGTTCGCTCCGGTCCGCCGCCCAGATGATTTCCTACGAGGTGTCGATTGGCCTGATCATCGTTGGTGTCATCATCTCGACCGGGTCGCTGAACTTCGGTGATATCGTTGCCGCGCAAGACGGCAATGCGGGTCTGTTCAACTGGTATTGGGTCGCGCATTTCCCGATGTTGTTCTTGTTCTTTATCAGCGCCTTGGCGGAAACCAACCGTCCGCCGTTCGACCTGCCCGAGGCGGAATCGGAACTTGTTGCGGGCTATCAGGTTGAATATTCATCGACCCCGTTTCTGCTTTTTATGATCGGTGAATTGATGGCGGTGGTGCTGATGTGCGCGCTGACCACGCTCTTGTTCTTTGGCGGCTGGCTGTCACCCGTGCCGTTCCTGCCCGACGGCATTTTCTGGATGATCCTCAAGATGTCGGCCGTTTTCTTCATGTTCGCGATGGTCAAGGCCATCACCCCGCGTTACCGCTACGACCAACTGATGCGGATTGGCTGGAAAGTGTTCCTGCCGATGTCTTTGGCTTGGGTCGTTCTGGTGTCGTTTCTGGCAAAATTCGAAGTTCTGGGGGGCTTTTGGGCCCGCTGGACTATGGGAGGCTGATAATGACCCAAATGGATTACACGCGCGCGGTGAAGTATTTCCTGCTTCAGGATTTCTGGCAGGGCTTCAAGCTGGGGATGAAGTATTTCTTTGCCCCCAAGGCAACGCTGAACTACCCGCATGAAAAGGGGCCACTTAGCCCTCGTTTCCGGGGTGAACACGCACTGCGCCGTTATCCCAATGGGGAAGAACGGTGCATCGCCTGCAAACTGTGCGAGGCGGTTTGCCCTGCGCAGGCGATTACGATTGACGCCGAGCCGCGCGATGATGGCAGTCGGCGCACCACCCGCTATGACATCGACATGACCAAATGCATCTACTGCGGTTTCTGCCAAGAGGCCTGTCCGGTCGATGCTATCGTCGAAGGCCCGAATTTCGAATTCAGTACCGAAACCCGCGAAGAACTGTACTACGACAAGACCAAGCTGCTCGAAAACGGTGACCGCTGGGAAGCTGAGATTGCACGCAACCTTGAACTGGATGCACCTTACAGATGACCGATCAGAACCCCTTTGACGCGATGATGAAGATGGGCCAGGACTGGGCCAAGTCGATGAACATCGACATGAATGCCTTTACGCCCAAAGGGTTCGAAGCGATGTGGCCCACCATGTCCAAGGAAACCATGGAGATGTTCTTTGGCAATGGCATCAATCCCGCCGGGCTGGACGCGAAAACGCGGCTCCTGCTGACGCTGGCCGGGTTGACCGTGCTGGGTGCGCAGGCCGAGGCGCAGATCCGGCTGACCGTGCGGCATCTGGTCGAAGCTGGCGCGACGAAGCAGGAAATCGCCGAAGCCATAGCCCAGATGGGCCTGTTCGCCGGATTGCCCGCCATGACCAAAGCCATGGAATTGGCTAACGAAGTGTTGGAAAAGGACGAAAAAGAATGACCGTTTTCGCGTTCACATTCTACCTTTTTGCGATTACCACCGTGGTCGGCGGGTTGTTCACAGTCGTCAGCCGGAACCCGGTGCATTCAGTCCTGTGGCTGATCCTCGCGTTTTTGTCGTCGGCTGGGTTGTTCGTGACGTTGGGCGCAGAGTTCGTCGCGATGCTGCTGATCATTGTCTACGTGGGCGCAGTCGCGGTGCTGTTTTTGTTCGTCGTGATGATGCTGGACGTCGATTTCGCCGAGCTGAAGGCGGAAATGACGAAATACATGCCGCTGGCCCTGCTGATCGGTGTCGTGATCATCATGCAGCTTGCCCTGGCCTTGGGCGTCTGGGGCTTTTCCGACGGCTACGAGGCCCGGATCGCCGCCCCGGCGGGCGATGTCAGCAATACGGCGGCTCTTGGGCTGTTGATCTATGATAAATACATCATGCTGTTCCAACTGGCCGGTCTGATCCTGCTTGTGGCGATGATCGGGGCGATTGTGCTGACCCTGCGCCACCGGGTGGACATCAAGCGCCAGAATGTGCTGGCCCAGATGTACCGCGATCCTGCAAAAGCGATGGAATTGCGGGACGTGAAGCCGGGGCAGGGGTTGTGATGCAAAATACTTCTCGAAAAATTTTGGGGACCAAAGAAATTTCTGGAAATTTCTTCGCCTCGCTGAAGACTGAGGGAACGGCCCAATGATCGGACTTGAACATTATCTCGCGGTGGCTGCCGCGCTGTTTGTCATTGGCATCTTTGGCCTGTTCCTGAACCGCAAGAACGTGATCATCCTGTTGATGAGCATCGAACTGATGCTGCTGGCGGTGAACATCAATCTTGTCGCCTTTTCCAGCTATCTGGGCGATCTGGTCGGGCAGGTGTTCACGCTGTTCGTGCTGACCGTCGCTGCCGCCGAGGCTGCGATTGGGCTGGCCATTCTTGTTTGTTTCTTCCGCAACCGCGGGACCATCGACGTTGAAGACGTCAACGTGATGAAGGGCTGATCACAATGGAAACCATCATCCTGTTTGCCCCGCTTGTGGGCGCGATCCTTTGCGGATTTGGCTGGAAGCTGATTGGTGAAAAAGCGGCCCAGTGGACGGCCACCGGCCTGCTGTTTCTGGCGGCCATCCTGTCATGGATCGTATTTTTGTCGTTCGATGGCGTGACCGAGAATATCCAGATCATGCGCTGGATCGAAAGCGGCACGCTTTCCACGGATTGGGCAATCCGGATGGATCGGCTGACGGCGATCATGTTGATCGTGATCACAACGGTTTCGGCGCTCGTTCACCTTTATTCGTTTGGCTACATGGCCCATGACGACAATTTCAAAGAAACCGAGTCCTACCGCCCGCGCTTCTTTGCCTACCTGTCGTTCTTTACCTTCACGATGCTGATGCTGGTCACATCCGACAACCTTGTGCAGATGTTCTTTGGCTGGGAAGGCGTCGGCGTCGCGTCATACCTGTTGATTGGTTTCTATTACCGCAAGCCAAGCGCGAATGCCGCCGCGATCAAGGCGTTCGTGGTCAACCGCGTGGGTGACTTTGGCTTCGCTCTGGGCATCTTTGGCATTTACATGATGACCGACAGCATCCGCTTTGATGATATCTTTGCCGCGGCGCCCGGTCTTGCGGAACAGTCGATCACCTTCCTGTGGACCGATTGGAATGCGGCGAACCTTTTGGCCTTCCTGTTGTTCGTTGGTGCCATGGGTAAATCCGCACAGTTGCTCTTGCACACGTGGTTGCCGGACGCGATGGAAGGCCCGACGCCGGTGTCGGCCCTGATCCACGCCGCGACCATGGTCACCGCCGGTGTCTTCCTTGTCTGCCGCATGTCACCCCTGATGGAATATGCACCCGAGACAAAGATGTTCATCGTCTTCCTTGGCGCCTCGACCGCGTTTTTCGCCGCGACCGTGGGTCTGGTGCAGACCGACATCAAGCGCGTGATTGCCTATTCGACCTGTTCGCAGCTTGGCTATATGTTCGTTGCGGCCGGTCTGGGCGTCTATTCGGTTGCGATGTTCCACCTGCTGACGCATGCCTTCTTTAAGGCGATGTTGTTTCTTGGGGCCGGTTCGGTGATCCACGCGATGCATCACGAACAGGACATGCGCAACTATGGTGGTCTGCGCCACAAGATCCCCAAGACGTTCATGATGATGATGATCGGCACGCTGGCGATTACGGGTGTGGGGATTCCGTTCCTTTATATCGGCTTTCCTGTTGGCTTTGCCGGGTTTGTATCCAAGGACGCCATCATCGAGAGCGCCTATGCAGGCACCGCCGGTGGCTATGCGTTCTGGATGCTGCTAATTGCGGCCTTCATGACCAGTTTTTATAGCTGGCGCCTGATGTTCATGACGTTCTATGGCACCGCCCGGGGCGACGCGCATACCCATGACCACGCGCATGAAAGCCCGCTGTCCATGATGGTGCCGCTCTATGTGCTGGCCGTTGGCGCGGTCTTTAGCGGAATGTTGGGCTACGGCGTGTTTTTTGGTCACACCGACAAAGTCGGTAAGTTCTTTGGCGTGCCCTACGCCGAAGCCGGTGAACCTAGCGCTGCCGCTGACCACGAAGCAACAACGACACATGGTGCAGAAGCCGCCGCACCCGCCGCCGAAGATAAGCATGCTTCTGCGCAGGCCGAGCATCATTATGTGCTGACCGGCGCACCCGGCGTGGGCGCAATTCACGCAGGGCCCGGCAATACCGTTCTGAACGATGCCCACGAGGTGCACTGGCTGGTCAAGCTCTCACCATTTCTGGCCATGCTCTCGGGGCTTGGACTGGCCTATCAAATGTATATCCGCCGCCCTGATCTGCCAGCCAAATTGGCCGCGCAGCAGGCACCGCTTTACAACTTCCTGCTCAACAAATGGTATTTTGACGAACTGTATAACGTCATCTTTGTCCGCCCGGCGTTTGCGATTGGCCGGTTCTTGTGGAAGCAGGGCGATACCAAGACCATTGATGGCGGGATTGACGGGCTGACCATGGGTATTATTCCATTCTTTACACGGCTCGCGGGTCGGGCGCAGTCGGGCTACCTGTTCACCTATGCCTTTGCGATGGTGCTGGGAATTACGGTGCTGCTGACCTGGGTGTCTTTGACCGGGGGGGCAAACTGATGGGCAATATCCTTTCGCTGACTACGTTCATCCCGCTGTTGGGCGCAGTCATTCTTGCGCTGTTCTTGCGGGGCGATGATGCCGCCGCACAGCGCAACGCCAAATGGGTCGCGCTGGTCACGACGCTGGTGACCTTCCTGACATCGCTGTTTATCCTAGCGAACTTTGACGCCGCCAACACCGGGTTCCAAATGGTCGAAACCCGGCCATGGCTGCTTGGTTTGCAGTATAAAATGGGCGTCGATGGGATTTCGGTGCTGTTTGTGATGCTGACCACCTTCCTGATGCCATTGGTGATCGGGTCGTGCTGGGACGTCAAAGTGCGCGTCAAGGAATACATGATCGCGTTCTTGATCCTCGAGACCCTGATGCTGGGCGTGTTCATGGCGCTTGATCTAGTGCTGTTCTACCTGTTCTTCGAAGCGGGTCTGATACCGATGTTCCTGATCATCGGTATCTGGGGCGGCAAGAACCGGATTTATGCATCGTTCAAGTTCTTTCTATATACCTTCCTTGGCTCTGTGCTGATGCTGGTCGCGATGGTTGCGATGTTTGCGGATGCTGGCACGACCGATATTCCGACGCTGATGACCCACACCTTTGCGACCGAACCGTTCAGCGTGCTGGGCATTCACATCGCGGGTGGCATGCAAACCCTGCTTTGGCTGGCTTTCTTTGCCAGCTTTGCGGTGAAAATGCCGATGTGGCCGGTCCATACTTGGCTGCCCGATGCGCATGTTCAGGCCCCGACCGGCGGGTCTGTGGTGCTGGCCGCGATCCTGCTCAAGATGGGCGGCTATGGTTTTTTGCGGTTCAGCCTGCCGATGTTCCCTGTCGGGTCCGACGTGATGGGGCCGCTGGTGCTGTGGCTGTCGGCCATTGCCATCGTCTATACGTCGCTGGTGGCTCTGGTTCAGGAAGATATGAAAAAGCTGATTGCCTATAGTTCCGTGGCCCATATGGGTTTCGTGACCATGGGGATATTTGCGGTCAACCAGCAGGGCATTGATGGCGCGATCTTTCAGATGATCAGCCACGGCTTTATCTCGGGTGCGCTGTTTTTGTGTGTCGGCGTGATCTATGACCGGATGCACACCCGCGAAATCGCGGCCTATGGTGGTCTGGTCAATCGGATGCCCGCCTATGCGATGATCTTTATGTTCTTCACGATGGCCAACGTCGGCCTGCCGGGCACATCGGGGTTTGTCGGAGAATTCCTGACGCTGATCGGGATTTTCCAAGTGAATACATGGGTCGCTGCTGTGGCGACGTCTGGGGTGATCTTGTCGGCGGCATATGCGCTGTGGCTGTACCGCCGCGTCGTCATGGGCGACCTGATCAAGGAAAGCCTGAGAAGCATCACCGACATGACGCGCCGCGAGCGGGCGATTTTTGTCCCGCTGGTTGCGATGACACTGTTGCTGGGGGTCTACCCCGCACTGGTTCTCGACCTGATCGGCCCAAGCGTGACGGCGCTGGTCGGAAACTACGACACTGCTTTGGCAAGCTTTGCAGCCGCCAGCCAGTTCGCTGCGCATTAAGGAACGGACGACATGGTCTCGGCTGATATTCAAATCGTGATGCCTGAAATCCTGCTGGCGGTTTACGCCATGCTGGCCCTGCTTGGCGCGGTCTACACAACCAAGGATGCAATGGCGCCCTTGCTGACATGGTTAACGGCGGGAGTGTTTGTCCTGCTCGCTGTGTGGATTGGGATGACGGGGCAGGGGACGCACGCGGCCTTTGACGGGATGTTCGTCGACGACGGCTTTGCACGGTTTTCCAAAGTCACGATCCTGCTGTCCGCCGCCGCTGTCCTGCTGATGAGCGAAGGTTATATGCAGCGCCGGGGCCTGTTGCGGTTCGAATATCCGGTCTTGGTTGCCTTGGCCGTGGTCGGGATGATGGTCATGGTGTCCGCCGGCGACCTGATGGCGCTGTACATGGGGCTGGAGCTGCAGTCGCTGGCGCTTTATGTTGTTGCGTCACTGCGCCGCGACAGTATCAAATCCACCGAAGCCGGCCTGAAGTATTTCGTGCTGGGTGCGCTGTCGTCGGGCTTGCTGCTTTATGGGGCGTCGCTGACCTATGGTTTTGCGGGCACCACGCTGTTCAGCGGCATCATCGAAGCCACCGAAAACGAGCCGTCATTGGGTCTGCTGTTCGGTCTGGTTTTCCTGATCTCTGGTTTTGCATTCAAGGTGTCGGCCGCGCCGTTCCACATGTGGACACCGGACGTCTACGAAGGTTCGCCCACACCCGTTACTGCCTTTTTCGCGACGGCACCCAAAGTCGCGGCCATGGCGCTGTTTGCGCGCGTTGTGCATGACGCATTCGGCGGGATCGTCGGCGAGTGGCAGCAGATCGTCGCCTTCCTGTCGGTCGTCTCGATGTTTCTTGGTGCGATTGCCGCGATCGGTCAAAAAGACATCAAACGTCTGATGGCCTACTCTTCGATTGCGCACATGGGCTTTGCGCTGATGGGGCTGGCGGCGGGCACGGCATTTGGCGTGCAGGCGATGCTGATCTATATGGCGATCTATGTGACGATGAACGTCGGGACGTTCGCGTTCATTCTGGGCATGGAACGTGATGGCCGCCCGGTGACCAATATCGAAAGCCTGCGGATGTATTCCAAACGTCAGCCGCTGCGCGCACTGGCCATGCTGGTGCTGCTGTTCAGCCTTGCAGGCGTGCCGCCGATGGTGGGCTTCTTTGGCAAGTTCTACGTGCTGCGCGCGGCATATGACGGTGGCCTTGGCTGGTTGGCCGTGGCTGGCGTGATCGCATCGGTGATTGGCGCGTTCTACTACCTGCGCCTTGTCTACTACATGTACTTTGGCGAAGAAGTCGACGCGCTTGATGGCAAGATGGCACCGGTGCTCTGGGCTTTCTTGATGGGCTCCGCCTTGATCATGGTCGTGGGTGTTGTGAATCTGTTTGGCATTGAACCACTGGCCGCCGCTGCGGCTGCAACGCTTGTCAACTAGGGACACAGGCCACGGGCATTGGCCCGAAGGGTACGCGCGCGTCGTTCTTGACAGCGTGGATAGCACAATGGCCGAGGCGGTGCGCCGTGCGCCGCTTTTGGAACGGCCGACGTGGATCATGGCCAGAACGCAGACAGCCGCGCGTGGCCGCCGGGGCCGGTCGTGGGTCACCCCGCAGGGCAATCTGAACGCCACATTGATCTTCAAGCCAAGCGCAACACCCGCCGAGGCCGCACGCCGGTCATTTCTGGCAGCCAATGCGCTCTTTGCCGCTTTGGCGATCTATGTCCCCTCTGAAAAGCTGGCGTTGAAGTGGCCCAATGACGTGTTGCTGGCGGGCGGCAAAGTCGCTGGTATCTTGTTGGAATGTAGCGGACAGGGGCCATTCGTCGACTACCTGTCGATCGGCGTCGGGGTCAACCTGACCCATACCCCGCAGGGCGTCACCGACGCCAGCTTTGCCCCAACCAGTCTGCGGGCGGCAGGCGGTTGGGATGTCACGCCCTTGGATTTCCTTGCGACGCTCGCCGATGCCTACGCCACCCAAGAGGACAAGCTGGCGCATTTCGGCTTTCAACGCATCCGTCAGGACTGGCTTGGCAATGCCGCCCGACTGGGCGAGGTGATCACCGCCCGCACTGGGCGTGAAGACGTGACCGGCCTCTTTGACACCATCGACGAGGATGGCAATCTTGTCTTGATTACGGGCACCGGACCGCGCGCTATTTCTGCCGCGGATGTGTTTTTCTGAAAAGGGGGGGCGGCACATGCTTTTGGCAATTGACTGCGGCAATACCAATACCGTGTTTTCGATCTGGGATGGCAAGACGTTTATTGCCACATGGCGGACGTCAACCGAATGGCAGCGGACGGCCGACCAATATTACGTCTGGCTATCGACATTGATGCGGTTCCAGAATGTCGATGTCACTATCGATGAGGTGATCGTCAGTTCGACCGTGCCGCGCGTCGTGTTCAATCTGCGGGTCCTAGCGGACCGCTATTTCAACTGTCGGCCTTGGGTGGTGGGCAAGCCCGATTGCCTGCTGCCCCATGATCCGCGCGTGGACGCAGGCACACAGGTCGGCCCGGATCGGCTGGTCAATACCGCAGGGGCGTTTGACCGACACGGCGGCGACCTGATCGTGGTTGATTTCGGCACGGCGACCACATTTGATGTTGTGGACACCGATGGCGCCTATGTCGGCGGCGTGATCGCTCCGGGCGTCAACCTGAGCCTCGAAGCCTTGCACAATGCCGCCGCCGCCCTGCCGCATGTGGATATCACCAAACCGCAGCGCGTTGTGGGGACCAATACCGTGGCCTGCATGCAGTCCGGCGTCTTCTGGGGCTACATTGGCCTTGTCCGCGAGATATGTGCGCGGATCAAAGCAGAACGCGGCGTTGAGATGCAAGTGATTGCGACCGGGGGGCTGGCCCCTCTGTTCCAGCAGGCCGAGCATCTTTTTGACTTCTTCGAAGAGGATTTGACGATGCACGGCCTGACCGTCATTCACCAATATAATAAAGTTCCGCAATAGATGAAATCGGAAGGGCGACCGCTTCCGCTGGCGTAAAATTCGATCGAAGTCGCGTTGGGGCGCAACTGTCCCCCACCTTTCGAAATGATCACGATTGTCGGACCGCGTGACTGTCAGCGGTTCGGACAACGCGCTGGTGCAGAGCGTGAAATTTGGATAATGGCGGCTCATGATCGCGCAATTCTGGGACCTTTTGTTTTTGGCGATGACGGCGGGCACCAGTTTGATTTGTGTCGCCGTGATTGCGCGCGGCAGCGTTTCGGAATCCTGCTGGCCGTCACATGCCATCGCCCTCATGGCCTTTTTTCTGATCATGTTTGCAGAAACCGTGGATGGGTTAAACGGACTTGCGCCACAAACAATCTAGAACCCGCAGATGGTTGGTTTCACGCTGCCTTTGGTTCCGGCGCTTGGGGCGTGCATGTTGTTTTACATTCGCGGCCTGACATCGACGGCCCTCGAATTCATCCGCAGCGATCTATGGCATCTGGTGCCCGTTGCTGGCCTTGTTGTTTGCACGATTCCATTTCTTTGGTTGCCAAGTGACCAGCGGCAATTATTCGCGGCCCAAGGGATTGATATGTAAAACCTTGGTCAAGTGAGGGCGGTCATCTTTGTTCTGTTGGGCTGGATCGGCTGGCTGGCCATCTTGGTCCTTTATGGTGCCGCGTCGCTGCGGTGCTTGCTGATCCACCGCAGCCAAATACGCGCCTTGTTTTCCAATGTGGACGGTGTTCCGACGCCTTTCCCCCTGTGTCAGGCTCTGTTGCACAAATTCTGTGAGGGATTCATCTAGTGAATCCAGTGTGGTAGC